>JAJZBS010000122.1 GCA_021851885.1 Actinomycetes bacterium | reverse complement strand
CGGACGTCGCGACCTGCAGCGGAAGGGACGCCGGCGGGGCCCTGGCCCCCGACCGCGCCGTCGTCTCCCGTCGCCGGACCTTCTCCGGTCACCGACGCCCCCCTGGTGGCCCGATCCCCTCTGTCGACGCGCTCGTCCCCGGTCACCCGGCGGCAGCCTCCGTGCCATGCGGCTGCGCCGCAGTGTCACCCGCGCCGCTCCCGGGCCGTTGCTCGTGCCGGGGAACGAGGCCGCGCTCGAGCGCGAGACGGAACAGCTCGGTGCGTGAGCTGGCGCCGGTCTTGTCGAAGATGTGGTTGAGGTGCCCCTCGACGGTGCGCACGCTGATCCCGAGCCGGTGGGCGATGGCCTTGTTGGCGAGGCCCTCGACGACGAGGTGGACGACCTCGGCTTCGCGCGCGGTGAGCGATGGCGGCACGTCGGGACGGCCCTCCAAGCCGTCGTGCGCCCCGGCGCGCGCAGCCCGGGCGGCCGCCAGGTGGAAGGTGATCGCCGGGTCGAGGACGGTGACACCCGACAAGGCGGCTCGCAGGGCGCCGACGAGCTCGTCGCCCGGCGTCGTCTTGAGGAGGTACCCCGCCACACCGGCCGCCAGGGCCGCCTGGACGTAGTCTTCGTCGTCGTAGGCGCTGACGACGACGACCCGGGTGCCTGCGTCGCCCGCGGCGATCCGCCGGGCGACTTCGATGCCGTTCAGCCCGGGCAGGCGGATGTCGACGAGGACCAGCTCGGGGTCGAGCTCGGCCACGAGGGCCAGCCCGGCCTCCCCGTCGGCGGCTTCACCGACGACCTGGAACCCGCCGGCCTCCTCGAGGATCTGGCGGGTCCCCGCACGCAGGAGGCCATGATCGTCGATGATGACGACGGTATGGACCGCCTGTGTGCTCACACAGCGATTCTACGGCCGCGAACGGAGGTTCACCCCGTCGCCGCCCTCCACGGGCAGGGGACGGCCGGCCGATGCGTCAGGCGGCTGCGCCCCTACGGGCAGCTCGTCGTCTGGATCCCCGCCTCTCCCGTCGGTACGTAGGGGTCGGGGTTGGGCCCGCCGGCGAAGCGATCGGCCATCCAGCGCATCATGTCCTGCATCGAGACCGAGATGACCCCCGAGTGGCTCTGGCCCGGGTAGATCCACCGCTCGAGGTCCTGGCCAATCGAGCACAGGTGGGACGCCAGCAGCTGGGTCGAGATGACCGGGATCTGCTCGTCGGCACCGCCTTGGATGAGGAGAAGGGGCGCGGCGGCCGGGCTCGTGAAGCTGGCGGGGTCGTTCTCTTCGAGAAGTGGCTTCCACGTGGGGACCGAGAAGGGGTCGGCCTCGACGAGCTGGGGCAAGGAGTAGTGGTCGAGGGTGTTCTCCAGGTAGTTGAAGCACCCCTTGGTCAGGTCCGGCAGGAGCTTGCGCGCCTGGGCGCTCAGGACCTCGTTCAAAGGGGCCATCGTGTTGCCGTAGGCGGCGTTGAAGCCGGCGGCGGCCATGAAGAGGTAGAAGCGGTACTTGCTCGTCTTCAGGAAGTCGTAGATGACGCTGAACTGCGACGGCGGGGCACCGGCGACGACCCCGTCGAGGTGGAGCTCGGGTGCATAGGAGGCCCCGATGTGGAGGGCGAACATAGCGGTCTGACCACCTTCGGAGTGACCCCAGACGACGTAGTTGGCCGAGGCGTGGGCCGCGGGGAGCTCACGGGCGGCGCGCACGATGTCGATCGTGTTGCGGGCTGCGACGACCCCGACGAGGTAGGGGAGGATCCCCGGCGTGCCCTCTCCCTGGTAGTCGCTGGCGACGACCTCCCAACCCTTCTGCAGCAGGACGTTGGCGTACGGCACGGCCGAGGCGGGCTGGAGCGACGGGGCGCACTGGGGCGCCATGCCGTTCGTGCCGTGACCCCAGGTGACGACCGGGTAGCCGCCCGCAGGCGCAGGCGTGGACGGCACGGCCACGAGACCGGTCACCGCCGTGCGCGCGCCGAGTGCCGTCTCGGAGACGTACATGACCCTGTAGAGGGTGCCGTCGAGGCCCGGCTGCGAGACGCGCACGGACTTGATGAGCGTCCCCGGCCCTCCTGGCGGCAGGGGGACGGGGACGGCGTAGAAGTTCGGCAGTCCCGGGGCTTTGACGGTCTTGGCCGCCGGAGCCGACGGCGCCGAGGAACCGCATGCCGCGGCGATGGTGGCGACAGCCACCGTGAGCGTGACAGCCGCCAAGGTCCGGGCCCGCCCCTGCCTCCATGCGAACGATCTCATCGCGCTCCCCCTTCTCGGCCGCCGGAGGATCCGGCGCAACAGCTAGGCAACGGCAAACCGTAGCCGGGACCCACGCCGCGTATTGGGACCTTCGTCCCTACTTACGGTAGGTTACTCCCGGTATGATCTCTGCGATGAACGACGGCGGCGGCCACGACCTGGGTGCGACCTTCCTCGACCTTGCCGTCGGCGGGAGCGAGGACCTGCAGATCAGAGACGAGGTCCACAGGCTCGCCCGGGACGTGATCCGGCCCGCAGCCCGCGTTCTCGACCGCATGTCACCGCAGCAACGTGTCGAGCCCTCCTCGCCCCTCCACGCCGCTCTTGGCCGCCTGAAGGAGCTCGGCTACCACCGGCTGTTCCTCGCCCCCGACCAGGGCGGTCCCGAAGGCGGGGTGACGGCCGCGACCCAGGCCGTCGTCCTCGAGGAGCTGGGGTGGGGAAGCCTCGGGCTCGCCACGAGCTTCCTCGTCGACCTCATGCCCTTCGTGTCGATCGCCATGTTCGGCACCGAGGAGCTGCGCCGCGAGCTTCTCGTCCCCTGGGCCGAGGACACGACCGGCAGCCTGCGCGGGTGCTGGGCGATCACCGAGCCCGACCACGGCAGCGACTTCCTGGGCCTGCGCCACGACGGGTCCACGCCCCCGAAGGGACAGCTGATCGCGACCCGCGAGGAGGGCGGTTGGCGCCTCGCCGGCCAGAAGTCCGCCTGGGTGAGCTCGGCGCCTGTCGCGACCCACGCGGCGGTCCACGCCCAGGCGGGAGCCGACGGCGACATCCTCCACAGCTTCTTCGCCGTCGTCCCGCTCGACGCACCGGGCATCGCCCGGGGTACGCCGGCCGCGATGCTCGGCGCCCGCGACGACCCCCAGGGGGAGATCTTCTTCGACGGGGCCTTCGTCCCCGACAGCCACGTCCTCGTCGCGCCGGGGCCGGCATATCCCGTCTTCGGGGACCAGCTCCTGTGCATGACGAGCGCCATCATCGCCCAGGTCGCCGTCGGCGTCGCGCGTGCCGCCTTCGAAGAGGCGCTCGCCCATGCCCGCGCCCGCGTCCAGGGTGGGTCGGTGATCGCCGCGCACAAGAACGTCCAGCTGACCCTCTACGGGATGTTCGAGAAGATCGAAGCGGCCCGGGCCTACAGCCGTCTCGCCCTAGCCCATGTCCAGCAGACCTCGATGCTCGGGGCGGGGGCGGCGGGGACCGGCGCTTCGCCCCGTCACACCCGCGCCGCCCAGATCTTCGCGAAACGCGTCGCCTTCGAAGTCGCAAACGACGCCGTCCAAGTCTGCGGCGCATTCGGTTTGAGCGAGGAGTCGTTGACCGAGAAGCTGCTGCGCGACGCGCGCTGCCTCCTCATAGAAGACGGCACCCTGGAGGTCCTCGCCCTCGACGCCGCGCGGGACGTCATCGCAAACTACGAGAGCCCGACCTACAAGATGGAGGAGGTGATGGCGCGATGGTGACGGCCAAGAGCATGCCCCTCGACGCGCCCCTGTACCAGATCGATCCCGAGCGCGGGGTCGAGTACTGGAACTGCCGCTTGGTCGCCGCGGCGTTCGTCGTCGACGGCGACGTCGCCGATCTCGTTCCCCAAGGGCTCCACCTGGCGTCGGCCTCCCCCCTCGGTCTCGTCATGGTCGCCGACTACGGGATGAGCACGCTCGGGCCCTATCGCGAGTTCGTCTCCTTCCTCCAGGTCGTCGACGACGGCAGCGGAGAGCTCGGTATGTACATCCCGTCCATCTACGTGACGAACGACGCCGCGCTCGCAGCGGGGAGGGAGGTGCTCGGGGCGCCGAAGAAGCTCGCCGAGATCTCCCTCGTCGCCGACCAGGAGGTCGTCACGGCGACGCTCGCCCGCCCGGCGGGCACGACTCTGGCACGCCTCTCCGTCTCTCCCGCCGAGCGCCTCCAGCCAGAGGTCCTCGACGCCCTGCTCCCGAGCGGGACGCCGTTCTTCTCGCTGCGCCACCTGCCGGCGCCCCCGGGTGGCACGACCGTCACCGAGCTCGTCCGCTGGACGACGGCGACGGCGGTCCACACCGACGCCTTCGGCGACGCCCTCCAGTTCACCGGGCCGGCGTCGCTCACCTTCCCGGCCGCCTCGGCCGCGGATCCGGTGCACCGCCTCGGGGTGGGTACGCTGCTCGGCGCTATCTACCTCGAGCTCGACCTGCGCATCACCGCAGGGCGGGTCGTCCGCTCGGAGACACGGACGGAGCCGGCAGCCGAAGCTTTCGCCGGACCGACGCACCCCTGAACCCGGAGGCAGTCGCGCGCGGAAGCCTCCAGGCATCGTTGTCGAACAACTCCGGGTTGTAGAGGACGCGCGTCGGCACGGCTCCGAGGCCTACCTGCCGTGCGGGGATGGAGAAGCCGACGTCGCCGGTGACGCAGGTGCCGGCTGCGATCGGGTCGCCTGCTGCGAGATCGGCTCCGGGAAGCGGGACGTCGGACACCGGCCACAACGACGTGCCGTCCGATAGGCGCAACAAGAAGGAGCTCGCGTCCAGGCCCGACGGTGCCCCGTTCCGGCCTGCGCACACCTGGGCGCTGACGGCAATGCCACGTGCCTCGGCGAGCCCGGAGATCGGAGCGGGGACGTCGCGCGCGCCGTAGACGGTGATGCGGTCGACGCCCGAAGGGTCCGCCGACGAGATGGTGACGGTCCGTCCTGCATCGACGACGCGCGGCGACAGCACCTCGTGGACGGAGCGGGAGATGGCAGAGCCGACGATCACCATCAAGACGGCCGTCGCGATGGCCATAAGGATCCCGACCGCCCCGATCACGATCCCCGCGGTTGCAAGCCCTTCGCCCGTCTCCCGCCCCTCCGAGTGCCGTATCTGGCGGTGGGCGACGATGCCGAAGACGACGCCGAGGATGCCGCCGACTCCTCCCAGCCACAGGAGCGACGTGACAAGCGCGGCGATCGAAAAACCGTTCGTTTGCCGGGGCGGCGTAGGTGGGTACACCGGCGGTGGCGGCCCGTATCCGGCGAAGCCCGGCGGCCAACCGGGCTGCGGGGGCCAGCCTGCCCCCGCGACCCCCGGCGGTGCTCCAGGAGCAGGTCCCGCCCCCGGTGGCGGATACCAGCCAGCCATAGCGCCAGTCTTCCACGCCCCGGGCCTGGGCGGCCGCCTGGTGCCGGGGATCGCTAGAGTCCTCGCAAGAGCGCCGGGAAGCCTGGTCGGCACAGACGACGGAGCGACGCGACAGGAGCCGACCCCCGATGAACGGAGTACCAACCACGCTCGTCGTCGTTGCGTTCGCGCTCGGAACGGCGACATGCCTGGCAACGAGTTGGCTTGCCGTGCAGCGTCTCGAACGCCTCGGCGAGCGCTTCGGCTTCTCCGAGGCGGCGCTCGGCCTTCTCGCCGCCTTCGCCGCCGACGCGCCGGAGATCACCGCCGCGGTGACGGCCCTCGCGCACCACCACCATGCCGTCGGTGCCGGTGTGGCCCTCGGCTCGAACGTCTTCAACCTGGCCGCCCTCCTCGGCCTCGGCGCGCTCGTCGCCGGCCGTCTCCACCTCCACAGGCGCGTCGTCGTCCTCGGCGGCACCGTGGCCCTGTGGATCGCCGCCTGGACGGCTGCGGCCGTCGCGGGAGGTTGCGCCGCGCCCGTCGCCCTCGCGGCCTCCCTCGCCGTGCTCGTCCCCTACATCGTCGCGCTCGCAATCGGGCCGACCCGCATCGCGTCGGGTGCTGGACGCCGAGGCCCGGCCGCCCGGCGAGCGCTGCGCTGGCTGGCCGCAGCCGTCGAGGACGAAGAGGACGAGCTCTCGCCGGCCATCCGCCCCGCGCAAGGACGCGCCGTCGACGCGGCCGTCGCGGTGGTCGCCGTGGCCGCAGTGGTCGCCGCGAGTATCGCCATGGAGAGCGCCGCGACGACCCTCGGGAACCGCTGGTCGGTCCCGGGGATCCTCGTCGGGGGTCTCGTGCTCGCCGCGGTCACGAGCCTGCCCAACGCAGTGGCCGCCGTCTACCTGGCGTCGCGCGGACGGGGGGCGGCCGTGCTGAGCACGGCCTTCAACAGCAACGCCTTCAACGCCGTCGCCGGGCTCCTCCTGCCGGCGGTCGCCGTCGGAAGCGTCGATGCCGGCCCCGGCGGCCTCCTCGTCGCGGTGTCCTTCGTCGGGCTCACGGCCCTCGCCGTCGGCCTCGCCCACGCGGGCCGCGGGCTCGGGAGGGCTGGGGGCGCCGTGCTCGTCGGGAGCTACGTGATCTTCGCGATCACCCTTGCCGTCACCTCGTGACGTTCGTGACGCGGGCACACCGGGTGGTCGGCCCGGTGCGCCTCAGGCTCCGGCCGCCTCCCCGGGCGCCCATCGCTCCTCGATCCTCCCAAAGCGCCAGATCGCGACGGCGATGAGCCAGGTGGCGAGGAAAAGCCCGACGATGGCGAAGCCCGCCGCGTTGATGTTGAACCCGGCGAGCCAGCGCCACGGCTCACCGCCGAGCCCGAGCTCGCGCGCGGCCAACCCCACAAGCTCGATGCTCCCGATGACGAAGGCGACCGCGACCGATAGCCAGGTGACGACGAGGTTGTAGTACACCTTGCGGACCGGGCGCGCGAAAGCCCACCCGTAGGCGAGGTTCATGAAGCAGCCGTCGGCGGTGTCGAATGCCGACATGCCCGCTGCGAACAACAGCGGGAGCGACAAGACGGCCCAGAACGGCAGGCCGCTGACCGTGGCGGTTCCCGAGAGCACAAGCAGCGCGACCTCGCTCGCCGTGTCGAAGCCCAGACCGAACAGGACGCCGACGACGTACATCTTCCAGGGCCGGTCGATGCGCCGCGAGAGCCGTCCGAAGAACCGGTTCATGAACCCCCGTTCCGCCAGGCGACGCTCGAGCTCGGCTTCGTCGTAGCGCCCTGTGCGCATCGAACGGAAGACTCCGACGATCGACACCAGGACGACGACGTTCAGAGCGGCGATGACGTAGAGGAACGAACCGGAGATCACGGTGCCGACGATCCCGGCGACGTCGTGGACGGCCGTCTTCGCGCCGGCGAACTGCGCGTCGACGGCACGGACGCCGAAGTTGAGGAGCACGGCAAGGACGAACACGACTGTCGAATGGCCGAGCGAGAAGAAGAACCCGACGCTCAGCGGTTCGCCCCCTTCGGCCATGAGCTTGCGCGTGGTGTTGTCGATGGCGGAGATGTGGTCGGCGTCGAACGCGTGGCGCATGCCGAGCGTGAGAGCGAGCACGCCCGTGCCGACGCCGAACACGGCGCCGGTACCGGCCCGGTCGTGGCGGGGCACAGCCAGAAGGAGCAACACGAGCCCCAGGACGAACAGGGCGACGATCGTGGCGACCATGGCCCGGATCTGCCTCTGCTGCCGGGAAGTCAAGGCTGCCCGGCGACGCCTCGGGGCGGGCCCTTGGGGCATGGCAGGCGTCCGGCCCGACGGCGATGAGCACGCGCCTTGTTGCATACGATTTGCAATAGTACAGAGTGCGCATTGCGGGACGGGCCGGGCCCCGGTGACGGCCTCCTACACGTGCCGTGCCGGCCGGGGCCGGCCGGCACCCGGGCGCGGCCCGCGATGGAAGCGGACGCTCGAGACCAGGTCTGCGAGATCACGCCGGACGGAAAAGCGCAGGCGGGCCGCAGCCCACGGGCGTCCGGCACCGTCGTAGACCGTGCCTGGCAGCGTCGTCCAGGACCGGAACAGGTGGAAGCTGTCGATCGTCTTGAACCCGTCGAAGGAGTACCGCTGCCCGTCGTCACCGGTGAAGGAGAACGAGTAGCGCAGGCACCTCCCGCCAATCGGCGACATGTCGAGGGTGCCCTCGGCCGGCGCGTCCCTGGCCAGCCCGTCCAGTGTGACCGTGCCACAAGTACCGGCGCGCACCGAGGTGGCGAGGTCCTTGAGCGACGGTGCGGTGACCATGAAGTCGAAGCGGAACGCCCTTTCGGCTGTGTCTCCCTCGCGCCGAGCGGTGCCCGCCATCACCTCGTGGAACGAGAACCCGACGGCATCACCCCGCCTTTGCACGTACTGCATGGCAACCTCCTGGATAGCCGCCTTGAGCGGGCGTGGCTCCCACCCGAGCTCGCGGCGAGCCTTTTCTTCGCTGAAGGCCCAGTGGACCCCGGACGACATCGCCGTCGCCTCGGACGACAGGCGCCGCAGGTGGCGCGTCGGGGCAAGGTACGTGCCGCATCTCCCGGCTCCGTCCACCAGGGCGTCCGCGAGGTAGGCCCGCGGTGGCGCGACACCGGCGGCGGACGCCACCAGCTCGCACCACGCGCGCACCGC
>JAJZBS010000121.1 GCA_021851885.1 Actinomycetes bacterium | reverse complement strand
ATGATCCAGCTGGGCGCAAGCGGCGGCACCGGCCCCATGGGCGACCCCGACGACTTCGGTAAGGTCGTGGCGTTCCTGTGCTCAGAGCCGGCGGCATTCGTCAACGGCGCGGCGATCGTCGTCGACGGAGGCCAGACACTCGCGCTGTGACGCCGGTGCGATCGCTGTGACGACCGGTCCCGTCGCGGCCGGGCTACGGGTACCGCCGGCAGGCGTCGACGGTCTCCTGCTGCTCGGTTGACCGTTCGCCCCCATGTGGTTGCCAAGGCAAGATAGGCGCATCGCCGTGATCACAGGCAGGGTGCGCCGATGCGACGGATTGCACCAACGGATGGGAGATGAGTGTGCGCTGGGGACGAAGAGATCACATGCCCGAGGAGGCACCCTGCATGCACCAGGCAGAACCGCGGCTGGAAGGAGGGAGATCCCGTCGGTGCGCTAACGGTGCCGTCGCAGTCGTCGCAGTCGTCGCTGTGTTCGTCTTGGCGGCGTGTGCACCGGCGCCCACGTCAGCGCCGCGGAGCCCTTCCGCTGGGACGGCATCGGGGCGTGGCCGGCTCGGCCAAGCCCCGATCGCCGCGCGGGCCGGACAAGCGATCCACGTGGTCCTGCAGCCGGCACACGGTCCTGTTGGCACGCGCGTTGCCGTGTTGGTTTCGGGCCTGTCGCCAGGGACAGAGGCGTCGGTCGAGTGGCAGCAGGTAACCGGTACATGGCATGAGAGCGCCACGGGTGTTTTCTCCGGATCCACCTACGCGCCCTCCCTCAAGCCGCTCTTGTCCGTCGATTCGGGGCCGTCGCGTCGTGTTTCGGCGAGCTTCGTCGTGCCTGCGGCGTTCGGCGGTTCGCATAGCGTCGCCGTCGTCCGTTCCGGGAGGAGCGTTGCCATCGCTGCTTTTGACGTTGCGACGACGGCGTCGATCACACCGCGCGCGGGTCCCGTCGGCACGCCTATCAAGGTCGTGATGACCGGGATTGGTTGGAAGCCTTATCACCAGAACTACGACGTCGCCTACGACAATCGCATGACGGGATGGATGTCAGCCGTGACGACCCTTGGGGCCGCGACGGCCGTCATCCCCGCCACAGGCGTTCCCGGCTTCCACGACATCCGCATATACGAGTCCGGGGACCGCGTTCCCTATCTCAATCCGCAGCAAGGGGCGGTGCCTCTGTCGACATTCGACTTCGCGTTCACGGTGACCACGGGCGCGCCGGTACTGCCCGGGGCGGCCTTGTCGCAGACGCCGGCCGCCGTGCCGGCACCGGCACCCGTGCGTGGAGCGGGTCCTCAGGTCTGGTTGAACGACGCGGCCGGACCGCCGGGCACCCCCCTCGTCCTCAGCGGTGCGCAGTTCCCGCGCCGCCAGACGTACTCGGTGCAGTGGTACACGCTCAGGGGGAATCACATACTGGGGAGCCAGGTGGTCGAGGAGACTCTGGCATCGGCGCGCACCGGGATAGACGGCCGGTTGCGTCTGGCCTTCGACGCTCCCGCCGATCTGCAGGGGGCGCACAGGATCGTCGTTGTCGCCGGAGCGGCAACCGCGGGCGCGAACTTCGTCATGACTCCCGAGGTGCTGCCTCTCCAGCCCGAATCCGGTCCCAGCGGGACACCGATCACCATTCACCTGCGCGGGACAGGGTGGACCGAGACGGGCAACATCTACACGGTCGTGTACGACAACGCGTACCTGGGATTCGGCTGCGGGTTCAACTCCCATGGGGATATCACGATCCACCTCACCGCTTCCGGAGGGCCTGGCTGGCATTTCATCGAGTTGTTGCCGTCCGTCTGGAAGGTGAGCGGTCTGGCCGTCGGGAGCGCGGACTACATCCAAGTGCCGCAGCTCACCTACGCCTCCGACCATCCCGGCGAGCATCTCCCGGGCTTCGAGCTGGCATTCGACGTCGTAGGCTGACGGAGACGATCTCGTCGAGCGCGCGGGCGACAACGTCTGCGTCCAGAGGGCAACCCCGGTCACCATGGCGGGCCGATCGACGGAGTGGCCGATCGACGGAGTGGCCGCCCGCCGGGGACCGCCAGCCAGAGCCCGCCAGCCAGAGCCCGTTACGTGACGAAGTACTTCGCTTGCGGGTGGTGGCAGACGATGGCGAGCGTCGTCTGTTCGGGATGGAGCTGGAAGCCTTCGCTGACCGTGACACCGATGCGCGACGCGCCGAGAAGATCGACGACCTTCGCGTTGTCTTCGAGATCGGGACATGCGGGATACCCGAACGAGTAACGCCCACCCCGGTATTGCTGGCGGAACAAGCCGGTCAAGGTCGGTCCGTCTTCCCCGACGAATCCCCATTCCTCTCGGATCCTTTTGTGCCAGAGCTCGGCGAGGGCCTCTGCCATCTCGACCCCGAGCCCGTGCAGGCGGACATAGGCCTGGTACTCGTTTGCCGAGAAGAGGCGGGCGGCTTCCTCCGACGCGGCGGGGCCCATCGTGACGACCTGCAGGGCAAGCCAGTCCTCCTCGCCACTCGCCACCGGGCGGAAGAAATCGGCGATGCACAACCACGGCTCTTCGCGCTGGCGGGGGAAGGTGAAGCGGGTCTGTTCGGCGTTGCGTCTCTCGTCGGTGAAGACGACGACGTCGTTGCCGTCTGCGTTCGCCGGAAAGTATCCCCAGGCGACCTGTGGCACGAGCGTCCCCGCTTCGGTCACCGCGGCCAGCTCGGATCGCAAGAGGGTTCGGACCCGCTCCTTGAAGGCCTCGTCGGTCTCGTGCGCTTCCTTGTCGGGCCGGTAGCCCCACTGGTTACGGAAGAGCGCAGTCTCGTTGAGGAAGGTTGCGATCTCCGCGATCCCGATGCCCTTCGCGAGTCGCGAGCCGACGAAGGGCGCCGGGGGAACGGGATTGTCTGAAGCGACGGTCGGAGCCCGCGCGGGCAACGAGGCGGGGTCGACGGTGCTGAGGCGTTCGCTGCGGCGGGGTGTCGCGCGCTCGGCGATCTGCCGGCCGAACTGGGCATCGTCGACGTCTCCGCGCTTGATCTCCATCAAGCGCTCCATCGTGCGGAGGCCTTCGAAGGCATCCCTCCCGTAGAACAGGCGGCCTTCATAGACCTGGCGGAGATCGTGCTCGACATAGCGGCGAGTCAACGCGGCGCCTCCCAGCAGGACCGGCAGGTCGGCCAGGCCGCGCTGGTTCAGCTCCTCGAGGTTCTCGCGCATGATCAGCGTCGACTTGACGAGTAGGCCGCTCATGCCGATGGCGTCGGCTCCACGGGTGCGCGCCGCGTCGATGATCTCGCCGATGCCGATCTTGATGCCGAGATTATCGACTGTGTAGCCATTGTTCGTGAGGATGATGTCGACGAGGTTCTTGCCGATGTCGTGAACGTCGCCGCGCACTGTTGCCAGGACGATGCGGCCTTTGCCCGACTGATCGGTGCGCTCCATGTGCGGTTCGAGATGGGCCACAGCAGTTTTCATCGTCTCGGCCGACGCGAGCACGAATGGCAGCTGCATCTGGCCGGAGCCGAACAGGTCGCCGACGGTCTTCATCCCTTTGAGCAGGATCTCGTTGACGATGCTGATAGCGCTGTGCCCCTCGTCCATGGCCTCGTCGAGATCGCCTTCGATGCCGTTTCTGTCGCCGTCGATGATCCGGCGCTCGAGCCGCTCTGTGACCGGCCAAGCGCTGCGGTCCTGTTGTTCGGTGACCGGGGTCGAGGCGTCTTGGAAGATCTCGATGAGCTCGGAAAGGGGGTCGTAACCGTCGCGGCGACGGTCGTAGATGAGGTCTGTGCACACGTTGCGGACGCGCTCGTCGAGCCTGGAAAGAGGGACGATGCGTCCTGCGTGGACGATCGCCGCGTCCAGGCCGGCATTGACGCACTCGTGGAGGAAGACGGAGTTGAGCGCATGGCGTGCTGCCGGTGACAGGCCGAACGAGACGTTCGACAAGCCCACGATCGTGAACGCTCCGGGCAGCTCGTCCTTGATCCGCCGGATGCCCTCGATGGTCTCGATGCCGTCACGGCGGCCCTCCTCCATGCCCGTCGACAGCGGGAGGACCAGGGGGTCGAAGAGCAGATCCGACGGCTCAAGCCCGTACCGCTCGATGGCGAGGTCGTGGATCGCGCGCGCCGCGCGAAGCTTCCACTCCGCCGTCCGGGCTTGGCCGTCGGTATCGATGCACGTGCACACGACGGCGGCGCCAAACTCCCGGCTGAGGGAGAGAAACCGGTCGAGACGGGTCCCAGGGTCATCGCCGTCCTCGAGATTGACGGAGTTCAGGACCGCTCGCCCGCCGATCCATTCGAGAGCGGTCCGGACCACGTCGGCCTCTGTGGAGTCGATCACGAGAGGGACGGTCGACTGGGTCACCAGGCGGCTTGCGACCTGCTCCATGTCGGCGACGCCGTCAGCACCCGTGTAGTCCACGCACACGTCGATGAGGTGTGCCCCCTCTTGGACCTGCTCGCGGGCGACCGCCGCCGTCGTGTCCCAGTCCCCGGAGAGCATGGCTTCCCGGAAGCGCTTCGATCCGTTCGCGTTGGTGCGTTCACCCACGACGAGAAAGGAGAGATCCTGGGCAAAGGGCATATGGCTGTAAAGGGATGCTGCCCCGGGCTCGTGCACGGGCTGCCGTCGGGCAGGGGTGAGATTTGCGCAGGCCTCGACGACGGCGCGCAGGTGCTCGGGCGTGGTCCCGCAGCAGCCTCCGACGACCTGGACGCCGAGCTGGGTGATGAACTCCGTGTGGTAGCGCGCAAGCTCCGCGGGAGTCAGGTCGTAGTGCATCTTCCCGTCGACGACGCTCGGCAGCCCCGCGTTGGGCAGCACCGATATGGGGATGCGGGAGTGGGCGGAGAGGTACCGCACGGCTTCACCCATCTCAGCGGGCCCCGTCGCGCAGTTCATCCCGACGACGTCGGGGTGCATTGCGTCGAGCGCGCACAAAGCGGCACCGATCTCGGTGCCGGGAAGCATCCTGCCCGTCAGCTCGATCGTGACCTGGACCTGGATGGGGATCTCCCGGCCCTCGCCGGCCATCGCCTTGCGGCATCCGTTGATGGCAGCTTTGGCCTGGAGCAGATCGAAGACCGTCTCGATGATGAACAGGTCGACACCGCCGTCGAGGAGGCCCCGTGCCTGCTCCTCGTAGGTCGAAGCGAGGTCCGCGTAGCGGATCTGGCCGAGTGTCGGGAACTTGGTTCCCGGCCCCATGCTCCCCGCGACCCACCGCTGCCGTTCGTCGGTGGCGTACTCGTCAGCTACCGATCGAGCGATCGACGCGGCCGTCGCGTTGAGCTCGTAGGCGCGATCGGCGATGCCGTACTCGGCGAGAACGGTCGAGAACGCGCCGAAGGTGTCCGTCTCGATCACGTCGACCCCGACGTCGAGGAACGACCGGTGCAGGTCCGCGATGACGTCGGGGCGCGTCGCGACGAGAATCTCGTTGCATCCTTCGAGCGCCGCCCCACCGAAGTCGTCGGCGACGAGTCCCCGGAGCTGGAGGTTGGTCCCGGTCGCCCCGTCGAAGACGACGACGCGCTGGTGGACGGCATCGAGGTAGTCGGGCATTATCCGTCCAGGGTAGAGCAGTAGATTGGCGGCTCCGTGAAGATCTATACGAAAAAGGGCGACGACGGCACCACAGGCCTTCTCTACGGGGGGCGTGTCGCCAAGGACAGCGACGTCATGGCGGCCAACGGCGCCGTCGACGAAGCACAGGCGTTTCTCGGCCTCGCCCGAGCCGAGGTGGCCGCGCGGGCTCCGGCCGCCGGCGGGACAGGCGAAGGGACAGGCGAAGGGACAGGCGAAGGGGCGGTCCACGATCTGCTCGTGCGGCTGGAGGCAGAGCTGTGGGTCCTCATGGCCGAGCTGGCCACGTCCGCGCAGAGAAGGGACAGGCTCGTCGCGGGCACGAGCCTTGTGACCGCCGAGATGGTCACGTCCATCGAGGCCTTGATCGACGAGGTGTCCGGCCGCTTCACCATGCCGAAGGAGTTCGTCGTCCCCGGCCAGGACCGCCTCTCGGCGCTTCTCGACGTGGCCCGCACCGTCGTACGGCGAGCGGAACGCCATGCCGTCGGGCTCGCCACGAACGGCTGGCTGCCGCCGTCCTCGCAGGTCGTTGCCTACCTGAACCGGCTGTCGGACCTCCTCTGGGTCATGGCGCGAGCCCAGGAGGACGAACACCTGCTCACCCGTTCGACCGCATCGAAAGGACACACGTGACGGGCCCGATCCCTGCGGTGCCATCGTGGCGTTTCGATGTGACCGCGCTTTGGCCCCAAGACTCCGATGGCCTCATCGCCGTGCCCGTCTTTGCCGACGGCGGCACACCGGCCACCGGCGCCCTGGCCGGGCTCGGTATCGCGGGCATGCCGTCACGAGACGAGCTGCGCCGTCGCGGTTTCAACGCCACATGTGGCGAGGTCCTCCTGATCGACGTGGCCAGGCCGGCCGGCCTCGAGGCCGGCGGCGCCGCGCAGCGCTCCGCTGACGGCGGGGGAGAAGCCCGCTCTCAGCTGCAGACCATCGCGCTCTTCGGCGCCGGCGAGGCCCAAGGGACCGGGTCTGGTGGATGGCGGAAGGCGGGAGCCGCCCTGTCCCGCTCCTCACGTCTCGCCGCCAGCTGCACGGTGGACCTGCGGGGAGCGAGGCCGCACAGCGGCCCCTTCGTGGAAGGGATGCGGCTCGCCGGTTACACCTACCGCGCGTACAAGAGCGCGGGCCCTTTGCCCGGCGGCGAACTGGCACGGCTGGGCTTTGACCTCGTTCGCCTTGTCGTCGATGAGGCGGACCTCGAGGCAGAAGCAGCTGCGGCCCGTCGCGGCCGGATCATCGCCCAGGCCGTTGTCCGTGCACGAGACCTCGTCAACTCGCCTCCGTCGGATATGACGCCGCGCCGGCTCGCCGAGACTGCCGAGGAGCTGGCGAGCGGCAATCCCCACCTGTCCGTGGAGATATGGGACGAAGACCGCATTGAAGACGAGCGGCTCGGTGGCCTCCTGGGCGTGAGCCGTGGCTCTGACGAGCCGCCGCGGTTGATCCGGTTGACCTACGACCCGGCGCTCCACGCCACCGCGGGGCGGCCCGCGGGTGCCGCAACAGCGCCTGACGGAGAGGCCACCCCGGCAGGTGCTGCCACACCCACTTCGCCCCCGAAGAAGATCCCCACGATCTACCTGGTCGGGAAAGGAATCACATTCGACTCGGGAGGACTCTCGCTCAAGCCCCCCCGGGGGATGATCACCATGAAGACGGACATGAGTGGGGCGGCGGCCGTGCTCTGCGCCGTGGCGGCCGCTGCCGATCTCGACCTCCCGGCCAGGGCGGTTGCGGTCGTACCGGCTGCGGAGAACATGCCGAGCGGGCACGCGACGAAACCCGGTGACGTCCTGTGCGCGCGCAACGGCAAGACCATCGAGGTCCTCAATACCGACGCCGAGGGCCGCTTGGTCCTGGCCGACGGCTTGTCGCTCGCAGCGGAGGCGAGCCCGGACGCGATCATCGACGTCGCGACCTTGACCGGCGCCTGTGTCACCGCTCTCGGCCCGCGGATCGCCGGGCTGATGGGCAACGACGATCGATTGGTCGCCGAGCTGCGCGCGGCCGCCGAGCGGGCGGGAGAGGCCGTGTGGCCCCTTCCGCTCCCCGCCGAGTACCGAGCGCACATCGACTCCGAGATCGCCGACGTCAAGAATGTCGGGCTGGCCGAGGGGGGCGCCGGAGCGATCTCCGCCGCCCTGTTCCTCCAGGAGTTCTGCGGGGCTGGTCCATGGGCGCACCTCGATATTGCTGGCCCGGCGCGCTCCGACGGTGACGACGGCGAGCTCCGCAAGGGCGGGACCGGTTTCGGGGTGCGGATCCTGGTCGAGCTGCTCGCGGGCTACCTGCTTGCGCCAGACGCCGCGGCGCCGTCGCTTCCGGCCGACTGAGCGGGCCGGGCGCGCTCGGTGCGCGCCCAGACGACGGCATCGTGGGTGAGGGCAGGGTGGCATCCGCCGCGCAGGAGGAGGGCCTCGGCCTCGTCGCAGTTGCATCCTGCTTCGAGGAGGCTCATGGCATCGTCCCGTGACTGCACGCGCGCCTGTTCGAATGTGGTCGGGCCACCGCCGAGGCGCGAGCGGTCCGCCGCCTCACGGAGCCCGTCCCATCGCCGATGCCACGCCTGGAGCGGCTCGGGAAGGCGGATCAGGTGGCGGCGGGGCAGCGGCGGCAGCATCGTGCGGACCGCGAGGCCGGCCGGGCCGGCAGAGCGCGCCATCCCGAAGGTCTGGCAGCGCGCGAGCGTCCGCCGCAGCGGCGCGTTGCGCCCCGCGCCGCTCCCGAGGCCGAGGCTCCGTGCGGCTTGGGACAAGCAGACCGTGTAGCCGTTCGGGGCGGCCTCCAGGCCGGCGGCGACGCGCCGGAGCAGCCACGTCGCCGAGGGCCCCAGCACCGGGAGCCAGAACGTCTCCACGTAGGGGGAGCGGGGATCGTGCCCGAGACGGTCGACGAGGGGATCGTGCCAAGGGATCAGGTGCAGGGTCGCATCTTCGTAACTGACAGGAGAAGACATGGTACGAGTCAAAATAGAATGAAAAGTACCGAAAGTCAACCTGTTATCCGGAGACGGCCTGGTGGAGCGCCGGGTGGTCCGGTTCCACGGTCACCAGCTCCCGAAGTGGATCCTTTCGCCGCGCC
>JAJZBS010000120.1 GCA_021851885.1 Actinomycetes bacterium | reverse complement strand
CGCCGCGGCGCGCGGGCCATGCAGGGGGCCGCAGGGACGCTGGCCGCACGGGTGCAGGGGGCCGCAGGGACGCTGGCCGCACGGGTGCAGGGGGCCGCAGGGACGCTGACCGCACGGATGCAGGGGCCGCGCCGCGCTTTGCCTGGGGAGACCGCCATCGCAAAGAGCTCGTCGGCATCTTGCGACCGGAGCAGATCCCCGTGGCTGAGCAGCTCATGCAGGGGGGCATGCCTGCGGTGCGCCGTGCCATCGCGCACCAGGTCGAAGGCCAGCGGCCCGGTGAACCGTCGGCCGTCAGCAGTGACGCCCTTGTCGCCATGGCCGAAGAGCTGCTCCCCCGTGTCAACCTCGCGTCGTGGCTCGACCGCGCCGAAGCGGCCTCACAAGCCCCCGACGACGTGCCGCTGCGTGACCTGCGTTCGGTTGTGACCGCGGCCAGCGCCGTCACCTTGGACGACGCGGGGCGTGCCACCGTGGCCGAGCTCCGGACCGTGCTGCAGCGGCGGGTCGAGGAACAGAGGGAGCGCTGGCAGTCGTCGATCACCACCGCGATCAAAGACGGAGAGATTCTCGACGCCCTGGCGCGGGCGGGGCGCCCACCCGAGCCAGCGGCGCGCTTCTCCGCCGAGATCGCCATGCAGCTCTCCGCCGCGGCCGGGGCTGCCCTTTCCGAAGACGTCCCGCCCGACGAGTGGCTCGCGCTCCTGTCTGCGGTCATCGGGTCGCCGGTCCGGCGCACGGTCAAACCCGCAGCGTTGCCCCGCGATGCCGACGCGGCTTTCCGGGAAGAGTGCCGCCGGGTATGCGGCCAGGTTCCGGCGCTCGCGAAGCTCCTGGGGATAGCCGTTCCCCCGCCGCCGGGTCCAGCGCGCACCTCGACGATCCGTGTCGTCCATCGCCCTCCGCACCCCACAGGTCGTCCCTCGGGCGGTCCCCGGAACAAGGGCGCCACGCCGCCCACGAGGCGAGGGGCGCGATCGGGGTCGGCTGAAGTGGCAACGACAGCTGGCTCCGAGGATCCAGCCCCTCCAGCGGTGGGCGATGCACCTGGGGATCAGGCGACCCCGTGATCCCGTAGGAAGGTACGGAGCCCGGCGACAAGCTGCACGCTCTGAAGACTCGCCAGGGGCTGCCAGCGGGCCGCCGTGGCGTCGCTTCCGGCGACGGGCTCCCGCACCGCGTCGGCGGTCGCCCAGAAATCCAGGATGACGAAGTGGTATCCCTCGTCGATCCGTTCAGCCCAGCCGACCATCTCGCCACAACGGACCGCGATACCGGTTTCCTCCCGTGTCTCCCGGACCACAGCGTGGACGAGTCTCTCCCCTGCCAAGAGCCTGCCGCCCGGGACCGTCCAGCGTCCTTGCTGCGGTGCGTTCTTGCGCCGGACAAGCAGGATGCGCCCGGCGTCGACGACGATGGCCCCGACGGCGACCTCAGGGCGCCGACGACCGGCGCGGAGCGCGTCAGGGATGGCAGATCCCCCGGTGCAAGGTGAGGAGGCGCGCGACGTACCCGTTGCCTTCGAGGAAGCTTTTGGTCGCCCGATCGCCCGGGAGGACCGGGACGTCGACGCCGGTGCAACCCTGGGCCGCGGACCATGCTTGGAGCTCGGCGAGCATCAGCTCGCCGACGCCGACGCCGCGGGCCGCAGGATCGACGTAGAGAAGACCGATCGTCGCCACACGTGCACTCCCCATCACGTCTACCTCGGCCGCTCCCACCCCCACCGTGACGTCGTCGACGGTCCCGACGACGACGCATCGACCGTCGGATCCGTCACCGCCGGCGGCAGCCACATGGGCCGTGGCCTCTTCATTTGCCTCTGCCACGCCAATCCGTCGCCCCAGACGCTCCTGGCTTGCCACGAGCAGTGCGCCGCCGCGTACCCCCTCCACGTCGCGGCACGCCGCCTCGACGAGGGCGGCGATCGCCTCCCGGTCTTCGCTTCTCGCACGCCGTGCTGATTCCACGCTCGCCTATCTCCGGGTGGCGCAATGCCCGGGCGCTTGGTGGCGCGCCTCCTCAGCCCTCTCCGGCATCGCCACGCCGGGATGGCTCCCTCGTTCGGGCGGAACTGGTCGCTGAGGTGCCTGTCGTCTGCTCGGATTCGGTCGCACCGTCGGTCGTGCTCTGTGCGAGCTGCTCGATCTTGTTGAGCACCGTGCGCCGCGCACGGGTGGCTTCTTCGTAATCACGGATGGCCGTCCGCTGATCGGCATCGAGGCCCGGGAGCAGGTGGACGACCTGGGACGCAGAAAGCGTCGCGTAGCCGGCGATGGCGAGGGATGCCACGTCGGGCACCACCTGAACGGGCGCTGCGCCGGGGGTGCCCCCTTCCCGCCGGCTGCTCGGCGGTCGATGCGTGCTCAACGGCGGCGCCGGAGCAGCCGGGGTGGCCTCCCTCGTCGTGTGCGCGAAAGCCTCGTGTCCCCTCTCGCGCATCCGGCTCACGACCCCCTCGGCTTCGTGCCAGCCCATCCGCACGGCGAACTCGCCGGCCATCCGGGCGACGACGAGACGGCTCGCCACACGCGCCCGGCCCTTTTCCGCGAGGCCGGGTATCTCCTCTTTGGCGCGCAGCAGCGCCCCGACAGGAGCAAACACCAAGGCGTCCGCGGCACGGCTCGCCAGCGACCGGGGCCGGCGGCCGGCGGGTCGGCGGCCCTGCGCGGTGGTCACACGCAGTCCCGGCAGAGCCCGCGCTTGGGATCGGCGAGCTGGCTGCGGTTCTTGACGAGGAAACACGACTGGCAGACGAACTCTCCCGGTTGGCGCGGGAGGACCTTCTCTCCGGACTCTGTGCGGGCTTCAGCGTCGGGCTCCTCTTCCTCCTCGGCCTCTTCTTCGACAACGAGCCGCTCCTTCAAGATGACGTCGAGACTCGCTTCGACGTCATCCTCCTCGTCCTCGTCCTCCTCCTCTTCGCTCGGTGCGATCCCAGCGGGGGATTCCGCGGGCTCCTCTTCCTCCTCGGGCTCCTCGAGGGGCGCCGACTCGTCAAGCAGATCCTCCTCGTCGTCCTCCTCCTCCTGGCCGCCCTCGTCCTCGTCGAGAAACTCCTCCTCAGAGGGCTCCTCGAGCTCTTCCATGTCGAGCTCTTCGGGATCTGGCACTTCGTCGACGTCCTCTACCACGGGCACTCCCGCCTCTGGAAACGCGGGGAGCATACCCGCGCTTTGCGCCAAGCGGCGCGACCGGCACGACAGGGCGACGTGGGCAGGTGCATCGCCGCGGCCAGGCCGGCGCCTTTCCACCTCCCCGAGGAGGGGGACCCGAGCCGACAGGGCCCAGGAAGCCTTTGGGACGACGCAGGGGCGTTCCCGAGGACGCCGGGTCTGCGAATTCTCTACTCAGCCTCTTGGGCCCTGCCACTCGCGTGGAGCCCCCGTATGCGCCTCGCATCCCGCCTCGCCATGCGGGAGAGACACGAACGCTTCTCGATGGGCCGTGCCTTTTTTGCCACGCGAAACGGTCGTCGTCAAACGCGATCTCACCCTCTCTACCTGGGACGATGCCCGTCTTCCCTGGTCAGGGAGCCAGGACCGAATCTGCGACGCCGCGGCTGTCGGATCGGCTCCGGCGGACGTGACCATCACCCGCTGCCGCCGACCGGCCGCGGCGCCGGCTCGCCGGACACGCGGCGCTTTTCGATATGTCGTTCGGCGTCGAGTCGTGACAGATCGTAGGACGAGTGATCCACGAACTGCATCGCCGACGCGATGGCATGATGGCCTGCCGTCCGGTCGATGAGGTCGTGCATCGCCTGTGCGACAAGGCGATAGGAGGGGTGCCCCTGCTGACCGGAGCGAAGCTCGATGATATGCATCGCCTCGCGTGCGTTCATGTGCATCGCGAAGCGGATACGGTAGGCGAGCGCCAGGGCGTAGGCAGCCTGCTCCGGGAATTCGGGAAGAAGTTGGTTGTAGAGATCCGCCGATCGCGTCAGCGACTCCTCGTAGGGATCGACGAGGCCGGCCTCGACAACCGAGGCGGGTATCTCGTAGCCGAGGTCGGGCCCGAGGCGCTGCCAGTCGACGGTGAGCATCCGGTGGCGCTGCAGATCCCGGAAGGCCCCGTAGTCGCAGACGATCTCGAAGCGGTATGCCGTCGCCTCGAACGCCCGCCCCGGGCGGTGCCTCCTGTTCGTGCGCTCCCCCACGTAGGCATGCAGGAGAGCGGCGCGCTCGGCGGCGGTCAGCGCCGCCACCCGTTCCACCAGGGTGTCTTCGGGCACGTTGGCGTGCGGGAAGAGGATGGCGGCCAGGACCTTGTCCTCCCCGGACGGGTCGAACTCGACGAGCGTTACGCCAGGTCCGCCGACGCTCGCGCCGTCACCTCCCCCGGCGAGGTCTGCCGTCAGCCGGTGCGCTATCTCCTCGGTCTGGTGGTAGCAGGCATCCAGATAGGCCGACCAGGCGCCTCCCCGATCCGGCCGGTCGACCCGGCGGAGAAAGGATGGGATGACCTTGCGTAGCTCGTCGAGCATCAGCTCCGCGTAGGCCCGTGCCTCGGGCAGGGGGTGGACGCGCATGCGCAGGAGGAGTTGCTCGTAGGACTGGCCGGTGCCGTACAGCCCGACGTTCGACAACGACGCCGCCGGGAGCAGCCCGCGCAATGCGTCGAGCGCTTGGGCCCTGATCGACTGGCGGTAGACGAGGTCCGAGTCCCCCGCCTGCTTCGGGAAACGACGCGACAGCCAGCTCTGCATGCGCGGCAACAGCTCGCTGTAGGTGTCGAAGACGCGGTCCATCTCTCCGACATATCGCGCTCCGAACGGTGATGCGAGAAGATCTGGATCCCGGTAGTACCTGTAGTGGCCTGTTGCAAGACGCGAGTCGTAGGGCACGTAGCGGGTCGACTGTTCGAGGTAGGCCATGAGCCGACCCCGCTCGAGCACCTTGGTCAAGATGTTGGACGCCTGCTCGCAGGCAAGATGCACGCCTCCGAGCTGGGCAACCGAGTCGTCGCCGTAAGCGACGAACACCCGTTCGTACAGCTCCTCGGCGCGCCGGACGCCGACGGTCGCGTCGATCGATTCGTCCCCGGTGACGTCGAGGTCGCTCACGAACTCGTCGAGGAACAGGCGCCGCAGGCTCTTCGCCGAGCGGGAGTACCGGGCGAACAGGGCCCCCTTGACGACTTCAGGGAGGTTGACCAGGGCAAATACGGGGCCCTCCAGGTTCGTGACGTACCGCCGCAGCACGTCGGCTTCGTCAGCCGAGAACGTCTCCGGGGCCCAGGCGGTCACGACCGGCCAGACTAGGGCCGCGCGTCAGGCCGGGCGGGGACCCTCCGGGCCGCGGGCACCGCCGGCACGGCCAGACCGCCGCCGGCAGGCACGACGGCCGACGAGGCCGCCACGACATCCCTGTCGAGAGCCCTGCAGGCCGCACGCGCGGCCTTCCCCAGGTTCCCGGGCGCAGCCAGCGTGGCGATCTGGCGCAACAGGTCGACGAGCTGTTTGATCTGGCGGACAAAATCTCCCGGCGCAAGCGCGGCGAGGTCGAGGACCACCTCGAGGTCCCGGCCCCGCGCCCAGGCGGCCGCGGCGACGACGAGGCCGGCGTCGAGTGCCCGGGACACCGGGGCGCCCACGGCCTCCTCGGCGGAGCGGATGCGTGCCGCCACGTCGAACACCTCGTCGAGCGCGACTGCGATGCGCTCGGGAACCCGGTCTGGCCTCCTCGCTTGCCCCCGGCTTCGTCGCGCCTCGAACGTCAGCACCGAGGCGACGCCGGCGAGCTCGGAGGGCCGGAGCCCGTCGAGGGCACCCGAGACGATGAGCTCGGCGACGACCAGGTCGAGGTCGTGGTACACCGAGGCCAGGCGGTCGCCGGCGGGGGTCAGGGCCCACCCGGCGACGTAGCCGAGGCGATCGAGGACCTCGATGGACCGGTCGAACTCCGCCGCCAGGGCGGTCTGGGGGGCGTTGCGGTGGTGACCACGTGGCACGGCAATCTCGCCACGGCGGGCGCGCCGTGTCGGCTGGGGCTCGCCCGCGAGCACACGGCCCGGCGCGTGATTGGCCTCGTGGCGGACGATCTCGGCGTCGACGAGGAACTGGGCAAAGGAGAGGTTGAGGACCTGATGTGCCTCGTCGGGGCTGAACCTGCGGATGAGGTTGGCCGTCAGGTTGTATGTCGGGCGGAAGGAGGATCCCAGCGGGGAGGGCTGAGCGTGTGCCATGGCCGCCACCTCTTTGAAGGCGACGTGGCGCGACCAGACGACGACTGCATAGCCGACATGGTCGATCCCCCGCCGCCCTGCGCGACCGGTCATCTGCGCGTACTCCCCCGGCGTCAGGAGACGGCGATCCTCGCCGCCGAGCTTCCAAGGTCGCTCGATGACCACCGTGCGGGCGGGCATGTTGATGCCGAGCGAGAGCGTCTCGGTCGCGAAGACGACCTTGACGTAGTTGCGCAGGAAGCACTCTTCGACTGCTTCGCGAAAAGGTGGGACCAGCCCCGCGTGGTGGGGCGCGTAGCCGGCCTCAAGGGCGGACAGCCACGGTCCGTAGCCGAGGGCACGGAGCTCGTCGTCGCTGAGCATCTCGACCTTTGCCTCAGCGACGTGACGGATCGCGCTGCGGTCGGCGGCGGTCGTCAGGCGCGGCCCCATCTGCAGGCAAGCCGCAGCGGCTGCGTCACAGGCCGCCCGCGAGAAAAGGAAGTCGATCGCGGGGAGAAGGTCGTCGTTGCCGAGCTCCTCGACAATCGCCACGGGATCGGGTGCGAAGAAACGCGACCGGGCGCGAGCCGAGGCGGCACCGGGTCGCCGGCCACCTGCCGCCCTCGAAGGACGCGGTCCGCCACGCCGATCGGTCGCGAGGCAGTCGGGATTGGGGTGCCCGTGGACGAACATCGGCAGGAGGTGCGCCCTCTTCGAGGTTCGATCCCCGACCAGGTAGCGCTGGAAAAGGCGCACCGGGCGCTCAGCCGAGACGACGGCCTCCGTCGGGCCGCGCACTGTGCGGATCCAGTCGGCCAGCTCGCCGACGTTCGAGATCGTCGCGGACAGGCAGGCAAGCTGGACTCCCGGCGGGGTGAAGATGATGACCTCTTCCCAAACCTGACCCCGGTACGGGTCGTCGATGAAGTGAACTTCGTCCAGGACGACCACGCCGAGGTCGCCGAGCGACGATGCGTCGGCGTGGAGCATGTTCCGCAGCACCTCGGTCGTCATCACGACGACGGGAGCAGCCCCGTTGAGGGCATTGTCACCGGTGAGCAGGCCGACGTTGCCCGCTCCGTACAGCGCAGCGAAGTCGCGGAACTTCTGGTTGGACAGCGCCTTCAAGGGCGTCGTGTACACCGCACGCCGGCCGGCGGCAATGGCCCGGTGCACCGCGTAGTTGGCGACGACGGTCTTGCCCGCACCCGTCGGTGCCGCGACGAGGACGGATTTGTCTGTGTCCAAGGCGTCGAGGGCCTCCACCTGGAAACGGTCAAGCGAGAACCCCAGGCTCTCGCCGAAGCGATCACGCACGGAGCCCTGCGGGGTGCCCTCCGTCCGGCCGCCCTCAGGCCCCGGCACTCGCCGCCACGCGCGTCTTCTTGGAGCGCAGGTAGAGCTTGCCGACCACGATGGAGGTCTCGTAGAAGACGTACAGCGGGACCGCCATCGCGAGAATCGAGACCGGATCGCCACTCGGGACGAAGACGGCTGCGGCGATCGTGATGAGAAGGATCGCCCACCGTCGCCACGACGCAAGCTGCGCGGGCTTGACCACCCCGGCCACCTCGAGGGAGACGAGGAGGACGGGGAGCTCGAAGGTCAGACCGAAGGCCACGATCAACACGAGGATCAGGTTGAGGTAGCTGCTCGGCGTATAGATCGGCTGGAGGCTCGATCCGCCGATCTGGCGGAGGAACGCGAGCGCGTGAGGGAACGCCGCGTACGCAACGGCGCCCCCGAAGGCAAACAGCACCGTCGACGATACGATGAAAGGCACTGCGTAGCGCTTCTCGTTGCGCTTGAGGCCAGGCGTGATGAATCGCCATAGGTGCCACAGGAGCACCGGGAGCGAGAGCAAGATGCCGCCATAGGTCGCGATTTTCATTCGCAACGACAGGCCGTCAAGCGGGCTCGTGACGTAGAGCTTGCAGTGCTTCGGGAAGGTCCGGCAGTAGGGCGCCTCGAGAAAGTGGAGGATCGGGCCGTAGAGCATGAACGCGACCACGGTCATGGCGGCGACGGCGAGAACGGACAGGATGATCCGCCGGCGTAGCTCCTGGAGGTGCTCGACAAGGGTCATCGCATCCGGGCTCGGGCGGTTATGCCTGGCGCTCCTGCGTCGGAAGAAGGATCCCATCTCTCGACTCCGCGCCCCTGGCGTCAATTCAGCTCCGGGTCGCCCGGCACGATGACAAGGTTGGGTTGAGCCGGTCCCGGTGCGGCCCGGACGCCCCCGGCGCCGGGTGGCGATCCTCCGTAGGCCGGCCCACCCGGCCACGGTCGCGTCGCATAGCTCGGCGCTGCGGGGCGCGCGGCGACCTGCGGGCTTCCGGACCGGGCGGTGTCGGCCGGCCCACCAGCAGCGGGGTCGCCTGCCGTGCCCGGCGTGCCCGGCCCCGCCGTCTTAGCGTCGGAAGCGGTGGAGTTGCCGTCATCGACAGGGCCGCCATCGGCAGGGCCGCCATCGACAGGGCCGCCATCGACAGGGC
>JAJZBS010000119.1 GCA_021851885.1 Actinomycetes bacterium | reverse complement strand
CGCGCCGCCGGCTTCGACGCACTCGGTCAGCGATGCATTGTGCGCGCGTAGCCCGATGCGGACGGACGTATCGATCAGGCCGAGTGCGTCGAGGACCACCGCCTCGACCGCCCCGGCGTGGGTTGCCACGACCACCGTCTCGCCTTCGTGGTCGGACATGATGCGCCCGACGGCGACGCGAACGCGCTCGCGCAAGGCAACCCAGCTCTCGCCACCGGGCGCGAGGGGGTGCGCCGGCCTGCCGCGCAGGTCCGGCGCCCCGAAGGCCGCGCGCAGCTCGTCCCAGGTCATCCCCTCCGCCGCCCCGGCGTCGAGCTCGGCCCATCCCGGGTCGGCGACGATCTCGAGGTCGCCGAGGGCCGACGCGACGAGGCGTGCCGTCGCAAGGGCGCGGGGCACGTCGGAGGAGATCAGCACCGAGGCGTCAGCGAGCTCGCCTGATACGACCAAGCGATCGCGCAAGGCCTCGACCTGGGCAACTCCGGCCGGCGACAGGCCTGCACACGTGCGTGCGCCTGCGAAGATCCCTTCGACGTTGGCTTGCGACTGGCCGTGGCGCACCAGGACCAAACGGGTCACGTCAGCTCCTCGACGAAACGTTCCAACTGCCGGAGATTGCGGCACTCGTGCACGCCGTCGCAGAACGGGGCGTACTGGCCGAGGATCGAGTCTCCGGTCCCCCAGTAGGCCCGTGGCTCGGGATTGAGCCAGTGGAGATGGCGTGCCTTCTGGCCGATCTCCTTCAAGACCCAGGCTTGAGAGGCGTGATAGTTGTTCCGGGCATCGCCGAGCACGAGCACGCTCGAGCGGCTCGTGACTTCCTCGCCCCAGCGCTCGTAGAAGGCCTCGAACGCGTGCCCGTAGTCCGAATGGCCGTCGAGCCAGATGACGTCGGCCTCCGTGTTGACCCGCCGGATGGCCTCCCCGATATCGTCCGCCCTCTCGAACATCTCGGTCACCTCGTCAATCCCGTCGACGAACACGAAGCTGCGGACCCGGGAGAACTGCGCGCTGATTGCGTAGACGAGATGGAGGGTGAACCGGGCGAATGCGGCCACGGATCCGGAGATATCGGCGATGACGAAGATCTCCGGCTTGGCCGGTCGCGGGTACTTGAAACGCGGATCGACCGGGACGCCGCCGTAGGACAGGGAGTGCCGGATCGTGTCACGGAAGTCGAGGTTGCCCCGGTGCCCGTGGCGGCGGCGGCGCGCCAAACGAGCGGCGAGCCGGCGGGTCAGCGGATGGATGGCGCGGCGCAAAGCCATGAGCTCGTCACGCGATGCGTGCATGAAGTCGATCTCCTCGGGCAGCGGGGTCTGGATGCTGCGGGCGAGGGCCCGAGCTCCCCGATCGGCAACGAGGCGGCGCCGGATCTCCGCTTCCACCTCCTCTTTCAGCCGCGCGATGCGCGTCTCCATCTCGTCGCGGGCAAGCCGCTCCTCGAGGGCCGTCAAGCCGCCCTCCGGACCAGCTGCGTCGCGGGCATGGTCCATCAAACGCTCCATCAGCCCGTCGACGTCCAGTGCCCGCATGGTCCTGTAGAGGTAGTAGGTCCCTCCCACGGGCCTGCCCGGCTCCATCCCGGCGAAGCGCAGGACCGCCTGACGGGCGATGGCCGCAAGCGCGCCCAAGTTGGCGCCGGCCAGGGCAGCGAAGAGAAGCTCGGCGAGCTCTTCTCGCGTCAGCCCACTCAGGGACCCCCCGCCCCCGGCAGGGCCTTGTGCGCCCTGCCCGACGCCTGCATCCCCTTGGCCGGCACCCGCCCGGCCTTCCTCGTCGATCTGCGCGTCTCGGGGCGGGATCGCCCAGTGATCGCCGCGCGAGGCGAAGTAGACCTCGAACGTCGTGTCGAAGATGCGCCAGTGCGCCACCGACTTGCACAGTGTCGCCCCGAGGGCCGCCTTGAAGGCTCTCCGGTCCTCGATGGGCACCTGGCGCACGGCCTCGGCTGCGTCGACCGTCTCCGTCAACGAGATGGGAAGCCCCGCAGCCCGCAGCTCCCCGACGAACCCGGAGAGGACGTCAAGCACGGATGTCGAGGAGGTCCTTCGTGGCCCGGTCGATGTCGCTTCGGTACTTGAGCAGGATGTGGAGAGTCTCCGCGGCACGTTCCGGCGTGACTGTCTCGACACCGAGCAGGACAAGGGTCCGTGCCCAATCGATCGTCTCCGATATCGACGGGTGCTTCTTGAGCTCCAAGCCGCGCAGCGAGCGCGTGATGCGCGCCACCTCGTCGGCGAGGTGCTCGGAGATGCCGGGCACCTTGGCGAGGACAATGGAGCGCTCGCGCTCCATTGTCGGGTAGTCGATGTGCAGGTACAGGCACCGGCGCTTCAGGGCCTCGGAGAGCTCCCGCGTGTTGTTCGACGTCAGGAAGACGAGAGGCACCTGCGTCGCCCGGACGGTCCCGAGCTCCGGGATCGAGACCTGGTACTCGGAGAGGACCTCGAGCAACAGGGCCTCTGTCTCGAGCTCGACGCGGTCGACCTCGTCGACAAGCAGGACGACGGGCTCGGTCGCCCGGATCGCCTCCAGGAGGGGACGGGTGAGCAGGAACTCCTCACCGAAGATGTCATTTTCGACGTCGTCCCATGCGACGGTGTCACCACGGCGTGCCTGGATGCTGAGGAGCTGCTTGCGGTAGTGCCACTCGTATAGCGCTTTGGACTCGTCAAGGCCCTCGTAGCACTGCAGGCGGATAAGGCGGCTGCCCGTCATCGCCGCGACCGACTTGCCGAGCTCGGTCTTGCCGGTGCCGGCCGGGCCCTCGACGAGCACGGGCTTGCCCAGGCGGTCGGCGAGGTAGACGACACTGGCGATCGCCTCGTCGGCTTGGTAGCCGGCGCGTGCCAGGCCGTCGAGCACGGCAGGGATCGACGCAAAGCGCGGCTGCTGCTCCGGGACTGACGCCGCTGCCATCACGTTCGCACCTGCCCGTCGCCGACGACGACGTACTTGGCGCATGTCAGCTCCCGCAGGCCCATCGGTCCGCGAGCATGCAGCTTCTGCGTGCTGATGCCGATCTCGGCGCCAAGGCCGAGCTCGGCGCCGTCGATGAAGCGCGTCGACGCGTTGACAAGGACCGCCGCGGCGTCCACCTCGGTCGCAAACCGCTCGGCGCTGTGCAGGTCGTTGGTCACGATCGCCTCGGAGTGACCGCTCCCGAATCGTGCGATGTGGTCGATCGCTCCGTCCAGGTCGTCGACCACGGCGACGCTCATCTTGAGGGACAGGAACTCGGTTGCGAAGTCCTCGTCGGTCGCGACGCCTGCGGCGGGGAGGATCTCCCGGACCCGCGCGTCGCCGACGAGCGCGACGCCATCGAGGTCGGAGGCCACACGTGGCAGGAAGGTGCGCGCCACGGCCCGGTGCACGAGGAGCGTCTCGGCGGCGTTGCACACCCCCGGGCGCTGCATCTTGGCGTTGACGACGATCGCGGCGGCCATATCGAGATCGGCCGCGGCGTCCACGTAGACGTGGCAGTTCCCGTCGCCGTCGACGACGACGGGGACCGTGGCGTTCTGGCGGATGGATGCGAGCAACGACGGCCCTCCGCGCGGGATGAGGCAGTCGATGATGCCCGTCAGGCGCATGAACGCGACGGCGGACTCCCGGGCCGTGTCCTCGACGAGAGCCACGGCATCTTCGGGCAGCCCGGCGGCGGCAAGCCCTTCACGCACAACGGAGGCGATCGCGCTGTTCGAGGCATGCGCCGCCGACGAGCCCCGCAGGAATGCCGCGTTCCCCGCCTTGACGCACAGGGCCGCCGCGTCGCTCGTCACGTTCGGGCGGTTCTCGTAGATCACACCGACGACCCCGAGCGGCACCCGCACCTGCGTCACGCGGAGGCCGTTGGGCCTCACCCCGCCACCCAGGACCTCGCCGACCGGGTCCGGGAGAGCCGCCACTTGGCGGAGCCCCTCGGCCATCGACGCGATCCTGCCCTCGGTCAGGCGCAGGCGGTCGATCGACGTCTCGGACGCGCCGTCAGTTGCGGCTCGGCTGAGGTCGTCCTCGTTGGCACCGAGGATCGTGGCGGAGCGCTCCTCGATCAGTGTCGCCGCGGCTTTCAGCGCGGCGTCTTTGGCTTCCGATCCCGCCGTCGCCATGATGCGCGCCGCGGCCCGGACGCGGCGCGCCATCTGATCGAGGGCGCCCGTCGGCGCTGGTCCCGGCGGGGACGAAGGGGTCACGGACGTGGGCAGGGCCACGCCACAGGCTACCCGCCGCTCGACGGAACGACGACGAGGTCGTCACGGTGGACGACCTCGTTCGCGAGGTCCGCCGGCAGGTCGAAGGAGCGTTTGCCCATCCACTGTGCGGCCCGCGCGGCCGGGAGGCGGGCGAGCCCCTTCGCGAACACGACGCCGTCGGGGCCGGCGACTTCGACCGCGTCATCGACGTCGAAATCACCTGTGATCGAGATGACCCCGGCGCTGAGGAGCGAGCGCCCACCCTCGGCGAGCGCACGCCGCGCCCCCTCGTCGACGACGACGGTTCCCGACGGGGCGACCGCAAAGGCGATCCAGAGCTTGCGCGCGCTCAAGCGCGCGGCGCGCGCCGGCACCGTCGTCCCCACTGATTGATCCCCGGCCGCGGCAGACGCGACGACGTCCGGGTGGCCGGCCGCGGCTATAACCGTCCGGATCCCGGACCACGCCGCGATCTTGGCCGCGGCGAGCTTCGACGCCATCCCCCCGCTGCCCACCGCGCTGCCCGGGCCACCGGCGACGGCTTCGAGCGCGTGGTCGATCTCGACGACCTCTTCGATGAGGGTCCCATCCCGATCGATACGAGGATCGGCCGTCATCAACCCCGCGGTGTCGGTCAGCAGCAACAGGAGATCGGCGCGCACGAGATGCGCGACGAGCGCGGCGAGCCGATCGTTGTCGCCAAAACGGATCTCCTCGTCGGCGACGGCGTCGTTCTCGTTCACGACAGGGACGACGCCGAGGTCGAGCAGGCGCGAAAGCGTCTTGCGGGCCCGCAGGTACTGGCCCCGGTGGACGAAGTCGAGGGGAGCGAGGAGCACTTGGCCCGCCACGAGGCCGTGGGCGGTGAACGCCTGGTCGTAGACGCCCATCAGCCGGCTCTGGCCGACCGCCGAGACCGCTTGCAAGGTGGCCAGGTCTACCGGCGCGTCCAAATGGCTTGCCGCGGCCCCGGCGGGACCCTCCCGCCGTGATGGCGCCCGGCCTGACAGCACGGAGCGTCCCGCGGCGATCGCCCCGGAGCTCACGACGACGACCCGGTGACCACCGTTCAGGAAACGAGCGACCTCGCCGCAGAGCTTCTCGACGGCGGCGACGTCCACTTCCCCGCCGGCCGCCGTCACCGAGGACGAACCGATCTTGACGACGGCGTTCACAGTCTGCAGGGTACGCCCGCTCAGGCGTCCGGCTCGTACTCGAACTCGAAGGACCCGATGCGCACGACGTCCCCCGAGCGGGCGCCGGCTCGGGCAAGGGCACGCTCGACCCCCAGACGGCGCAGGCGCCCCTGCACGTAGGCGAGGGCGTCGGGATTGGTCAGGTCGTCGAGGGCGACGGCGCGCTCGGCTGCCCGACCGGTCACCCGCCAACCGCCGGCGCCGTCCGGCGCCACCGCGGCCCCCTCCCGCACCGGGCGGTGGACGACGACGGTCCCGGGCACCCTGGCGCGCCCGTGCCCTGTGCCCGTGCCCTGTGCGCTCGCCCGTTCCCGGGCCACGCTGTCGGCCATCGCCCCAACGAGGTGCACGAGCCCCTCGCCGGTGAGCGAGGAGAACCGCGGCCCGTCCCAGCCCCCGGCACCGTCTGCAGCCGCGTCCGCCTTCGATCCGACGACGATGCGCGGGCGGCCCAGCAGATCCGGGCGGTAGCGGCGGAGCTCGTCGACGAGGACGCCCTCTTGGGCCGCCGGGGGGCGCTCGGCCATCGGGGAAAGGTCGACGAGGACGACGAGCACCCGGGACCGCTCGACGTGGCGCAAGAAGGCGTGGCCGAGCCCACGCCCTTCGGCCGCCCCTTCGACGAGACCGGGCACGTCTGCGACGACGAATTCGCCGACGGCCTCGGGGCCGTCGTCGACACGGACGACGCCAAGATGCGGCTCCAGTGTCGTGAAGGGATAGTCCGCGATCTTCGGGCGGGCGGCCGAGATCCGCGAGATCAGCGTCGACTTCCCTGCGTTCGGGAAACCGACGAGCGCGACGTCGGCCATCAGCTTGAGCTCGAGGTCGTACCAGTGCTCTTCGCCCCGCTCGCCCTGCTCGGCGAAAGAGGGTGCCCGGCGCCTGTTCGTGAGGAACCGGGCATTGCCCCGCCCGCCCCGTCCCCCGGCTGCGGCACACCAGCGCATGCCCGGTTGGTCCAAGTCGCACACGACGTCCCCGCCGAGCTCGCGCACGACGGTCCCCTCGGGGACCTCGATGACCGCGTCCGGCCCCCGCTTCCCATGCCGTTTCCTGCCCTGTCCGTGACCGCCGTCTGCTCCGCGCCTGAACGGCTGGTCGCGAAAGGACAGGAGAGATGAGAGGCGGCTCGTCGCGACGAGCCAGACCCCCCCGCCATGGCCCCCGTCGCCGCCATCGGGGCCACCGCGCGCGACGTGGGCCTCGCGCCGGAACGAGACGACACCGGCCCCGCCGTCACCGCCTTTGGCGTGGAGTTGCGCTTCGTCGACGAAGCCGCTCCGTTGGCGAGGCGCGCGGGACCCGCCGGCAGCGGGCAACAGGGTCAGCCTGGTGACTGCGGGAGCACGTCCACGAGGCGTCGGCCCCTGCGCGTCCCGAACTTCACTTGTCCGTTTGCCGTGGCGAACAGCGTGTCGTCGCCACCGAGGCGAACGTTCTCGCCCGGGTGGAAGCGCGTGCCCCGCTGGCGCACGATGATCGAGCCCGCGCTCACGGCCGTGCCGTCGTAGACCTTGACGCCGAGGCGCTTGGCCTTCGAATCGCGGCCGTTGCGTGTGGAGCCGCCTCCCTTGGTCTTCGACATCGCTCCTCCTGGCCGCTAACCCGCCTTGGCGGCGGTGCCGGTCTCGATCGAGACGATCTCGATCACGTCGTGATCTTGGCGGTGGCCCCAGCGGCGCCGGCCCCGGGTCTTGGGCTTGTAGGTGAACCCGTGGATCTTCGGACCACGCTGACGCCCGACGAGGCGGGCCGTCACGACCGCTGCCGCAAGGGCGCCGGGCGACGCCGTCACACTGCCGTCGTCCGACAACAGGATCGGCGTGAACTGCACCTCGGCACCGACATCGGCACCCAACTTCTCGACCTCGTGCAGCTCACCCTCACGAACGAGGATCTGCTTCCCACCGGTCCGGACAACCGCGTACATAGGGGAGCGAGCTTACCAGAGGTTCACCGACCCCCGAGGGTGCCTGTGGAGCCGAGCACCACCCGGGACGACGCCAGGCTCAGAGGATCTCCTGTTCGAACACGATGCCCCGGCCCCTGCAGGTGGGGCACGTCGTGGAGAACGCCTCCACCAAGCCCTCGGAGACGCGCTTGCGGGTCATCTCCACGAGGCCGAGCTCGGAGATGTCGAAGACCTGGGTGCGCGTCTTGTCCCGGGCAAGCGCCGCCCGGAACGCCGCCGCAACCTTTTCGCGATTGACTTTGATCTCCATGTCGATGAAGTCGATGACGATGATCCCGCCGATATCGCGCAAGCGCAGCTGGCGGGCGACCTCCTCGGCCGCTTCGAGGTTGTTGCGGAAGACGGTCTCTTCGAGGTTGGTCTTGCCGACGTTCTTGCCGGTGTTGACGTCGATGACCGTCAACGCCTCGGTCCTCTCGATGATGAGCGAACCCCCCGAGGGCAGCCAAACCTTGCTATCGAGGGCCTTGTGCAGCTGTTCGTGCACGTTGTAGCGCTCGTAGAGCGGCAGGGACTCCTTGTGCGCGTCGTAGAGCTCGACCCGGTCGACGAGCTCGGGGTTCACGCTCAGGACGTAGTCCCTGACGTTGCGGTAGAGCTCCGGGTCGTCGATGACGACCCCCCTGTAGTCACGGGTGAACTCCTCGCGGATGACGCGCACCGCGATGTCCGGCTCCTTGTGGAGCTGCGCCGGGGCCCGCGCCGCGGAGCGTGCGGTCGAGATCGCCTCCCATTGACCCGCGAGACGGTCGATGTCCCGTTTGATCTCGGCGGCGGTCGCTCCCTCGGCGGCCGTCCGGACGATGACGCCGTGCCCCGCCGGCCGGATCTGGTCGATCACCTTGCGGAGCCGGCGCCGCTCGCGGTCATCGAGACGCTTGGAGATGCCAAATGTGTCGCTCTCCGGCGCCAGGACGACAAAGCGACCCGGGAGCGACACCTCCTGCGTCAGGCGCGCCCCTTTGAGGCCGATCGGGTTCTTGATGACCTGGCAAAGGATCTCCTGGCCGTTGCGCAGCACCTGCTCGATGCGCGGGCGTTCCTTCTTCGACGAACCGGCCTCGTCCAGGTCGTCGGCGTCGTAGCGGACGTCGCCCCAGTAGAGGACGGCGTTCTTCGGCGTTCCGATGTCGACGAAGGCCGCCTCCATGCCCGGAAGGACGTTCTTGACCTTGCCGAGGTAGACGTTCCCGTCGATCTGCGTCCCGTCGTCAACCTCGCGCGAGACATAGTGCTCGATCAGTGCCCGCCCTTCGAGCACCGCGATCTGGGTGACGCCGTCGGCGACATGGACGCACATCAGGTAGCGCCCGACCGGGCGCCCCTTGCGCTCACGCCCCTTGTCGCGCGAGCTCTCCTCTTCTGGTTCCCCGCCCGAAAGCGCCGCTTCCTCGCCGGCGCCGGCCGCTCCGTCGCCAGAGGCACCGGCAGCTCCGGCCCCTGTCCCCGCGCCGCTCCGGGAGCGCCCGCGCCCACCACGGCGCCTCCTACGCTTCGCCGCCGGAGAGGCTCCGGATCCCTCCGGTGCCGATGCCGATGCCGATGCCGTCCCCTTGGCGGCATCGGGGACCTTTGCGCCATCGGGCGCTTTGTCGGCCTCGCGTGCCGGCGCTCCGTCGCCGGCCGGGGCCGGCCGCGAGCCGCCGCCGCGCGCCTTGCGCGCCCGGCTGGGCCGGGCGCCTCTGGGGGGCTGCTCTTGCGGTGTGGCCGCAGCGCTCGCGCTCGGAGCCGGCCGTGAGTCCCCGATACGCGGCTTGCGCCGGTTGGCCGGCGGCGCAACCCGCCCCTCAGGTGCGGCCGGTTCTCCCGGGCCTTCGATCCTCTGTTCC
>JAJZBS010000013.1:38384-43872 GCA_021851885.1 Actinomycetes bacterium | reverse complement strand
ACGTGCTTCTCGCCCCTCGTCGTGCCGGACCTCGGCACGCCTGCGGCAGGCCACCACAGCGTGACCCGGTCCCCTTCCCAGGCAATGCCCTTTGCCGGGTGGGTCCGTGTCACCTGGAACTGACCTTCCCCGCCCCCGCGCACGAGCGCCTCGCGTCAACCGGCTACCGGGGGCCGGCGCCACCTCCGCGGTTGCCGCCCGGTCCGCGTGACCCGCCGGGGCCGCGCGGGTCACCGTCACCCCCCGCGGCGCCCGGGTCGCGTGGGCGTTGCCAGCCGGCCTGGGAGACCTTGCGAGCTTCGTAGAAGACGCAGCCGTCGGGGCAGGAAAACGGGAGATTGCCGTTCGCTCCGAGGCGGCATCGCTCGGTGCGGTCGCCACCGGACACCGTCTGCATGATGTAGTGGCGACAATCGTCTTGGACGGCCATCTGCCTATCTTGCCATCGGGCCGCATGCGCCATGTCGTCCCGCGCCCAGCTCGCAACGAGCACTGCGGGTCACCGGGTGCCCGGCAGCCGGATGGAAGGGCGCCCGATGCTAGCCTCGGGATGCGTGGGTGACGGCGCGTCGAGCCGGGATCTCCTGCGCTGGAGCGAGGCCCTTGCGGGGATCGCCCGCACTGGCCTTGGATTTACGAAGAGCCTGTACGAGCGCGAGCGGTTCGAGGAGGTCCTGCGTGTCGCCGCGGACATCCGTGTCGCCGCCGAACCCTCCGCCGCTGCCTCAGAGGACGCCGACGGCATCGTCGAAGAGTGGCTCGGCCAGGTGGGCGATGGCGTCGCCGGGTACGTCACGCCGAAGATCGCCGTCGGTGCCGCCGTCGGCAACGACAAGGGCGAGATACTCCTGATCCGACGCGCCGACTCGGGGGTGTGGCTCTATCCGACGGGCTGGGCTGACGTCGGGTACTCGGCGGCGGAGATCGTCGTCAAGGAAGTTGCAGAGGAGACGGGCATCGAAGTGGAGCCCCTGCGCCTCATCGCCGTCCTCGACGGGCTGCGCCTCGGGTTCACCCGGGTGCCCCTGTACTCCCTCGTCTTCCAGTGCCGCCCCGTCGGCGGGGAGCTGCGGGCTCACCCGCTCGAGTGCAGCGACGTCGGCTGGTTTGCCGAAGACGCGCTCCCGAGCCCGCTGGCGGGCGCCGAGCGCTGGCGTTCCCAAGTCTTCGCCGCGCTGCGGGGCGAGTCGGTCGAGATCCTCTTCGACCGCCCGCGCGAGCCGATGTGGAGGGAGGGCTGACGGGAGAGCGACGGCGCCGATCGGGTGCCCGCGCGCCCCGGATCGTGCGCTCCGGCGCTCTCCCACCGATGCACGACAGTGGTCAAGGGCCGTGGCGCCGCAGATAGCGCTCGGCTTCCTCGGCAAGTCGATCGGCGTTGAAGCCGGCCTCGAGGTGCGCCAAGTCCCGGAGCTGCTCGGCACCGGCCTCGGCCGCCTCGTCCTCGGCTTTTTCCAGTTGCTCGACGTAGGCGCGAGCCACTTCGTCGCCGTTGACGACCTCTTCGACACGCTTTTCGTACTGGGCGACGGCGTCGTCGTAGGCAGAGGTGTCGACGGGCAGGCCGGTCAACGTGCCGATCCTGTCGACGATGGCGAGGGCGGCCTTGGGCGACGGGGCCTGCGAGACGTAGTGGGGGACGCTTGCCCACAGCGAGACGGACGGGATGTTGCGCTGGGCCAGGGTGTCATGCAACACGCCGACGATCCCCGTCGGTCCCTCGTAGTTGTTCGGCAGCAGGTGCAGTGATCGGGCAAGTTCGGGATCTGCCGCGCTCCCGGTGACCCGGACGGGCCGGCGGTGGGTGACGTCGGCGAGGAGCGCCCCCGCCGAGACGACCATGGATGCCCCGAGCGACTCGGCCACCTCGGCCACCGCAGCGGCGAAAGTGCGCCAGCGCAGCTGGGGCTCGGTCCCCTGGAGGAGAACGATGTCGCTTCCGCCGCCGCCGGCATCGGCCGCCACCGTGCCTTCTTCGAAGACGTTGACCGGCCAGACGATACGCCGCCCACCGGCCGCCGTCTCGGCCTGGTCGTGGTCGATCATGACCTGCGGCCTGGCCTCGGTGAAGTCGAAGAACTCCTCGGGGTCGATGTCGCAGAAGGCCTGGGTCTCCCAGGCCTCCGAGAGGTGACGGATCGCTCCACTCGCGGCATCGCCGGCGTCGTTCCAACCGGCGAAGGCGGCTATGACGATCGGCGACCGAAGCGCCGGGTGGCGGGTCCACCGGAGCGTCTCCACCCCCCCACGGTACCGGCCGCAGGTGCTCGCCTTGCCGTTTGGCCGGCGATCCGAGGGCGCACGGCCGCGCGCTGCAGCGTGTCGCTACACTCGCCGGTCGATGGCCGATGGCGCGCATGTGGGGCGGGTGGCGACGGGGATCTCCGTGTCGGAGCTGGTCGACGCCGGCGAAGGGACCCTGGCTCGCGTCGTCCACCTCGTCGGACAGCTCTCCACCTCGGCCAAGCCCCTGACGGCCGCCGACCTCGCCGCGATCGTCGCCAGCCCCGCAAGCTGCCTCCTGGTGGCGAGAGACGCGACGGGCGACCTCGTGGGCATGCTCACCCTGGTTTCCTTCCGCATACCGACCGGCGTGCGGGCTCTCGTAGAAGATGTCGTCGTGGACGGGGCGCACCGGCGCCAGGGTGTCGCCGAGGCCCTGACGACGGCCGCTTTGGAGCACGCGCGCCGTGCCGGTGCACGCAGGGTCGACCTCACCTCCCGGCCCTCGCGCCAAGCCGCCAACCGGCTGTACCAACGCCTGGGGTTCGTACGGCGGGAGACGAACGTCTACCGCTACGACCTCGGCTGACGGCGGCAGGCGGGTTCCCGACGTCGACGTTCATCACACGCCTGGCGGCACCGTCCTGCGGTGCGCCGCGCCTCGCCGTCAAGGATGTGATCGACGTCGCCGGGTGCTTGACGACGGCGGGCTGCCGGGCCGTCGCCGAGACTGCGGCGCCGGCGGCCATTGACGCCACGTGCGTGCGCCGGGCGCGCAGTGCCGGGGCAGTGATCGTCGGGAAGACGAACATGCACGAGCTGGCCTTCGGTGTGACGGGCGTCAACGCGTGGTCGGGGACCCCGGAGAACCCCCTGGATGCCGTGCGGATCCCCGGCGGGTCGTCGAGTGGTTCCGCAGTCGCGGTGGCCACGGGCGCAGCAGACGTGGCCCTCGGCACCGACACGGGAGGATCGATCCGGATCCCGGCCGCGTGCTGTGGCACCGCGGGCCTGAAGACGTCCTGGGGCCGCGTTCCTCTCGGCGGCGTTCGCCCGCTCGCCCCCAGCCTCGACACGGTTGGACCCCTTGCCATGGATGTCGCCGGGCTCGTGCGCGGGATGCAGCTCATCGAGCCGCACTTCGCCTTGCCCCAGAGCGAGCCTTCGGCGCACTTGCGGGTCGGTCGTTTCCGGCCGCCGGCCGATCCGGTTGTCGACAAGGCCATTGACGGAGCGCTCGCGGCGTCGGGATGGGACGTCGCCGACGTCGGCCTTGACGGTTGGGCCGAGGCGACCGAGGCGGCGATGGTGCTGCTGGTCGCCGAAGCGTGGGAGACCAATGGCGCACTGGCCGAAGCCCTTCCGGACAAGATCGGCCCGGACGTCCTTGCCCGCCTGCATGCCGGCCGGGATCTGCGCCCGGGGGATCGGGCCCAGGCGCGCGCCCTGCGCAGCGCATGGCGAGATCGCCTGGAGGCAGTCTTCGCCAAGGTCGACCTCGTCGCCCTGCCGACCCTCGCCATCCTGGCTCCGCCCGTGGCCGACGCGGACAAGCTGGCCTCGTCTCGCCACACGCTCCCAGTCAACCTGGCCGGCGCTTGCGCCGTCGCTCTCCCTGTAGCGACGGGCACCCACCTGCCGGCGAGTTTGCAGCTCGTCGGTCGTCCCGGTGGGGACGCGGAGTTGCTGGCTGCGGCCGCGGTCCTCGATCGAATTGGCGTCCTGTGGCGAGGATCGGCACGATTGCCCGCTGGGTAGGATTGAACTGGGCGTCGGAGAGGAGCCGGACACCGTGACAGAGAGCATCACCATCACCGACAACCGCACAGGTGCGTCGATGGAGATACCGATCCAGAACGGAGGGGTCTCCGAGCTCGACTGGCAGAAGCTCCTGCCCGGGATCTGGTTCTACGATCCAGGGTTCGTCGGGACGGCGGCGTGCGAGAGCGCGATCACCTACCTCGACGGCGAGCAGGGCATCCTCCGCTACCGGGGATACCCGATCGAGCAGCTCGCCGAGCAGTCGACCTACCTCGACGTCGCCTACTTGCTGATCAATGGAGAGCTTCCGACGCCGACCCAGTTCGACGAGTGGTGCCACGAGGTCACCTACCACACCTTCATCCACGAGAACCTGCGCAAGCGTTTCCTCGATGGTTTCCACTACGACGCCCACCCGATGGGGATGCTCGTCTCGGCCCTGGCGGCGCTGTCGACCTTCTACATGGACGCCAAGGACATCTTCAATCCCGAGGCGCGCAACAAGCAGATCCTGCGCCTGATCGCCAAGATGCCCACTCTCGCTGCAGCGGCGTACCGGTTCAGCCGGGGCATGCCGTTCGTCTACCCGGACAACGCCCTCGGCTTCACCGCCAACTTCCTGTCGATGATGTGGAAGGTGGCCGAGCCCCGTTTCGAGCCAGACCCGGTCCTCGTACGTGCGCTGGACGTGCTGTTCATCCTTCACGCCGATCACGAGCAGAACTGCTCGACGACGGCGATGCGCACGGTGGGGTCCTCGCACGCCGATCCCTACTCGGCGACTGCCGCTGCCGCGGCCGCCCTCTACGGCCCGCGCCACGGTGGTGCGAACGAAGCGGTCATCCGGATGCTCACCTCGATCGGTAGCCTCGACAACGTCGACGCGTTCATCGCCTCGGTGAAGGCGGGTGAGACCCGCCTGCAGGGCTTCGGCCACCGGGTCTACAAGAGCTACGACCCGCGGGCCAGGATCATCAAGCGCACTGCGGATGAGGTGTTCGCCGTCACGGGCAAGAACCCCCTCCTCGACATCGCCCTGAAGCTCGAGGAGACCGCCCTGTCCGACGAGTACTTCACCTCCCGTCGCCTGTATCCGAACGTCGACTTCTACTCGGGCCTCATCTACCAGGCAATGGGTTTTCCCCTGGAGATGTTCCCCGTTCTCTTCGCCATCCCGCGCACCTCGGGTTGGCTGGCGCACTGGGTGGAGCTGCTGGAGCAGGACTCCCGCATCGCCCGGCCCCGCCAGCTGTACGTCGGCGAGGAAAAGCGCGACTTCGTCCCGATATCGCGCCGCCACTGAGCTTTGCGGCGCACCCCGTAAAGGCGTGAGGCCCCGGGGTGTCCTGCGACCGGCCCTGCGGCAGGGCGCCTGCGACAGCCGCGCACCAGGTCGAAGGCGGGAACTGGAACAACGACTGGTGGGCCTGGGAGCACGACCCGCAGGCGGGCTGTCGCGAGCCGAGCGGCGACGCCTGCGACCACTACCACCGTTATCCCGACG
>JAJZBS010000013.1:0-38284 GCA_021851885.1 Actinomycetes bacterium | reverse complement strand
ACAGCCGCGCACCAGGTCGAAGGCGGGAACTGGAACAACGACTGGTGGGCCTGGGAGCACGACCCGCAGGCGGGCTGTCGCGAGCCGAGCGGCGACGCCTGCGACCACTACCACCGTTATCCCGACGCCGTCGACGCCGTCGACGCCGGTGGGCCTGACCCTGTCGATGACGGACTACCAACCCCTCCCCGGCGGCGAGGCCCGTGTAACACGGATACGCGGCCAGATGGAAGACATCTACCTCGAAGCGACGATCAGGCGGGCGGCGCAGGTGACCGGCGGGCGACCGGTGCTCGTCACCGAGAACGGCGTCGCCACCGACGACGACGGCCAGCGCATCGCGTACCTCCACGCCGCCCTCGCCGGTGTGGAGCGCTGCGTGGCGGAAGGGATCGACGTGCGGGGCTGCTTCCACTGGAGCGCGCTGGACAACTTCGAGTGGGCGCTCGGCCACGAACCCCTGTTCGGCCTCATCGCAGTCGACAGGCGCACGCTCAGGCGGGTGCCGCGGCCGAGCACCCACTGGCTGGGCGCCTGCGCGCGCAGCCGGCAGCTCCAGGCTGTCCCCGGCCGGCCGTGATGCGCCCGCTCCCCCCGGCTCGCGCCTGCAAGCCCCTGGCTAAGCCCAGCCTGTAGAATTGGTTTCCGTGACTCCTGGGACTTCTCTGCCCGCTGTCATGTCCTGGTTCCGGTCGCCGTCGGGCCGCAAGATGGTCAAGTATGCCGTCGTCTCGGTCGTCTCGACGCTCGCCAGCCAGGGCGTGCTGCTCCTGACATTCGGCGTCTGGCGCCTGTGGAGTGCGGTCGTGTGCAACGTTGTCGCCAACGCCGTGGCGACGATCCCTTCCTACTATCTCAACCGCTCGTGGGTCTGGGGAAAGAGCGGGAGGAGCCACCTGCTGCGGGAGGTCACGCCGTTCTGGATCACCTCCTTCGCCGGCATGGCCCTGTCTCTCTACACGGTTTGGGTTGCCGCAGGCTTCGCCGACCATCACGACTTCAGCCATGTCGCCAAGACCGCGATCGTCCAGTCGGCGAACCTCGTCGCATTCGGCGTCCTGTGGGTCGCCAAGTTCGTTTTCTACAACCGGGTTCTCTTCGTCCAGCCGGAGGCGGCTCCGGTGGCCGAGATGGTGCGTGCCTCCGACGCGCCCAACTCTGCGCTCGACGCCGTGGCCGAGTGACCATCGCCGGTTGCTAGCTCGCCGTGCGCAGCACCGCCGGCCGTGCCTCATCTCACCTGGATCTCACCTGGCGGCCCAGGCCGCTGTGTCTGCGGCTAGGTTCGACACGGTGATCGGCGTTTCGATCCGGGTGCGCCCAGCGTTCTGATGCCCGCGCGCAGGCGGGTGATGACCCGTCGCGACATCGCCGATCGGATCGCCGAACGATGCCTGCGGGGCGCCGCCGAACGTGTGGGCATCGAAGCCGAGTGGTTCGTGACCGAGGCTGCTCCACGCCCACGCGAGGGTCCTCCCCCGCAGAGTCGCGTCGCCGCGGCCTGCGACTCGGGTGGCCCGCTCCCGGCGGGAGGCCGGTTGAGCTGGGAGCCGGGAGGCCAGGTCGAGATCAGTACCTCCCCGGCCACGACGCTCGCGGGTGCCATCGCCTCGCTGGAGATCGACGAAGACGCCCTACGCGCTCGTCTGGGCCGCGCCGGGTACCGGATCGAGGCGGCGGGTGTGAACTGGCGCCATGCGCCGGTGCGCGTGATCGACTCCGCGCGCTATCGGGCGATGGAGCAGTACTTCGCATCGCATGGCGATGACGCGGCTGCGGCAGGCCGCCGCATGATGTGTGGGACGGCCGCATTGCAGGTCAACGCCGGTTCGTCCTCCGCCGCAGAGACGGCCCGCCGCTGGCGTGCCGCGCACCGTGTCGGGCCGGCACTCGCCGCCGCTTTCGCGAACTCGCCGACCCAGGGTGGCGCGTCCGGTTCGTGCGCCTCGGCGCGCCTCGACAACTGGTGGGCCGTCGACCCGACGCGCACCGCCCCGGTCCCGGCGAGCGCCGGGACCGGGAAGTGGGTCGACTACTGCTTGGCCGCGCGCGTCATGCTGATCCGCGCCGGCGAGGACGATTTCCGCCCCGTGACCGGCGGCATGACGCTGGGCGCGTGGGCCGACGACGGTCATGCCCTCGGGTTCCCCGACGGCGGTGACGTCGACTACCACCTGACCACGCTGTTCCCGCCGGTGCGCTTGCGCGGATGGATCGAGATGCGCTTTCTCGACGCCGTTCCCGCACCATGGTGGCAGGCGGCGGTCGCACTCACGTACGGTCTCGTCGCCGTCGACGGGGCGGCCGAGGAGCTCGGCACCCCCCCCGGCGGCGACGTCGACGGTGTCGCCAGGTGGCGCACGGCGTCGCGTCACGGCCTCGCCGACCCGGCGCTCGCCGCCGACGCGCTTCGCTGCTGCGAGGTGGGGCTATCGGCCTTGGCCGGCCTCGACGTCTCCGGGGCGCACCTCGACGCCTGGGGGGAGCTGGTCGACCGTTCCGTGCGCCGGGGTCTTTCGCCCGCAGCCGCCGACGACGCGGGCAGCTTCGCACGAGTGGGTGCCGGCCCCGCCGGCGGGCATGCGGTCGGCAGCACCGGGCAGGGCTTGCAGAGCGGGGGCACCTAGGTGGACGCGACTGCAGGGATCGTCGACGCATTGGCGGAGGTGCGCGCACGCACGCTCGGGATCGTCGAGCACTTCGACGACGCGGCGCTGTGTGCCCAGCACTCCCGCCTGATGTCCCCTCTGGTCTGGGACCTCGCCCACGTCGGCAACTACGAGGACCTGTGGTTGCTGCGTGCGCTGGGCAAGCCCGGCGTCGCCCCGGATGTCGACGATCTCTACAACGCGTTCGCCCATGCTCGGTCCACGCGCGCGGGGCTCGCCTTGCTGGCGCCGCAGGCCGCCCGCCGCTATATCGGAGAGGTCCGGCATCGCGTCCTCGACACCTTGGGCGCCGGCCATGCCGTCGCCGGTGCGCCGGCGCCGCTCGTCGCCGGAGGCTTCGTCTACGGCATGGCCGTCCAGCACGAGCACCAGCACGACGAGACGATGCTCGCGGCGATCCAGCTCATGGAGGGCCCGACCTTCGATCCGGCACTTCCAGGCACGGCCGCGCCCGGCGGTCGTGCAGGCGTTGCACCTTCGCTGGGCAGGACGCCGGCGCTGCCCGACGAGGTCGTCGTCCCCGGAGGGCCGTTCACCATGGGGGCAACCGACGCGGCCTGGGCCTACGACAACGAGAGGCCGGCCTATGCCGTCGAGGTGCCCACCTTCGCCATCGACACGACCGCCGTGACCAACGCCGCCTACTGCGCGTTCGTGGCGAGTGGTGCCTACGGGGAGCACCGCCTCTGGGACGAGGCCGGGCGGGCCTGGCTGGCCGAGTCCGGCGCGTCGGCACCGGCCGGCTGGGCGCGCAGCGGCCCGGAAGCGGACCCGGCCGATGCGGCCGGTGGATGGACGTGCCGCACGTTCGGGCGAACCCAACCGCTCGACCCCGACGCCCCGGTGCAACATGTCTGCGCGTACGAGGCCGACGCCTATGCCCGGTGGGCCGGCCGGCGTCTGCCGACCGAAGTCGAGTGGGAGAAAGCCGCGTCCTGGGACGCTTCCTCGTCGGCAAAGCTCCGCTACCCCTGGGGGAACCGCTTCGAAGCCGGGCGCGCGAACTTGGGGCAGCTGCGAGCGTCTCCCAGCCCGGCGAGCGAGCACCTTGCCGGTGCGAGCCCCTGTGGGGCGCTCCAGATGCTCGGTGACGTTTGGGAGTGGACGGCGTCGCCCTTCCGGCCCTACCCGGGCTTTCGCAGCTTCCCGTATCGCGAGTACTCCGAGGTGTTCTTCGGCGACGTCTACCGGGTCCTGCGCGGCGGTTCGTGGGCGACGCACCCGGCCGCCATGCGCACGACTTTTCGCAACTGGGACTTCCCGGTGCGCCGCCACATCTTCGCCGGCTTCCGCACGGCCCGGGACCTATGAGGGCAGCGGCCTCGCGCGTGCGCGTCGATGTCTTCGTCGACGCCGGCGACACCCAGCGCATGCTCGAGCACGACGTGCGGAGCGGCTTGGCGGACACGCCGAAGCATCTCCCGCCGAAGTGGTTCTACGATGCCCGCGGCTCGGCTCTGTTCGACGAGATCACACGCCTCGCCGAGTACTACCCGACGCGCTGCGAGCGGGAGATCCTGGTGCGCGAAGCCCCGTCCATTGCCAGGGCGAGCGCCGAAGGTGGTGTGAGGACACTGGTCGAGCTCGGATCCGGGACGTCGGAGAAGACCCGGATCCTCCTCGACGCGTTGTCTGCCGCCTGCGGCCTGCGCCGGTTCGTGCCTTTCGACGTCAGCGAAGAGACGTTGCGCGCAGCCAGCCACGACGTGGCCGACGCGTTCCCGTCCTTGCGCGTCCACGCAGTCGCCGGGGACTTCGAACGCCACCTCGACCGCCTGCCGATCGCCGGCCGCACCCTCGTCGCCTTCTTGGGCGGCACCATCGGCAACTTGGTGCCGGCCCCCCGGGCCGACCTGCTCCAAAGCCTTGCGAAGATACTCTCGCCCGGCGATCTGCTCCTGCTCGGCACCGATCTCGTCAAGGATCCCGACCGGCTCGTCGCCGCCTACGACGACCCAACCGGGGTCACCGCCGCCTTCAACCGCAACGTCTTGCACGTCGTCAATCGTGCGCTCGGCTCCGACTTTGCCCCGGACAGGTTTGCGCACCGGGCGCTCTGGGACGCCGAGGAAGAGTGGATGGAGATGTCACTCGTCGCGACAGAGGAGATGGACGTACATGTTCCCGTCATGGGCGATCCGGTGCACTTCGCCGCCGGCGAGTCGATGCGCACCGAAATCAGTGCCAAGTTCCGCCGCTCCGGGATCGAAGACGAGCTCGCCGCCTCGGGCTTTGCGATGGTCTCGTGGATGACCGACAGCCGGGAGGACTTCGCCGTCTCCCTCGCCCGCCGCGCCTGAGCCGGCTCCCAGGCCTCGCCGAGGCGCACCGGGTTCGGCGAGGGTAGGGGCTTCGCTGCTCGCCACCTTCTCCTCGGCAAGCGTCACCGTCAAGACCCAGGGACGTGACTCTCGCCGAGCCCGCGGTCCCCGGCCGGCAGGTCTTTGCCGGAGCCGGCACGCCGGCGATACGCGGCGGCGAGCCAACCAGCGACGAGAGCGGCGGCGGCAAGAAGCTCGATCGGGGTCTCCCCCCAACGCTCGTAGGGCGTCGCGCCCCGGCGCTCGGCAACCGAGCCGATCACGAGCTGGCGGTTCCCGAGACCGGAGCGCGCGATCACCCGGCCGTTGTGGTCGATAAGGGCGCTCAGGCCCGTCGGAGATGCTTGGACGAGGTCGCGCCCCTCGGAGATGGCTTGCAGGCGGGCGGCGGCGATCTCTTGGGTGGGGACCTGCGCGGTCGTGTAGGAGGAGGTGTTCGTCGGAACGATGAGCAGCGTCGCCCCCGCCCGGGTGGCGCTGCGGCCGCGATCGGCGAAGAAAACCTCGTAGGAGACCATCGCTCCCAGCGGGCCCGCCGGGGTGCGCATGAGGCCCGGTCCTTTCCCGGGGATCGCATCTCGGGGAACGTCCGACAGGTTGGCGAAGTGCGCGAAGAACGACCGGAACGGGACGTACTCGCCGAAGGGGACGCGATGGACCTTCTCGTAGGTGCTCGTGATCCGGCCGTTGGGTGCCCACGCGACGACCTCGTTGCGGAAGCGCGTTATGCCAACAGGCTCGGTGACACCGGCGACGACGGTGGCGTGCAGCGATCGCGCGAGCTGGGCCATCTGGAGCTCCTCGGTCGATCCGGCGAGAGGCCCTCCGAGGGCGATGACGTCTTCCGGCCACAGGACGAGTGCCGGGCGCCGGCGGGCCGGAAGGGCGAGCAACGGCTGGGTCGCGGCCAGCTGGGCGTCGAAGGCGACCGACGGATCGACGTTGACGGCGCGCAGCCCCCGCGGGCCGCCACCTTGGACGGCGGCGACACGCAGCCGGTGCACGGCGGGCCCGCCGTCAGGTGCGAGGGCACCGGCGACGGCGGCCGCGGCGACGAGGGCACCGGCGACCACTGCCGTTATGGCGCGGCCCGCACCTCGCGCCGGAGGGACGTGAAGCTGCCGTTGGGGGGCGGGCACCCCAGCCGGACCGCGGCGCACGAGGAGCTGAAGACGCCGGCTGCCGCCGGCTGCCTCCCAGGCCCAGGCGAGGGCGACTCCGCCCGTCCACACGATCGCCGCGACGACGAGCGGCCCGCCGAGGCGAGCGGAGAAGGCGAGCGGCCCGGCTGCTTGGCCCAGGGCGACGCCCCCCAGGGGCATCCCGCCAAATGGCCAGGATCCCCGGGCGGCGGTCACCAGGGTGAACGCCGCCGGGAAGGAAACCGCCCGGCCCGGCCCGGGGGCGACGACCATCGCGGCCACGGCGAAGAAGCAGGACTCGGCGACGATGAGGACGACGCCTCCCGCGACGTTGAACGATGTGGCCCAGAACAGACCGGGGATGAACAGCCCGAGGCCGGCCAGGAAGCCGGCGAGGGCCCGTGCCCGCATCCGCAGCCCGCCAAGCCTCCAGACGAGGAGCGCGGCCGCGGGGAAAGCGAGCGGCCAGATGCCGGCCGGAGGGATGCTCGCGGCGAGCCCGAGGCCGGCGACGAAGGCCGTCGCCGCGACCGCTCCGCGGCGCCGCGCGCGCTGTGCCGTCGCGGGTGCCCCCGGGCGCACCGTCCCCGTGCGGGCCGTGCCCGGCGCTCCGGATGCTTCGCCGGCCGGCGTGCCGCCCTCGGACGTGCGCGGCGCGCCGGGTACCGTCCCGGTGCTCACGACGGAGCCCGGGTGGTGCCGCCTGCCATGAGCGCCGCGGCACTGCGGCGCGCCTCGGCGATGCAAGCGGGGATGCCCACGCCGCTCAGGAAGGCGCCGCAAACTGCGATCCCCTCGGTCGAGGCGACGGCGGACTCGATCATCGCGACGCGGTCGAGATGCCCCACCCGGTACTGGGGGAACGCACCCTCCCAGCGGGTGACGCTCTGTGCGACCGGTCCGCGGCGGATGCCCATGTGGCGGGCGATCTCTGCATGCGCTTTGGCGACGATGTCGCCGTCGTCCATGCGAGCGAAACGCTCGTCGTCGATGCGCCCGACCGATGCCCGCACGACGACGAGATCGCGGGCGCCCTGTTGGTTCGCGAGGTGGGCCCACTTGGTCGTGAGCCACGTGCACGCGGTCACGAACCTGGCTCCTTCGTCGGGGACGAGGTACCCGGTCCCGCCATGCAGGGATCGTGCGACGTCGGCCCTGCGGTAGGCGAGGGTCACGATCGCAACGGACGCCGCGTCGATGGCCCGCAGAGCAGCTGTGGCTGGGGGAGCGTGGGGGGCGAGCAGCTGCGCCGAGACCGCCGCCGGCGTTGCGAGCACAACAGCGCTCGCGTCGGTCGTCGTTGCCGAGCTCACGACCCGCCATGCGGTCTCTTGCCGCTCGAGAGCGGTCACGGGCGCCCCCGTATGGATCATGACCCCTCTTTCGCGTAGAGAACGTGTGAGGGCGTCGACGAGGCGCTCGAGCCCGCCGCGCAGGCTTTGGAAGATCGGCGGCGGGGCGAGCGGCACCTCCCCGTCCTCTTCGAAGCGGGGATCGGAGTTGCCGGCCCGGAGTGCCCCGAGCGCGCGCATCAGGCTGCCGCCGGAGCGGGCCGCGTCGAGCAGCTCCGGGAAGACGGCCGCCGCGCTCATGTCGTGCGTCGACCCCGCGTGGATCCCGCCGACGATCGGGTCGACGAGGCGGCGGGCAACCTCTGCTCCCAGGCGGGGCGCGACGATCGACGCGACGGAGCGGTCCGCGCGCGCGCTTGCGCCGAGCGCGGCCGGGGGCAAGACGAGGTCGAGGGCGGCGCGAGCAACGCCGTGGCGTGAGACGATGCCGCTCTGCGCGAGGGGAGCGAGCCGGGTGGGCACGCCGAGGAAGCTTGCGGACGGAAGCCTGCGCAGGGCGCCGCGGGCCCACACGAAGGCCCCAGCGGCCGCCGGGGCGACGAGGTCGTCGCCAAGGCCGAGCTCCCGGCACAGCTCGACCGCTGCGCTGTTGCGCGTGACGAAGGTATCGGGGCCGAGGTCGATTCCTTCGACGGGCCCGACCGTGCCTGTCCGGATCTTGCCACCGGTGCGTTCCGCCGCGTCGAAGACGACGACCTTCGCGGGGCTCCCGGAGCCGGAAGGACGCGACACGATCTCCCACGCGGCGGCGAGCCCGGAGATCCCGCCCCCGACGATCGCGACGGTTGCCCCTTGGGCCTCGGGCGCGCTCACTGGCCGGAGTCTTTCTTCCTCGCCGCAGAGCGCACGACGTCGCACAGAACGGCGACAAAAGCGGGATCGTCGTTGAGCGATGTGGTGCGTTCGACGTGGATCCCCGATTCGCCGGCCGAGCGGCGCAGGTCGACGTCGATGTCGTAGAGAACCTCGAGATGATCGGAGACGAAGCCCTGGGGGCAGACGACGCATGCGCGCATCCCGTCACGTGCAAGCTCGCCCACCACGGTCTTGACGTCCGGCCCGAGCCACTCCTCGGCGGTGCGCCCGGCGCTCTGCCAGGCAAGGCGCCAGTGCCGCACCTCGGCGGCGGCGGCGATCGCACGGGCGCTCTCGTCGAGCTGGGTGGGGTACGGATCGCCATCGGCGAGGATCCGGGCCGGGAGGCTGTGTGCTGTGAAGACGACTGCCACGTCGCGCGGGGCTTTGCCGTCGCCCGTGGCGAGCGCCGCGCGCTGCTGCGCTCCGGTGACGCGCTCTGCGAGCAGGCCGACGAGGCCGGGATGGAGATGCCACTGGGGGACGGTGCCGACGGAGAGCGGGCGTTGTGCAGAACAAGCGGCTCGGCGCGCGCGATCGGCGTATGCACCGACGCTGAGCGACGAGAAGTGGGGGGCGAGGACGAGGCCGACGATCCTGCCCACTCCGGCCTTGTCCAGGGCGGCCACGCCGTCTTCGATCGAGGGACGGGCGTGGCGGGTCCCTTCTGCGACGGTGAAGCGGCCGGGTTCACCGTCGTTAAGGGCGCGGGCGAGGGCGTCGACCTGGCTTGCGGTTCGCTGCCGCAGCGGCGACACCCCGCCGATCGCCTCGTAGCGGCCGACGAGCTCGGCGAGCTCGGCCTCGTTGGGGGGGCGCCCCCTCCGGATGTCGGTGTAGTACGCCGCGACCTCCCCGAGGTGTGCCGGGCTCCCATACGACATGACGAGGACCCCGATCCGGCTCATGCGTCCCTGCTCCGCCGCTCGTGGACGAGGCCGACGATCTCCGCCAGGATCCCGGGGTCGGTCTCGGGGAGGACGCCGTGGCCGAGGTTGAAGATGTGGCCGGGCTCGTCGCCGGCGTCGTCGAGAACCGCCGTCGCCTCCGCCGCGACGACGGGCCAGGGAGCCAGGCAGGCGACGGGATCGAGATTGCCCTGGACGGCGATGCCGGTCCCGAGGCGCTGGCGGGCGCCCGCCAGGGGCACTCGCCAGTCGACGCCGACCACGTCGGCTCCCGCCGCGGCCATGAGGGGAAGGATCTCGCCCGTCCCCACGCCGAAGTGGATCCGGGGCACCCCACTGGCGGCAAGCCCGTCGAAGATCCGGCCCGCAGCAGGCAGGACGTGGGCCGCGTACGCCGCCGGCGCCAGCAGGCCGGCCCAGCTGTCGAAGATCTGAACCGCGCGGGCCCCTGCCGCCACCTGGACCTGCAGGAACTCCACGGCGATGTCGGCGAGCGCCCTCGTCAGTTGTGACCAGAGGTCGGGTTCCTCCCACATCAGGGCCTTCGTCCGCCGGAAGTCCCGCGACGCCCCGCCCTCGACGAGGTAGCAGGCGAGCGTGAAGGGACCCCCGCAGAAGCCGATGAGGGGGACGGCGTCCCCCAGCTCGGCAGCGACGATGCGCGCCGCCTCGGCGACGTGTGCGAGGTCGCCGGCCGCATCGGGGACACGCAGGCGAGCGATGTCGGAAGCACTGCGGAACGGCCGGCTGACGACCGGGCCGCGGCCGGCGACGACGTCGACCCCGACGCCGATTGCCGCGAGCGGTGTGACGATGTCAGAGAACAGGATCGCCGCGTCGACGCCGTAACGGCGGACCGGCTGGAGGGTCAGCTCGGCGGCCAGCTCGGGGCGCGCGATGGCGTCGAGGACGCTGCTCGTTCCCCGCAGGGCCCGAAACTCGGGCAGGGAGCGGCCGGCCTGGCGCATGAACCACACCGGCACGCGCTCGACGGGCAGGGAACGGCACGCCCGGAGGAAGACCGGCTGGTCAGGGTGCACACGACGACGTTACCTGCCGAGTGCCTCCGGCAGGCGAGCCGTCCTTGTAGAATCTCTTCTTCCCGTCTCCATGACGAACGCCGACACCGCACGCGATATCGCAGCCGAGCAGGAGGTCATCGATCGCGCGCTCGCGCGCCTCGATGCCATGCGAGCGTCTGCCCGCGCCCTGTACGAGCCTGTCCTCGACCAGGGTGCGGGCGGGACCCCGCAAGCGAAGACCGAGAGGGACATCCTCGTTCGTACGGGCCTCGCACGCCTCGTCGAGCTTGATGTCGGCGACGCACCTCTGTGCTTCGGCCGCATCGACCGCACCGGCGGCGACGTGCTCCATCTCGGCCGGGTCGCGATCTCCGACGCCGACCATGAGCCGCTCATCGTCGACTGGCGCGCCCCGGCCGCCGAGCCCTTCTACCGAGCGACACCCCGCCATCCGATGGGACTGTCGCTGCGCCGCCATCTCGAGATGGACGGGTGCCGTGTCGTCGGCCTCCAAGACGAGCACTTCGGCGACGGCAGCGGCGCCGCCGGAGCCTCGGGCACAGCCGGAGCCGGCGACGAGGGCGATGGAGAGGTCCTCGCCCCCAACACGGCGGGGCGGGTGGCCCTTCTGTCGGCGATGGCCCGCCCGCGGACCGGGCAGATGCGCGACATCGTCGCCACAATCCAGCGCGAACAGGACGAGGCCGTGCGCGCCCCCCTCCCCGGGCTTCTCGTCGTGCAAGGCGGGCCGGGAACCGGCAAGACGGCCGTCGCCCTGCACCGGGCGGCGTACCTGCTCTACACCCACCGCTTCCCGCTCGAGCGCCAGGGGATGCTCGTCGTGGGGCCGAACCCGGTCTTCATGCGCTACATCGAGCACGTCCTGCCCTCGCTCGGGGAGAACGGCGTGACGATGGCCACGATCCCAGGACTCGTCCCGCGCATCCGCCCTCGATCCACCGATGCCGACGACGTCGCCCGCCTCAAGGGGGACGCCCGCATGTCGGTCGTCGTGGCCAACGCCGTGCGCGATCGCGAGCGGGTGTTGGGCAAGAACGTGCGGGTGCCTTTTGGTGCAGCGGTGCTCACTTTGACCCGGCAGGACTCCGCGCGCATCGTGTCCTCGGCGCGCCGTCGCCGCGGCCCGCACAACGCCCGGCGCCGCTACGTCGAAGAGCGCGTTGCGACCCTTCTTGCCGACCGTTATCGGGCGTCGTCGTCCGTCCGCTTCCGCTTGGGCGCGGGGGGTGGCCGCACGCGGGGAGCGCCCGAGCCTGGACCTGCAGCCGCCGGTCGTGCATATGCCGCCGGCGTTTCCGGCAGCGACATAGATGCCGGCGAGCTCGCCGGTGCAGTCGACGTGGACATCGAAGACAACGAGATCGAAGAGGCAATCCTGCGGGTGCCCGCGGCCGTCGGCGCCCTCGATCACATGTGGCCCCTGCTCGCACCCGAAGAGCTCCTCAACGACCTCTTCGGCGTCCCGGTCCTTCTCGAGTCGGCGACACGCGGCGTCCTCAAGCCGGGCGAGTCGACGCTCCTCCAGCGCACGAGGTGCTCTGGCGCGCAGCCGATCCCTTGGACGATCGCCGACATCCCGCTCGTCGACGAGGCGTACGCCCTCCTCGGGCGGAGAAGGCGATCGGCAAGCTCCGCGCACGTGCGCCAGTACGGCCACATTGTCGTCGACGAGGTCCAGGACCTCTCACCCATGGGGCTCCGCATGCTCGCGCGGCGGTCGCTGTCGGGGTCCATGACGGCAGTCGGCGATCTCGCCCAGGCGACCGGCACGTGGGCACCATCGCGCTGGGAAGACATCGCCCACCACCTCAACGGCGGTAGGCCCCTCCGCCTCCTGGAGCTGCACATCAACTACCGGACGCCGGGCAAGGTCATGGACATGGCGAACCGGGTGCTCGCAGCCAGCGCCCCGCACCTCGTCCCCCCCCGGGCCGGGCGCGAGGGGGCGGACGCCCCCCGCATCGTCGACGCGGGCGGGCCCGGGCCTGCGCTTGCCGCCTGCGTCGCCGAAGTGACCGCAACAGAGGCCGCGATGCAACCGGCGGGGACCGTCGGCGTCATCGTGCCGGCCGAGCTCGTCCCGGCGATCGCGCGCGCCCTGGCATCGGTGGGCATCGAACCGGCGGACCCGGAGGTCCACGGCCTCGGCGGCCCGGTCACCGTCGTCCCTGTGGCCACGGCCAAAGGTCTCGAGTTCGACGCCGTTGTCGTCGTCGAGCCGGCGCAGATCGCCGCGCAGTCCCTCGACGGCCTGCGAGCCCTCTACGTGGCCATGACGCGCACCACCGGGCGCCTTGCGCTTGTGCACGGCACGGCGTTGCCCGACGTGTTGCGGTAGGCAGCTGGCCTGGACCGGAGTGAATGCGGTAAAAAAGGCGGCCATAAACCCGCGTCGTCCGGGCGTCGGCGGGCAGTCCGTGTGCCTGACGCCGCAGTCAGTCATCCACTAGAAATGAGCACCGTGACGCAGACGATCCTGGCTGAACCGACTCCGGCGCGTCCGTTCGTCCCGAAGCGACCGCCTCTGCTCGCGGTCGGCGTGATGATCTGGCTCGGCTCGGAGTTCATGTTCTTCAGCGGGCTCTTCGCCGCCTTCTTCACGATCCGGGCCCACGCGATCGTCTGGCCGCCGGCGGGGACGAAGCTCGACGTCGTCCAGGCGGGGGTATTCACCGTCGTCCTCCTCGCCTCCAGCCCGACGATGCAGATGGCGGTCTGGAAAGAGGAGCGGGGGGACCGGTCCAGAGCGAAGAAGTGGATCGTCGTCAGCCTTATCCTCGGCGCCCTCTTCGTCGCCAACCAGGGATACGAGTGGGTGACGCTGACGACCCGCCCGTCGACGAATGCCTACGGGTCGCTCTTCTTCATCATGACGGGGCTGCACGGTCTCCACGTGATCCTCGGCCTCGTCGCAATGGTCTTCCTCCTCGGGAGGATGAAAGGTCCGGCCGGCGATCCAGGCGAGCTCTCGGTCTTCCAGGCCGTGAGCTACTACTGGCACTTCGTCGACATCGTCTGGATTGGTCTGTTCAGCTGTCTGTTCCTCCTGAAGTAGCCGATGCCTGATCCCGCCCCCCCCCGTCCAGTCCAAAGCCGCCTCCGGTTCGTCTTCCCCGCCGCGATCGTGGCCGGGGTGGGCCTTTTCACCGTCTTCTCCCAAGTCGCCTCCGGCGCCCAGACCCCACCGCACGCCACGAAGGCGGCCGCCCGAGGTGCCGTGGTGAAGGCCGCGTCGACGTCGGGCCCTCAGCCCGGTGCACTGGGATCGCCGGTGTCGGGGTACCCCACGTCCAGCCCCGGGGCCGTCGCCCCGAGTGGCACGGTCTCGATCGGCGAGGGCTACACGCTGTTCCAGGAGAACTGCGCGAGTTGCCACGGCTCCGAGGCCGCGGGGAGCTCGCGGGCCCCGAACCTGCAGGGCCTCGGCGAGGCGACGGTCGACTTCTGGGTGTCGACGGGGCGCATGCCGCTCGCCATCTCCAGCGCTCAGGCCGTGCGCAAGGCGCCCCGTTTCGACCGACAGGAGACTCTCGACATCGTCGCCTTCGTCCACTCGCTCGATCGCACCGGACCCGGGATCCCGAAGCTGTCGCTCTCCCAGGCCAGCCTGTCGTCCGGCGCCAACCTCTTCGCCGAGAACTGCGCCGGGTGCCACACCATCACGGGCGCCGGTGACGCGCTCGGCGCGGGGACCTTCGCCCCGTCACTGCACCAGGCGACGCCGCTCCAGGTGGCCGAAGCCGTGCGCACCGGGCCCGGCAACATGCCCCAGTTCGGTCCCGGGAACTTGAGCCCCAAAGAGGTCGACGCGATCGTCAAGTACGTCACCGGTCCGATCCAGCACCCGGCGAACCCGGGCGGTCTCGGTCTCGGAGGCATCGGCCCGGTCGCCGAGGGCTTCATCGGGCTCCTCCTCGGTGTCGGTGGCCTCATGGCGATCTGCTTCTGGATCGGGGACCGCGCGTGAGCGAAGGACAAGGCGTGCGCGCCGGCGACGAGGGTCAAGCAGCGCTCGAAGGACACGAACAAGGAGCGCACTTGGCGACGCTTCCGCCCGACGATCCCCGGCTCCAGCCGTTTGCGAAGCACCCCGGGCGCGCCGAGAAGGTCGTCGTCGCCTGCTTCCTGGCCGCTCTCGCCTGCTTCATGGCATTTGGGGCCGCCTACTGGGTCAACGCCCGCGAGGAGGTCCTCGGCGGGACGATCGGTGCGGGCCTGTTCTTCTTCGGGTTCGGTTTCACCGCCTGGGGTAAGTACCTGATGGCCCGTGGCCCCTTCATGGAGGAGCGTCACGTCCTGCACTCCGACGACGCTGCTCGCGACGCCTTCGACGCAGCGCTCGTCGAGCGCGGGGCTGCTGCCATCGGGCGCCGTTCCCTCCTGACCCGCCTTCTGGCTGCCGCCGGCGGCGTCGCAGGCGTCGTCGCCGCCTTCCCGCTGATCCGCTCGCTCGGCCCGCTCCCGAAGGGCTCGCTCTTCCACACGCAGTGGCGCAAGGGATCGCTCGTCGTCACGATCGACGGCCGGCCCGTGACCGTCGACGATCTCGAGATCGGCGGGGTCCTCACGGTCTTCCCTGCCGGCGCCGAAGGCTCGGCTATCAGCCAGACGCTCCTCGTCCGGCTCGCGGACACCCCGATCGTGACAGGACCCGGGAAGGAGACGTGGGGACCGCAGGGGTACGTGGCCTACTCCAAGGTGTGCACGCACGCCGGCTGCCCGGTCGGCCTCTTCGAGCACCAGGTCGAGAAGCTCCTCTGCCCGTGCCACCAGTCGCTGTTCGACATCGCCCCCAGGCCGACCGGCACCACCTACTACGCGGCGGAACCGGTCTTCGGCCCGGCGCCGCGGCCCCTGCCGCAGCTCGCGCTGAGAGTCGACGCGAAGGGCCGGTTGCGCGCCCAGCACGACTACGACCAGCCGATCGGCCCCGGCTTCTGGGAGCGGACGACGACGTGAGCGCTTCCGCATCCACAGACGGCGCGAGCAGCGCGCGCCGCCCTTCCCTCCGCCCCAAGGGACGGCGATCGGCCGCTCCCGGCGGCAAGCCCAAGAGCGCCGAGACGATGGTCAGCCGGGCGACAGGCTGGCTGGACGACCGGGTCGGCCTGTCCAAGGGCGGCCGCACCATGCTCGACAAGATCTTCCCGGACCACTGGTCGTTCATGCTCGGCGAGATCGCCCTGTACTCCTTCGTCGTCCTCCTCGTGACCGGTGTCTTCCTCACCCTCTACTTCGACCCGTCGACGAAGGAAGTCATCTATCACGGTGCTTACCTGCCGCTCCGCGGCCAGAAGGTATCCGCCGCCTACGCGTCGACCGTGGACTTGAGCTTCTCCGTGCGTTTCGGGCTCGTCATGCGCCAAGCGCACCACTGGGCTGCCGACGTCTTCGTCGGGGCCATCGCCGTGCACATGGCGCGCATCTTCTTCACCGGCGCCTTCCGCAAGCCGCGCGAGCTGAACTGGGCTATCGGCGTCACCCTGCTCACGCTCGCCATCGTCAATGGTTTCATCGGCTACTCGTTGCCAGACGACCTGATCTCGGGCACCGGCCTGCGGATCGCGTTCTCGATCCTTCTGTCGATCCCACTCGTCGGGACGTACCTGGCCTTCTTCCTCTTCGGCGGCAACTTCCCGGGCAACGGGGTCATCATCCCCCGGCTGTTCATCGTCCACGTCCTCATCCTCCCGGCGATCATCGCCGCCCTCATCGGCGCCCACCTGTTCCTGCTTGTCCGCCAGAAGCACACCCAGTTCCCCGGACCGGGCCGGACCGAGCGCAACGTCGTGGGCTCGCCGCTATGGCCCAACTTCTTCTTCAAGACCAACGGCTTCCTGCTCATGACGTTCGGGGTGCTGGTCGGCATGGGGGCGCTCTTCCAGATCAACCCGATCTGGCAGTTCGGCCAGTACGCCCCCTACAAGGTCAGCTACGCGGTACAACCGGACTGGTACATGGGCTGGCTCGACGGGGCGCTGCGCATCTTCCCCAGCTGGGAGTTCACCGCCTTGGGCCACACGGTCCCCCTGGAAGTGACGATCCCGGCAATCATCCTGCCGGGGCTCACCTTCGCTCTCTTCTACGCCTGGCCGTTCCTCGAAGCGCGCTTTACGGGTGACTACGCCGTGCACCATCTCCTCGACCGCCCGCGGGACCGGCCCTTGCGGACCGGGGTCGGGGCCGGCGTCTTCGCCTTCTACGGGGTCCTGTTCGCCGCCAGCTCCACCGACGTCCTCGCCAACTACTTCAGCGTCTCGTTGAACGTGGTGCTCTGGTCATTCCGCATCCTCATCTTCGTCGTACCGGTCATCGTGGGCCTCGTGGCGCATCAGATCTGCATCGACCTGGCCCACAGGCAGGCCGGCGGCAAGCGCAAGCGCGCCTACATCGTTGAACGCTCCCCCGAGGGCGAGTACAGCACCCACGTCTCCGCGCCGCGACCCGGTGACGGCGTCGAGGAGCTGGAGCCGGAGCTCGTCCCGACCCACGTCGCCGCCGATCCGGCGGGCGGAGGAGCTGGTGGGCACGCGGCCGCTTCAGATCGCAGGCGAAGGGGCGGAAGCGAAGAGCCTCAGCGGCCCACAGAGGACTAGCGCGACGAGGCGCCAGCTCGCAGCTGGCGGAGCATGTAGGGGAGGATCCCCCCGTGGCGGAAGTACTCCGCCTCCTTCGGGGTGTCGACGCGCGGGCGCACGCGGAACGTCCGATCGCCGGCGCGAACGGTGACCTCTGCAGGGATCTTCCCCGCAGAGAGGTCTTCGATGCCGTCGATGTCGATCTCCTCTTCCCCGGTCAGGCCGAGGCCGGCGATCGTCGTGCCGTCTGCAAGCTGGAGGGGCAGCACCCCCATGCCGATGAGATTGGAGCGGTGGATCCGCTCGAAGCTCTCGGCGATGACGGCCCGCACGCCGAGGAGGGCGGTCCCTTTTGCCGCCCAGTCACGAGACGAGCCGGTCCCGTACTCCTTGCCGGCGAGGACGACGAGGGGGATGCCGCGCCGGCGGTACTCCTCGGCTGCGTCGAAGATCGTCTCCTCCCCGCCATCGGGCAACAGACGGGTCATCCCACCTTCGGTTCCTGGAGCGAGCTTGTTGCGGAGCCGGACATTGGCGAAAGTCCCCCGCATCATGACCTCGTGGTTGCCCCGGCGGGCTCCAAATGAGTTGAAGTCCTCCCGCCGCACGCCGTGGCCGACCAGGTAGCGCCCGGCCGGTCCGTCGACGGGGATGTTGCCCGCCGGGCTGATGTGGTCGGTCGTGACGCTGTCGCCGAGCAGGGCGAGAACTTGCGCGTTGCGGATCGGCTGCACGGGAACCGGCTCGTGCGGCAGGTCCTCGAAGAAGGGGGGCCGGCGGATGTAGGTCGAAGAGCCATCCCATCCAAACGTCGTCCCCTCAGGGGCGGCAAGCGACTCCCAGCGCTCGTCGCCTGTGAAGGCGGAGGAGTAGGTCGTTGCGAACATCCCCGGCCGAAGCGCTTCCCGCATCGTCGCAGCGACCTCGGCCGGCGTCGGCCAGATGTCTGCGAGGTGCACCGGCTGCCCGTCTGCGCCCGTGCCGATTGGCTCTGCCGTGAGGTCGATGTCCACGGTGCCGGCGAGCGCGTAGGCGACGACGAGCGGCGGCGAGGCGAGGTAGTTGAGGCGCACCTTGGGGTGGATGCGTCCTTCGAAGTTCCTGTTGCCCGACAGCACCGCCGCGACCGACAGATCACCTTCGTCGACAGCGCCGGCGACACCGTCGAGCAAGGGCCCGGAGTTGCCGATGCATGTCGTGCACCCGTACCCGACGAGGTTGAACCCGAGCGCGTCGAGCGGGGCGTCGAGCCGTGCCACCTTCAAGTACTCGGTGACGACCTTCGATCCCGGCGCGAGGGATGTCTTCACCCAGGGCGGGACGCGCAGTCCCCGTGCGACGGCATTGCGGGCAAGGAGCCCGGCGGCCACCATGACCTGGGGGTTCGAGGTGTTGGTGCAGCTCGTGATGGCGGCGATGACGACGTCGCCCGAACGCACCCCTGCGGCGCGCGAGCGCGTGCTGCTCGCGGCACCGGAGGCACCGGAGGCACCGGCTTTGGGCGCAGGAGAGGCGGCCAGAGCCGTGTGCAGCGCCTTCTTGGCACCCGACAGCGGGATCCGGTCCTGGGGACGGGAGGGGCCGGCGATGCTGGGCTCGACGGAGCCCAGGTCGAGCTCGACCTCTTCGGCGTAGGCGACTTCGACGCCCGGATCGTAGAAGAGGCCCTGCTCTTTCGTGTACGCCTCGACGAGTGCGATGAGCTCAGGAGGCCTCCCGGTGAGCTCGAGGTAGCGCAGCGTCTCGTCGTCCACCGGGAAGATGGCGCATGTCGCCCCGTACTCGGGCGACATGTTGCCGATTGTCGCTCTCGTCTCGAGGGGGATCGCTCCGATGCCGGGTCCGTGGAGCTCGACGAACTTGCCGACGACGCCGTGGCGGCGCAAGAGCTCGGTGATGTGCAAGACGAGATCCGTCGCCGTCGTCCCCTCGCTCAAAGACCCCGTCAGCTTGAGGCCGACGACGGGGGGGACGAGCATGGGCAGCGGCTGGCCGAGCATCGCCGCTTCGGCTTCGATGCCGCCGACCCCCCAGCCGAGGACGCCGAGGCCGTTGATCATCGTCGTATGGGAGTCGGTGCCCACCAACGTGTCCGGGTAGGCGAGGCCGCTCTCGTCGGTGAAGACGACGCGGGCCAAGTGCTCCAAGTTCACCTGATGGCAGATGCCGGTGTCCGGCGGGACGACACGGAAGTTCGGGAACGCGGAGCGCGCCCACTTGAGAAGTGTGTACCGCTCGCGGTTCCTCTCGAGCTCGGTGGCCGCGTTGAAGCCGAAGGCCCCCGCGGTCCCGGACTGCTCGACGATGACCGAGTGGTCGATGACGAGCTCGACGGGGATCTGGGGGTCGATGAGCGCCGGGTCACCGCCCATGGCGATCATGGCGTCGCGCATCGCGGCGAGGTCGACGACTGCCGGGACCCCGGTGAAGTCCTGCATGAGCACCCGCGCCGGCATGAAGAGGATCTCCCGCGCGGCTGTTGACCCGTTCCCGCTCGCCCCGGGGGTCCAGGCCCCGAGGGAGGCAATGTCGTCCGCGGTGACGTTGATGCCGTCCTCGTGCCGCAGCAGGTTCTCGAGGAGGATCTTGAGGGCGTAGGGAAGGCGCAGCGCGTCGAGACCGGCCCAGCTCTCGAGCGCCGTCAGGCTGTAGAAGCTGTAGGAGGTGCCGCCTGCGTCGAGGCGCTGGCGGGTGTTGAAGCTGTCGAGAGACGTCGGGGGAGGGGAGGAGGGCACCGCCGGCCGACTCTAGACCGTTCCGCCCCGCCGGCTTTCCACTGTGACGCCGACGAGGGCCGAGATGACGAGTGCGATCCCCGGGACCGCCGTCCAGATGCCGAGGACCAGTGCAACGGCGGTGAGCGCGAGGCCGACACCGAGGACGAATGGCCAGATCGACGACCCAGGGAACGCGGCCACCGTGCCCGCACCCTCGGCGACCTCGGCGTCGTCCCTGTCCTCTGTGCGCTCTTCCATGCGCCGTGACCACCAGAAGTAGTAGGCGCCGGGGAGCAGGCCGAGCAGAGCGCTGCCGATGAGCATGAGCGTGCCCGCCTGCTCGTAGGAGGTGAACCAGTACACGGTCCCAGTGATGGTGAAGAAGACCGCCAAGCCGAGAAGGAGGAGTGCTTCGACGCGCATCAGTGAGCTCCCGCCGATCCAGGTGATCCGGTGGTGCCGTCGCCGGCTTGTCCATTGCCGCCGGCGTGGCCGTTGCCGCCAGTCTGCCCGTTCGCGCTCATCGCCGCCATCCGGGCGATGGCGCTAGGCCGGTGGGCCTTGTCGTGCTCTGGGTGGTTGGCGTCCCAGACGGGACGCTCGGAGCGGATGCGCGGAAGGTTCACGAAGTTGTGGTGCAGCGGTGGAGAGGAGGCCCACCACTCGAGGGTCCCCGCATCCCACGGGTTGTCACCTGCCGGGATCGGGTGCGCCCACGAAACCCACAGGTTGTAAAGCATGAACAGGAACGAGAGGGCGATGATGCTCGCTCCGATCGTCGACAGCTGGTTCATGAACGTCCACCCGAGCCCCGACGGGTAGACGGCGATGCGCCGCGGCATGCCGCGCAGGCCCAGGACGTACTGCGGGACGTAGGTGAGCCAGAAGCCGATGAACATCACCCAGAAGTGGGCTTTGCCCAGCCCTTCGCGCAGCATGCGTCCGGTCATCTTCGGGTACCAGTAGTAGAAGCCCGCGAAGGCGGCGAACACGGCGGTCCCGAATAGGACCTGGTGGAAGTGTGCGACCACGAAATAGGTGTCGTGGGTCGCAAAGTCAATCGGAGGTGACGCGAGCAACACGCCCGACAAGCCGCCCATCAAGAAGGCGAAGAGAAAGCCGATCGCGAACAGCATCGGCACCTTGAAGGTCAGTTGCCCCCTCCACATCGTGCCGATCCAGTTGAAGAACTTGATCCCCGTCGGGACGGCGATGAGGAACGACAGCAGACTGAAGAAGGGCAGCAGCACCGCCCCGGTCGTGAACATGTGGTGGGCCCACACACCCGTGGACAGGCCCGCGATCGCCATCGTCGCGAAGACCATTCCCTTGTAGCCGAACACCGGCTTGCGCGAGAAGGTCGGCAAGATATCGGTGACGATGCCGAAGTACGGCAAGGCGAGGATGTACACCTCCGGGTGGCCGAAGAACCAGAAGAGGTGCTGCCATAACAGCGGGACTCCTCCCCCGGCCACCGAGTAGATATGGGTCCCGAAATGCCTATCTGCGAAGAGCATGACCATCGCGGCGGTCAGCACGGGGAAGGCGATGAGGATCAAGATGGCGGTGACGAGCATGTTCCAGGTGAAGATCGGGAGGCGGAACATCGTCATGCCGGGTGCGCGTAAGTAGAAGATGGTCGTGATCAAGTTGACGGCCGTGAAGATCGCCGAGAAACCCGTCAGAGCGATCGCGATGATCCACAGATCGGGCCCGGTGCCTGGCGAGTTCGTCACGCTCGACAACGGGGCGTAGCCGACCCATCCGAAGCTTGCCGCGCCGCCGGCGGTCAAAAAGCCGCTGACCATGATGATGCTCCCGCTCAGGTAGAGCCAGTACGACAGGGCGTTCAAGCGCGGGAAGGCCATGTCCGGCGCGCCGACCTGCAACGGGATGACGTAGTTGGCGAGCCCGCCGAAGGCGAACGGGCCTGCGTAGAGGTACAGCATGAGGCTGCCGTGCATGGTGAACAGCTCGTTGAACTGCTGGAAGCTGATCAGGCTGCTGTTCGGTTGTGAGAGCTGCGCGCGGATGAGCATCGCCATGATCCCGGAGATGAAGAACAGGATGATCGACGTGTACAGGTAGTTCTTCCCGATGACCTTGTGGTCCGTCGAGGAGATCCACTTGAGGAGTCCGGAGGGCCCCTCGTCGTGGTCGGGAAGGACCTCCCCGGCAAAGGGGGCTCCGGCTGCCCCAGGGGCTCGCTCCTGGGTGATGGTCATGCGCGCGTCTCCCTCGGCATGCGGTCAGTCCTAATAGCCGTACTGGATGTGGTACTTCGACGACGGCTGTAGAGGCGGCGGCGCCTGCGACGGGTGGTCGGCCTGGTTGGCCTGTTCGGCCCGCAGCCACGACTGGTACTGCGCGGCCGGCACTGCCTTCACGGTGAAGACCATCTCCGAGTGGTAGAGGCCGCAGAACTGGGTGCACTGACCCCGATAGACGCCGCTGTGGGTGACTGTCAGGTCGAAGAGGTTGACGATCCCCGGCTGCGCGTAGCGGGAAAAGTTGAACGCCGGGACGTAGAAACCGTGGACGACATCGTTCGACACGAGGGTGATACGCACCGTCTTCCCCGTCGGGACCACCATCTGCGGGTACTGCTGGGTGACGTCGTTGCCGATGATCTGGACGCCTTCTCCCTGGTAGTTGAACTGCCAACCCCACTGGAATGCGGTCACCTTGATGGATGCATAGGGGTGCGTGCTGACCGCGTCGACGTTGTTCTCCGTGAGCACCGTGAAGAAGAAGAGCACGCCCACGATGATGACGGGGACGACCGTGTAGACGATCTCGAGGACGGGGTTGTCGTGGAACTGGCGCGGCATCCTGATGCTGGCGTCACCGCCTTTGGCGGGCCGTGCCCGGTAGCGGAAGACCGACCAGGTGATCAGGGCAAAGACGAGAACGCCGACGACGATCGCGGCGATAACGGCCCCGGCGTAGAGCTCGTGGGTGTCGTAGCCCTGCGCCGTGCTGCCGCGGTATCCACCGAAGTTCGGGAGCTGGCACGCACTGAGCCCGACGGCGCCGAGGGCGAGGACGACGGCGTTGCGGGTCTTGTGGCCTTTCATGCGCCCTGACGCCTCGCGGGATGCCACGGCACGGCCGACGCGGGCCAGGGTGCCTCGAAAACGGCGATCGCCGGGCGGCAGGATCATGCTCGCGGTGCGCGCCGCGGGGGGCTGTCGGCGGGCCGTGGAGTCACGGCGGAGAATCTAGCGGCCCCAGGTGGGGCAACGGTAAACGACTGTCGTTTCTTGGTGCCCAGCCGCCGTGCAACCGTGGCGGGGTCCTGTGGCGGTTGCGGGGGCGTGTGGCAACGAGCGCGTCGACCACGTCGTGGCGAGAACGCAGTCGCGGCCCGCCGCAATCCAGGATGTGCTGGCGATCAGCCCGTGGCGCCCCTGGTTCCGGTTCGTCCGGTCCAGCCCGGCCGAATGACGCTGGGCTGCCAGGTCAGGACGGCGCCCCCGGCGCCCCTCTGCTCTCGTCGACCGAGCCCGCGGTGCCGTTGCCCGAAGCACCCTGGCTGGGCGGCGGCGTCCCGGTCGCCGCCGAAGTTTCGGAGGCCGCCGCTCCTTCTTTATGGCCTTCCTCGATGCCCTTGCGGAACTCGTGGCTTGCCGATCCGAGAGAACGGGCAAGCTTCGGCAGCTGGCTCCCGCCGAAGACCAACAGGACGACGATCAGGATGAGAAGAATGCTCCACTCGGAGTCGATCAAGGCGGGGACTGTCTGCACGCTGGACCTCCTTGGTACAGGCTGGAGGTGGGCGTCACCTACCCATGACCAGATACACCCAGAGTAGCCCTCTGCCAACCCCGGCGAGCCGCGCCGGGGTTGGCAGCAGATGTCCAGGGCCCGGTCATCCAGCCACGGCCGGTGTGGCCGGGAGGAATGGCCGGGGCGAGGAGGGCGCGGCGCCGGCAGCGTCCTGTCAGCCGGCGAGGAACACGCCCATGACAAGGGCGGCTACGGCGCTTGTGCCCGTCAGGGCACCCCAGATGGCGATGCCCCTGCGAGAGGTGGCCCGTGTGTGCAGCCAGGCCGACAGGCCGGAGAGGACCACGACACCGATCTTCACCCCGAGGACGATCTTCCAGGCCGTGCCGGCCTTGCCAAGGTTGTCCGCCGCCATGTTCCAGAATCCGGTGACGACGAGAAGGGCGAACGCCGGCCACGACAGGCGGGCAAAGGCCCGCGCGAAGACTTTCGGCGCTTGGCCGCCGACCGTCCGCATCGCCGGGACGAGGCCGGCCAGGGTGATCTGGCCCCCGACCCAGACGGTCGCCGCCAGGATGTGCAGGGACAGCCGGAGGGCGGTTCCGGCAGATGCGACGTGGGCCACCTCAGCGACCAACCCAGTTCGGCTTGCGCTTCTCGGCGAAGGCGATCGGCCCTTCCAGGGCGTCCGGCGACGAGAAGACCTCGGTCGTCGCGCCGGCGTTCAGCTGCCAGCCGACCGCTTCGCTGACCTCGGCGGCCTGGCGCATGAGGCGGCGCGACACGCGCACGGCGAGCGGGGCGTTCTCGCAGATCACCTCGGCGAGGCGCAACGCCTCGGCGACGACGTCGCCTGCGGGGACGATCCGGTTGATCAAGCCGAGGTCAAGGGCGCGTTGTGCGTCGATCGGCTCGCCGGTCATCGCGAGCTCGAGGGCCACGGCCATCGGCAGCCTCTTGGGAAGGCGGAGCAGGGCCCCTGCGGCGGCCATGAGACCGCGCTTGACCTCGGGGATGCCGAAGGTCGCGTGCTCGGCGGCGACCACGAGGTCGCACGAGAGCATGATCTCGCAGCCTCCGGCGAGCGCGGCGCCGTTGACGGCGGCGATCAGCGGCTTCGGGAAGTCGCGCTGCGTGACGCCGGCGAACCCGCCCTTGGCCCCGATGATCTCGTTGCCCTCACCCGCTGCGAACGCCTTCAAGTCCATCCCGGCCGAGAACGCCTTGTCGCCGGCTCCCGTCAGGACGACCGCCCAGATGTCGGGGTCCGCCTCTATCGCGTCAAAAGCAGCGGAAAGCTCCCTGGTGGCCTCGCCGTTGATGGCGTTGCGTGCTTCGGGCCGGTTGATCGTGACGACCTCGGTCCTCCCGTGCCGTTCCCGGTCGACTGCCATGTCGTACCCCTCTCTTGTCATCGGTCCCTGGCGTCACTCCGCCGCCGGGCCCTCGCGCGTCGGCGGGATTGCGCGCGCCGAGAAGACGGTAGACGGTCGCGGGCCTGCGGTACTGACGATAAGCGCCGTCGTCAGATGAGGGGCCCGCCGCTTTCGCCGGGTTCACCGCCTGCCCCGGTCCGGCCAGGATCGCCGGGACCGACCCGGCTCTGCCCGAAAGAGCGAGGGAGGAGCCCGTAGAGGAGGAGCGAGACGACGAAGTCGGCGACCACGCCCGCTTCCAAGCCGTCATCCGTGACGATGCGGCGCTGCGCGATCTGGCCGATCAGGGCCGCGACGCTGAAAGCGACCATGCGGGGTGGGAGGTCGATGATCATCCCCGCGTCCATCGCTTCGACGACAACCTCTTCCACGTCGCCGACGAAGCCTTCGTAGATCCCGAAGAGATGCTCCTCGAAGTGGTCCCCGAGGGCGTAGGCGTCCCGGAAGAGGAGCTTTGCCGAGGCACGGTCCCTCTCGAAGAAGCGGAACGTGGCTTGGACGGCCTCGCGCAGCGGTGCGCCGGCGCCGGCGCCGGCAGGTGGTGCGGCGAGCGCCTCCTGGATGGAAGAGCGCAGCGCCCTCGCCTCGGTCTCCATCAGGGCATGGAAGAGGGCATCTTTGGAGTCGAAGTACCAGTAGACCGATCCGTACGACAGGTGCGCGGCCCGCGCCACGTCGGCGACGGTCGTCGCGTGGAATCCTTTGGCCGAGAACGTGCTCTTCGCCGCCTCGATGATCTCGTGGCGCCGGCGCCCTTTGTCCTCTTCGGTCACCGCACGCCGGAGCCGGCGCTCCGGGGTGCCGGCTCCGCTCATCGCGCCGCCGCCGTCCCCGTTCGTGGCCGCCGACTCCGCCCAGGACCCCACCGCAGACCTCCTCGGCGGAGAGCCTACCGGCCGGTCAACCGACTGATGGGTCATTTGACCGGCCCCATCGTCCCGCCAGCAGCCGGTGCGGGCAAAGGCACGGGGTGATGCTGGGCCTCAGAGGCCGTGGCGCAAGCGCAAGAGGATGCGCGCCCCGCGGTCGAGCCACCGTGGCACGGGGAGCCAGAGCGGTTCGTTGCGCAGCCCGATTCGATCGCGTGCGACCGATTTGGTCTTCGAGAACTCGCGCAGACCTTCGATCCCGTGCGCACGCCCGACGCCGGAGCTCTTGACGCCACCGAACGGCAAGGCGGGGATGGCGTAGGAGATGAGGCAGTCGTTGACGCAGACGCTCCCGTCCTCGAGGCCGGCGATCATCTGCTCGAGCTGTACCGGGTCCCGCGTCCAGATCGAGGAGTTGAGGCCGTAGGCCGAGGCATTGGCCTTGGTCAGCGCCTCCGCGGCATCGGCCACCTCCATGATCGGCAGGATGGGGCCGAACGTTTCCTCTCGCATGACGAGCATACTGTCGTCGACGTCGAGGAGCACGGTCGGCTCGATAGAGGGCCGGCCTCCGATGGTGACCGACTTCCCGCCCACGGCGACCGTCGCCCCGCGCTCGATCGCATCGTCGAGATGGCGGCGGACGATCTCGGTTTGACGGTCCCATGTCATTGGGCCGACGTCGTGGCCGCGCCCCGACCCCTGGCGGAGCTTGCGCGTCGCGTCGACGACCTTGCCGACGAAGGCGTCGTAGACGGCCGCCGTGACGTAGACCCTTTCGACGGCCATGCACGTCTGGCCGGAGTTGGTGAATGCACCCCAGACCGCCGCATGGGCGGCCCTGTCCAGATTCGCGTCGTCGCAGACGACCATCGGGTCCTTGCCGCCGAGCTCGAGCAGGACGGGTGTCAAGGTGTCCGCAGCGCAGCGCATGACGGCCTTGCCCGTGGCGACCGATCCAGTGAACGAGACTTTGTCCACCCCGCTGCGGACAAGCATCTCGCCGACCGATCCGGCCCCGACGAGGACTTGGACCAGATCGCCCAAGCCGTCTTCTTGGTCGGCGACCGTGTCGAAGAGTGCACCGATGGCCAAACCGACGTGTGGTGTGATCTCGGACGGCTTCAAGAGGACCGTGTTGCCGGCGAACAACGCCGTGACGACGGCTCCGAGTGCAAGGACGAGAGGGTAGTTCCAGGGGCTGATGACCCCGACGACGCCCAGGGGCTCGTAGCGGACCTCCGCCGCCTTGTTGACGAGAAGGCCTGCCCGGACCCGGCGCGTGGCAAGGGCCGCCCCACCGTGGCGCTCGTAGTAGCGCATGAGCTCGCAGACGAGGAGGACCTCGTTCACCAGCGCCTCGGTCGGGAGCTTCCCCGTGTCGTCGACGATCGTGGCCACCATGCCGTCGACGTCGGCGACGAGCGCCTTTCGGACACGACGCAAGTACCGCGCGCGCTCGCGAAAGCTGAGCGCGCCCCAGACCCTTTGCGCGCGTCGCGCGCGTTCCAGTGCGCGCTTGACCTCGTCCGCCGTTGCCGTCGTGCTCGACGGGTGGTCGCGATCGGGCACGCGCCCGTCCGCTGACCCGGGCCGCAGAGGTGTGATGCTCATGGTCTCCTCCCGATCTCGGCATGCGCGGTCCCCCGGAGGACCCAAGAGGCCACCACTTCCCATCGCTCGCGCCGGCGCTCGAGAACGACCTCGGCGTCGGCGAGCTCGGAGTTCGTGCAGGTTGCCGTTGTCCCGTCGGGGTCGACGTACCCGACCTCGACGACGTTGTCTTCGCTCATCGTGACGTTCGCAGTGAGGCGCAGGGGCCCGACCGTCCCCGAGACGCTCCAGGTGAGATCCCCGAATGTCGTGCGGAAAAGGGGTGCCGTTGCGAGCTGCGCCGATGGCCAATCGCGTCCCCCATGGCGCAGGCGGACAAATGCGAGAGGCCGGAGCCGGTCGAGCCCGCGCCGGTGTGGCGTCGCCACCACCACCTCGATCACGTCCCCGCCGCCGAGGTCACCGTGCAGCCAACCCCACTGCTCGGCGTTCCCGTGCCCGTAGATGCGCGCCACGGACCCCGGCGCGTCGGCGATGTCGATCGTGGCGCCACCGACGGCGAGCGTGCCGTGGAAGCGCGCGGTGGGGGCGGGGACGACGTGGGCCGCCGGAAGGGCCTCTCGCTCCCACGCCCACTCCGGGAAGGTCCACAGTGGATCGCCGTCGTCGTCCCAGGACAGGTCCCACTGCAGCGCGCCGGCTGACCCGGACAGCCGGCGACCTTCGGCGTTCCAGCGGTCGCCCCCCGCGACGACGCCGGAGACAACGGGAGTCGGGCCGAAACGCTCGAGCACCGGTCGCCGCCCCGCCAGAAAGGCGGCCACCCAGCCGTGCGCGAACGGCGCCGTTCCTGCGCCGTCCGAAGGATCCGCTCGGATCGGCAGCCGCTTCTGGCCGGCGCGCCGTGAAGGAGCAACGGTCTCGTGGTGCACCCACAGACCGGTCCCCGACGTCGGGTCGGAGACGGTCCAATACCAGACCTCCAAGCGCCCCGGCTGGCCGCGCCAGCGCGGGGTCATGAGCCGCCGGGCGCGGTCGTTGTCCGTTCTCGCCGGCCTCTGGTCCGGCAGGGGGCGTTCCGATCTTGCCCGGGGCCGATCGGCTCGCGCGTTCACAGCCACAGCGCGACGCTACAACCGGCACGGCGACCGTGGGCAGGAGGAGCTCGGCGTCGCAGCCGGTCCGAACTGCGCGCGAGACACCGAGCTCATGGCGGGGCGGTCCCGGTCCCGGTGGGCCGGTGCCGCTCTCTCGGGTGCGCCGGTGCGACCCGGCTCGTGACAAGCTGGCACCGGTGGACGAGACCAGCACGAAACCCGAACCGAAGAAGTCGACCACGCGCAAGGCCGCGGCGTCACCGAGAAAGGCTGTGGCACGTGGTGCCACGGCGGCGCCGGGTGGCAACCGGGGCGATCCGATCGTCCCCGAGGAGTTCCTCTTCGGCGTCGCGACAGCCGGCTTCCAGGTCGAGGGAGGTTTCAACGGACCGGGCGAGCCCGCCAACAACTGGGCCAACTGGGAGGCCGCCGGGCGCGTCGAGCCGTCGGGGATCGCCATCGACTTCTGGAACCGCTACGAAGACCAGCTCGACTTGGTCGCGTCCATGGGCTGCAACTCGTTCCGCATGTCCGTCGAGTGGGCCAGGGTCGAGCCCGCGGAAGGGGAGATCGACGACAAGGCGCTGGCGCGCTACGCCGCCATCCTCGACGCCTGCCGGGGCCGTGGCCTCGAGCCGCTCGTCACCCTCGCCCACTTCACGCATCCCGAATGGCTCGGGGTCGACTTCTGGCTCCGGCCCGACGCTCCCGACCGCTTCGCCGGCTGGACCGAGCTTGTGCTTGATCGCTTGGGCGACCGCTGCCGGCGTTGGGTCACGCTCAACGAGGTGAACATCCTGGCGAGCGGTTCCTTCCTCATCGGGCAGTTCCCGCCCGGCCGGGTCGGAGCCGCCCGGGACACCGCCGAAGCTTTCGAGAACCTCTTGTCGGCGCACGTGGCGGCGTATGAGGCCATCCACCGCAGCCAACCCGACGCGGTGGTCGGGACGAACACGGCGTCCACGTCGCTGTACGAGCTCGACCGCATGCTCACCGACCTCCTGCTCTTCCGGGGACGGGGTGTGGCTCGCCGCGACTTGATCCCGTGGTTGGCGGCCCGGCGCCACGAGTGGTACCAGGAGCTCGCACCACCCGGGATCAAAGAGCGGGCCCTGCGAGGCGCGACCGCCCGTCCGGCGATGCGACGCCTCGGCGCATCCGTGCGTCGCTCCGGGCGTTCCCGGGGCCTCCTCGACCGCATCGAAGAGAGCGAACACGAACGCCTCATCGACGTCGTCCAGATCGACTACTACGATCCGCTCGTCTCGCGGCACCTGCGGATGCCTGGCCATCACACGGCGGGGGGAAGGTCGTGGTCTCCGGCCCGGCGGCTCTGGGACGACGTCGTCAATCCCGGCGGGCTCATCACCTATCTGCGGGCGAACGCCTCCGACGGTCTGGATGTCTGGATCGCGGAGAACGGCTTGTGCAACAGGGTGCGCAACGGCCGCTCCTACGATCGCCTCGACGGTTGGGATCGCGCCCGGTACCTGCGGGAGAACCTGGCAGCGGTCGTCGCGGCCCGGGACGCGGGCATCCCTGTCGCCGCATACTTCCATTGGACGCTTGCGGACAACTACGAGTGGGGGAGCTACGAGCCGCGTTTCGGGCTCTTCGGCGTCGACAGGGCTCGGCGCGCACGTGTGAGCAACCTCGACAGCATGGGTGGCGACGCTGCCGGTGCCTACAGAGAGATCATCGCCGGCCTGCGCTCCGGAGATCGGAGCGTGCTCCGCTAGGCAGGCTCGGTGATCCGGTCAGGCTCGGTGATCCGGTCAGGCCATCAGGTCGCGACGCCGGGTGCGAGCGCGTCGACGAGCGCCATGATCGACACCTGCGGGTTGACCTCCGGGCAGGTCGGAAGGATCGACGCGTCGAGGACCCAGACGCCACCGACGCCGCGCAGGCGTCCCGCGACGTCGACCGGGTACCGGCTGGGGTTGGACCCGGCACCGGCCGTACCGGTCGGGTGGAACGCTGCGACGTGGAGCTGGGAGGGGCGCGCCGAGCCGAGGGCTTCGCCGATGCTTGCCGGTGACGAGATTGTCATCGCCCCCGGGATGCCGGTGAGCACCTCCGTGGCTCCGGCCGCGAAGAGGACCTTGGCCATGATGCCGATCGCCTTGACCAGCCGCTTGCCGTCGGAGGGCGACAGGTCGTAGCGAACAACGGCCCGCCGGCTCCCGAGGACGCGGCCCGAAGGCTCGTCGGCCACCATGGCCCCGAGCGTGGCCAGGTGGTCTGCCGAAGCAAGCGTCTCGACGAGTGAAGGGCCGATGCCGGGCAGGATCATCGACCCCATGCCCGGCGGCGTCGACGTCGCCTCGATAAGGATGCCGTCGGTCTCGTGGAACTGCTCGATACCCGCGCTTTGCAGGATGCCGCGCCAGGCGACGACCGGTTCGGTGAACCTCCCGGCGACGGTGACAGCCGGGTGGACAGCGAGCGCGGATCCCAAATAGGGATGGTGGCCGATCCCGCTGCGGCGCAGGAGCGGGGGTGTCTCGGTCGCCCCTGCCGCCACGACGACACGCTCGGCGAGGATCGTGAAGGAGGAGCCGTCGGGCCGCGCCGCAACCACGCCCGTCGCGTGGGCTCCGTCGACGGCGATGCGCAAGACGCGAGCGTCCGTGACGATGCGCGCACCGTTGGCACAGGCTTCGGGTAGAGCGTTTAGGTGCACCCCGAACTTCGCGTTGCGGGGGCAGCCGATGGCGCACTGGCAGCTGCCAGCGCAGCCTGGGGCGTTGCGCCGCAGGGGGGCGGCTTCCCACCCCAGTTCCTGCGCGCCGCGCAAGGCGATCTCGCCATTGCGGCCGATGACATCCACGGGGGCGGGAGCCACCTGCAGGAGCGACTCGATCTCGTCGAGATGGGTGTTGAAGTGGGACGGATCGCAGACAGCGAGCCCGGCCTGGTCGCGCCAGCGGCGCAGGACGCGCTCGGGTGTGCGGTAGCAGGTGCCGGAGTTGACGAGCGTCGTTCCCCCGACACCGCGGCCGATCGGCAGGATGACCATGGGCCTTCCCAGAGCGGCTGTGCTCCCGGCATCGCGGTACAAGGTGGCGAACCTGTCGATCGGATCGGCCGCACGCAGTTCGTCGACGGTGTGGCGCCGGCCCTCTTCGACGATGACGACGTCCAGGCCCAAGCGGGAGAGCGCGCGGGCGGAGGTAGCCCCGCCTGCTCCGGACCCGACGACCACCACGTCGCATCGGGAGAGGCGGGGCCAGGCGACCGAGGGCGTGACTGCGAGCGCCGCGTCCGGGCGCGCCAGGCCAGCCGTTTGGGCGACGGCGCGTGTCTCGTCGGCATAGGCGGTCGCCCCGGCGACGAGGCAGATGACCACTTTGAGGGCGTCGACGATCTGACCCCCGCCCGGGGCGAGGGAAAGACGCTCCAGGACGGCACTGCGCTGCGCCGGATCGAGGTCGACCAAGCGCCGCCGGTGGCGGAGGAGGGCGGTGGTCTCGACAAAGCGGGCCGCGGCATGGAATGCGGAGCGCACGGCGGCCGGCTGGCGCGCCACATATCCCTCGACGTTGCGAGCCAGGTCAGCCGCAAGAGGGCCTCCCGCCTCGGAGGGGAGCATGGCTGCGCACAGGCCTTCGACTGATCGGGACGCCTGGAGGCTTGACAGCACGGCGCGATCGTACGGCCTCACGGCCAGGTGGTGCGCGGCTGCACTAACGTGCAGTAACCGCTGCCGGGACGGGCCCGGCACGGCCGTGGTGCAGGACGTGGTGGTCCGGCCGGTGCTATGGAGTGGAGGAGATGACGTTCGTTCCTCGGGGGGGACCGGGCCCGACAGGCGTGGGGACGACGCAGTCCTCGAACGCGGGGCAGCCGGGTGAGTCGCGCCACGCGTCGCTTTTGCGGCGGTTCGGCTTGATAGCGGTCCTCGTCGTCGCGCTGATCCTGATCCTGCTTTTCGTGCCGCGCTTCCGTTCGCCGGGTGTCGTCGGCGTCGGTGCCGCGCGGGCGTCGATCACCGTGCGCAGCTCTGGGCCCGCCGGTGCTTATTCGTCGGATAGCGGGGTGACGGCCGCAGCGGCGTCGTCCGTCGGGCCGGCATCGTGAACATCACCCAGACCTACCGGGCCCGATCGCACTTCGTCACGCCGCGGACGATCACGGCCGCTGCGATCGTCGGCGGGCTCGTCGTTGCCTACGGTGTCGGCTACGTGCTCCTGCCGGGGCACCTTCCGGCCGGCGTCGCAATCAGCGGCCTCGTTCTCGGCAGCCTCGAAGGCCTTGTCGCCGTCGGTCTCGTCCTCGTCTACCGATCGGCGCGGATCATCAACTTCGCGCAAGGCCAGATGGGGGCTCTCGGGGCGTCGGCCGCGATCATCGCCGTCGCTTCGAGCTGGCATCTGAACTACTACCTCGCCCTTGCGATCGGCCTCGTCGTCTCACTTGCAACGGGGTGGGTGGTCGATGCGGTCATCGGATGGCGGCTCGGCAATGCGCCGCGCCTGATGGTCACGGTCGTCACGATCGGGATAGCACTTGTCCTGGGAGCGATCGCGATCGTGATGCCCGAGCCCTTCCACCTCACCCAGGTGACGAGCTTCAAGGCGCCTTTCAACCTCAAGTTCTCCGTCGGGAGCTTCACCTTCACCGGCGACTACGTCATGGCCCTTATCGTCGTCGCCGTTCTCGTCGCGGCCCTGTACGCCTTCTTCCAGAAGACGACGACCGGGATCGCCATCCGGGCTGCCGCCGACTCTCCGGAGAGGGCAACTCTCCTCGGGATACCGGTCCGGCGCCTGTCGCGCATCACCTGGATCACGGCGGCAGGCCTCTCCGGGGTCGGGCTCATGCTCCAGGCCCCGATCCTCGGCCAAAACGTTGGCGTCACCGCGGTCAGCCCGACGGTCCTCCTCCCGCCTTTGATCGCGGCGGTTTTTGCAGGGATGGAGAGTGTCCCGCTCGCCTTCGCCGCCTCGCTCGTCATCGGGATCTTCCAGCAGTCGGTCTTCTGGTCCTACCCGCACTCGTCGTGGGTGGACTTCGGGCTGTTGGTCTTCGCGGTCGTGGCCCTGTTCGTCCAACAGATCCTCGTGCCCCGGCATCGCGCACGTACCGGCTCCCTCGTCGCAGGCGATTTCGAGGCCGTGTCCGAAGTCCGGCCACTTCCTTCCCGTTGGGCCCACATGCCCGAAGTCCGCTTCGGCAAGCCGGTGCTCACGGCGATCGTCATCGGCGTTGCCGCCTTGATGCCGCTCGTTCTCAGCCCGTCGGGAACGAACTTGCTAACCGACGTCGCCATCTACGGGATCGTCGCCATCTCGCTCGTCGTCCTGACGGGTTGGGGGGGCCAGATCAGCCTCGGCCAGTTCGCCTTCGTGGGGGTGGGCGCCGCGACCGCCGGATCTCTCATCGCCCACTTCCAGTTGAACCTGCTCGCAGCCCTCGCCTTGGCGGGCTTCGTCGGGGCGCTGGCAGCCCTTCTCGTCGGCGTGCCGGCGTTGCGGATTCCCGGCCTGTACTTGGCCGTGGTGACGCTTGCCTTCGCGGACGTCGTGTCGAACTGGCTTCTCAACTCCGCCAACTTCCCGGTCATCAACCCTGCCAATGTCCCGGCCGGCACCCTGGCGGGGCGTTTCGACCTCACCTCACCGGGCACTCTGTTCGAGGTCGTCCTCCTCGCCCTCATCGGCTCCTATGCCATCGCGCGCAACCTTCGCCGGAGCCGGGCAGGCCGGGTCATCCTGGCGGTGCGGGAGAACGCGCGCGCCGCCTCGGCGTTTTCGATCAGCCCCCTGCGGGCGAAGCTGACGGCCTTTGCCGTTTCGGGGGCTCTGGCGGGCGTCGCCGGAGGGCTCTACGTCGTCCAGTTGCGCGGCATTGGGGCAGACGGCTTCCCGCCCGAGCTCAGCTTGTTCGCGGTGGCGATGGTCGTCGTGGGCGGGCTGGGGTCGATGCCCGGAGCGGTCGTGGGCGCGATGTTCGTCGAGGGCGTTTCGTATTTCGTCCCGGGCGCCTGGCAGTACCTCCTCATCGGTCTCGGGTTGACTCTTGTTCCGATGTTCTTCCCCGACGGGCTCGGGGCCCTGTTCGTGGATGCGCGTGACCGGGTTGTCGGGATGCTGGCCGCGCGCCGCGGCCTCCCCGCGCCAGGAGACGCGGAGTCGGAGCTCTTGGCAAGCGTCGAACCGGACGGGTCCACCGCCGAAGCTCACGGGCCACTTGCAGCCGAGACCGCGCATGCGGCCGCGGCGCGCTTCGAGACCCTCGAAGCTCTCGAAGCCTTTGGCAAAGGGACCCCGGTTGCAGGCGGTAGCCAGGCAACGGCAGCGAGCGATCGCGCGGGCGGGGAGCCAAATGCCGAGGGCGGCGGAGGGGGGACAATCGCCGGAGACGGCGCGCCGGCGGCCGAGCCGCGCGCCGAGAAGGTCCTTCTCGGTTCCTGTTCGGAGATCGATGCCTCCTACGGGGCCCTTCAGGTGCTCTTCGGCGTCGACCTCGACGTCTCCGAGGGCGAAGTGCTTGCGCTGCTCGGGACCAACGGTGCGGGCAAGTCCACCCTGTTGCGGGTCTTGTCGGGGCTCATGGCCCCCGGCAAAGGGCGCATCGTCTTCGCCGGCCGAGACGTCACCGAAATGAGCCCTGCCGAAAGGGTGAAGGTGGGTCTCGTGCTCGCTCCCGGTGGGCGCGACGCCTTCTCGTCGCTCACCGTTGCGGAGAACCTGCGTTTGGCATGCTGGGCGACGCGGCACACATCTCCTGACTTCGCCGCGAGCGCGCTGGAGCAGATGCTCGACGTCTTTCCCATCCTCAAGAGCCGCTATCACGTTCGAGCCGGTTTGTTGTCCGGTGGGGAGCAACAGATGTTGACGCTCGCCCAAGCCCTGTTATGCCGTCCGAAGCTGCTGCTCGTCGACGAGTTGTCGCTCGGACTTGCCCCCATTGTCGTTGCACAGTTGCTCGACGTGATCCGGGCGTTGACAGCCGGCGGCATGAGCGTCGTCGTCGTGGAGCAGTCCGTCAACGTCGCCACGGCGATCGCCGACCGGGCTGTGTTCATGGACCGCGGGCGCGTGCGCTTCACCGGGCCGGTTCCCTCTCTCGTCCGCCAGCCCCAGCTCCTCCGCTCGGTCTTCTTGCAGGCCGCCGCGCGCGCGAAGCTCCACCAGCCGGCGGCACCTGGTACGGCGCCCGATACCGAGGTCTCGGGTCCGTCGGCGATCGCGGCCGAGGCGCTTGCCCGCCTGCTCGACCCCGTGGAGGCGCTCTTGCGCAAGCCCGGTCCTGTCGGCAGCGCGCACGGCCCGCGGCCGGCGAGCGCCACTCCTCCGCCGCCCCTTCCGCCTCCGCCCCCCCCGCCGCCTCCACCGGTGTCGACGGGTCCATTTGCGGGGTTGAGGACCGCTCGGCCCGCCGTGACAGGCAGTCCGCTCCACGGGACGTTCGCCGTGCCTGCCCTCGCCGCGGCGGGTGTGGGCAAGCGCTACGGGGGAGTCGCCGCATTGACCGATGTCAGCTTCGCCGTGCAACCCGGGGAGATCCTCGGCGTCATAGGGGCCAACGGGGCCGGCAAGACGACGTTGTTCGACGTCTGCTCCGGCTTCGTCAGGCCCGACCAGGGCCGGGTCCTCATGGGGGGCATCGAGCTCACCGATCTCCCACCTCAAGAGCGCGCACGGCGCCGGCTTGGGCGAGCCTTCCAGGACGCCCGCCTGTTCCCTTCTCTGACGGTCGCCGACGCTCTCGCCATCGCCCTTGAGCGCTCCGTCGAGGTGCGCGACCCACTGGCGAGTGCGCTGGGAGTCAACGCGGTGCGCGAGTCGGAGGAAGATGTGGCGCTCCGAGTCGACGGGATCTTGTCGGAGATGGAGCTCGGCAAGTGGCGCCATCACAAGGTGTCGGAACTGTCGATCGGGACGCGGCGCCTGCTCGAGCTTGCCTGTGCTCTGGCGCACGAACCGAGGGTCCTGCTCCTCGACGAGCCTTCGGCCGGCATCGCACAAACCGAGACCGAAGCCCTCGGGGAGCTGCTGACGGGGTTGCGCCAACAGACGGGGGCGGCAATGGTCGTCATCGAGCACGACGTCCCTCTCGTCGCGTCGATCGCGGATCGTCTCGTCTGCCTTCATCTTGGATCGGTGATCGCGTCGGGCCCGACGTCGGAGGTACTCGACGATCCGGCCGTCGTCGCGGCCTACCTGGGGGCCGACCAATCGTCGATCACCCGGTCCCGGACGGTGGGCGCAGGCAGGTGACAGCGGCATGAGCGACACGACGAGATCCCCACAGCGGTCAGTACCGGTCACGAAGATGCTTGCCCGCCGCTACGGCCCTTTCGCCGTCGGCCTTGCGATCGTCGTGATCCTCGTCCAGCTCCAGCCATCGCTCTCGACGACGTCCGGCATCTCGGGCTCCCGAGCCGTGTCGTTCACCCCGGCCCTGCCGGCGGGGTCGGCGGGGAGGACCATCGGCGGCATCGCCTGCGGGCCGGGAGTGCGCCAGGTGCCCTGGTCCCGGTACGCGCCGTTGTGCGAGCCGAACTGGCACGGCAACAACGGAGGGGCGACGGCTCCCGGGGTGACGCCGTCGACGATCACCATCACCTACCGCCGCTCGGCAAGTGCGGAACTGCAGACGATCTACAGCGTTATCCCGAAGTCGGTCCTCGGCACCGACAACGAGGCCGTCGCGACGCTGCAGCAGTACATCGACGAGTTCAACAAGACCTTTGAGCTGTACGGCAGGAAGGTCAAGCTCGTTCCCTACCAGGGCAAGGGGGACTTCGTCACCGAGCTCCAGGGCGGTGGTCAGGCCACGGCGGTCGCCGATGCCATCCAAGCAAAGACGCTCGGTGCTTTTGCCGATGTATCTGCGATCGACTCGACCGAGGTCTACGACGAGGCGCTGGCCCAGCAGAAGATCCTCTCCTTCACCCCCTACAGCGAACCGCAGGGCGTCTTGGCGGCGAACGCCCCCTACTACTATTCGACGGCTGCAACCTGCGAGAACGAGGCCGCCGGAATGGCCGCCGTGATCAGCCGCTCGATGGCGGGACTCCCGGCGATCTACGCGGGTGATGCGGCCCTGCGCCACACGACGCGGGTGTTCGGCATCGTGCACCCGGACAGCCCCGACTCCGATACCTGCACCGCCGCACTTGTGGCCGACCTGAACGCAGCGGGTGTCCACGTCGCGGCGAACGTCGGCTACTCCGAGAGCGGTCAGGTTCTTGCGCAGGAGGCGTCGACGGCCATCGCGCGCATGCAGGGCTCTGGCGCAACGACGGTCATTTGCGCATTCTGCGACTTCATCTCGCCATTCCTGCTGACGGCGGATGCCACTCAGGCCAACTACTACCCGGAGTGGTTTGCCACCGATTTCAGCGACGGCATCACCCGGTCCCTTCCGGGCAAGCATCCCGAACAGTGGTCGCACGCGATCGCCCTTGGCTACCAAGACCAGCCCCTTCACCAGCAGGAGGCCGACCAGGTGTTCCGGGTGATCGACCCGACGGGCCGGATCATCCCGACGTTCCCGTTCCTCTATGCGTCGCTGCTCCTGCTTTTCGACGGTCTGCAGGCCGCGGGCCCGGATCTCACGCCGCAGACATTCGCCCGCGGCCTCGGGTCGCTTCCCCCGTCGCTTCCCGGTGGCATGTTCGGGCCATGGCAGTTCAGCTCGACGGCAGCGACGCCTGTGGCCGGATTCGGTGTCGTGCGTTGGAGCTCCGCGCTGCGAAGCGGCCTCGACGGGCGCCCAGGAGCCTGGATCGCCTGCAACCGCGGGGCGATCTACTCCTACGCCAATCCGGCGGCCAGGCTTGCGAGCCACGTCCAGCCGGCGTGCATGCCCTGATCCGGCCCACGATCACCACCAGGGACCGGGCCCGTATCCTGGGACGCGGGAGCGGCGAGGCCCTTGCTCGCGCCGTTACCCCCGCTTGATCTGGTCCCAGGGGACACCCCGGTCGACCTCGACGTCGCGGGGCAGACCGAGGATGCGTTCGGCCACCTGATTGCGCAGCACCTCCGAGGTGCCGCCCTC
>JAJZBS010000118.1 GCA_021851885.1 Actinomycetes bacterium | reverse complement strand
CACACGTCACACGCCGGGTGCCGGGGCGGCCGGGCTCAGGTCACGACGCGGCGCATGAACAGCCGCAGCCCCGCGACGAGCAGCGTTGCGCAGAACAGCGCCGACCCACCGAGAAACGCCCACGCCGGCATGTGCTGGATCCCCGGCGTCAGCGCCGCGCGCAGCCCTTCGTTGACGTAGACGATGGGGTTGACCAGCACGATGACCTGGAGCCAGCGCACGGCACCGAGGCGCGCCCACGGGTAGTAGACGCAACCGAGGAAGCTCAGCGGGAGGACGAGCACCCCGAAGAGGAGGCCGATCTTCTGCGGCTGGACCCACGAGCCGAGCGCGAGCCCGAGTGCCCCCGACGTCAGGCAGGCGATGACGATGACGCCGATCAAAAGAGGCCAGTTGCCGACGTGGACCGAGACCGGCGTCGCGGGGACCAGGTAGACGAGAGGGAAGACGATGACGGCGGAGATGAGCCCGTTGAGCGCTCCGTAGACGATCTTCTCGAAACCGACCGCCCATGCGGGCAACGGAGCCATGATCCGGTCTTCGATCTCGTTGGTCGCGCCGAACTCCACCGACAGGGGGAGGGCCACGGTCGTGATCCCGGCGAACACCGCGCCGATGCCGACGAGGCCCGGGACGAGGATGGTGGCGAACGTGACGCCGTGGGCCGCAGGGGCCGCGCCGGATGCTCCACCCGTCGCCCCGACCGCGACCGAGAACCCTTGACCGATCTTCGGGAAGAGATAGGTGAACACGAAGACGAACAGGACGGGCTGCATGAGCGTCCGGACGAGGAACTCGAAGACGTTATGAGCCTGGACGCGCAGGTCCCGGCGGAGCAGCCCGGCGAAGGCCCGGAACGGCGTCGCAGGCGGCCCGGCGACTGCGACGGCCCCTGCCGGAGCGCCTGGCACGGCGTCAGTCACGCAAGTCCCTCCCCGTGAGCTTGATGAACACGTCTTCGAGCGTCGGCTCGGTCAGCGACAGGTCGGTCAAGCCGACGCCCATTGCTGCGGCCACGATACGCGGCACGAGCCCGTCGCCGGCTGACGCGAGGACGCGCAGCCCGTCTTCAGTGGGCTCGACGGCAAGGACACCGGGCTCGGCCGCCAGATCGGCCGCCAGATCGGCCGTCACGCTCCCTCCCACGGCGGCGCTCCCGAGGTGGAGGTGGACGACGACGGACGCGCCGAGCTGGCGTTTGAGGCGGTCGGGCTGGTCACAGACAAGGATCTTCCCGTGGTCGATGACGGCAACCCGGTCACATAGGGCGTCCGCCTCTTCCATGTAATGCGTCGTGAGCAAGACCGTCACGCCTGTCTTGCGCAGGTCTCGCACGACGTCCCACAGTGCGAGACGGCTCTGTGGATCGAGGCCTGCAGTCGGCTCGTCGAGGAAGAGGACGCGGGGATAGTGCGCGAGCGCACGGGCGAGCTGCACCCGCTGGGCCAGGCCTCCCGAGAGGGCGAACACCGATGCCTTGGCGCGGTCACCGAGTTGGAACATGGCGAGAAGCTCGTCGGAACGCGCGCGAGCCGAGCGCTTGTTCATGCCGAAATAGCGGCAGTGCAGATAGAGGTTCTCCCACACGGTGCACGCCCGGTCCAAGGTGTTGTACTGGCTGACGACCCCGATCGACCGCTTGGCCCGGGCAGGTTGTGCCACGACGTCGATGCCACCGACGGCGACCCGGCCCGCCGTCGGGCGGATACGGGTCGTGCACACACCGACAGTCGTCGTCTTGCCCGCTCCATTCGGCCCGAGGAGGCCGAAGAGCTCCCCCTCGCCGACGGTGAGGTCGATGCCGTCGACAGCGCGCAGCCCGCCCGGCCCCCGGTACACCTTGACGAGCCCCTCGACGAGGATGGCAGCACCCCGCAGTTCCGCCGCCCCGGTGCGCGCCGGGCCTGCCACAGCCGCCACTCCGGCGCCGGCGAGGGGAGCGCCGTCTTGGTCAGGCACCGGCCCCGTGCCGCCCTTGCCCCGAGACGAAGCGCTCGGCCCCTGCGCGCGCAACGCCACTTCGCAAGACGTCGAGCCCGCCGCGGGTTTCGTTGACAAGCGCCGTCCCGGTGTCGAGATCCCACTGTTCGTACGAAGACCTCCTGTCCGCGATCATCGTGGACTGCGGGAACGTCGCTATCCGATGTGCCAGCTCGACTGCCGTCTCCAGGGAGCGTCCCTTGCCGGCGAGCCGGTTCACCAGGCCCATGGCATGAGCCTCGGCAGCGGCGACAGGGCGTCCCGTGAGGATGAGATCAAGAGCGCGCGAGTGGCCGATCAGGCGAGGGAGGCGCACTGTCCCGCCGTCGATGAGGGGCACGCCGAAGCGGCGGCTGAAGACTCCGAAGACGGCATCGTCCGCCGCGACCCGCAGGTCGCACCAGAGGGCGAGCTCGAGGCCGCCTGCCACGGCGTATCCCTCGACAGCTGCGACGACGGGCTTGGGGAGCATCATGCGCGTCGGCCCCATCGGCCCGTCCCCGTCGAGGCTCACCCTGTTCGCACGCCCTTCGGCGATGCCCGCCAGATCGGCACCTGCACAGAACGTCCCGCCCGCGCCGGTGAGCACCGCGACAGCAAGGGCCGCGTCATCGGCAAAACGGGCAAAGGCATCGGCAAGGGCGGTCGCCGTCGGTCCGTCGACGGCATTCCGCACCTCGGGACGGTCGATTGTCACGATCGCGACATCGCCATCCAGGTCGGTCCGTACTGTCATGGGGATTCATCGTAGGGGCGCAGTGTCGACACGGCGCAACGCGTAAAATGACGCTGTGACCTACGCCCACCGCGTGAACGGGCGGCTCATCACCCCGCCGTTTCCCGATGGCCTCGAACGGGCCGTCGTCGGCATGGGGTGCTTCTGGGGAGCGGAACGGATGTTCTGGGGCCATCCCGGCGTCTGGGTCACCGCCGTGGGCTACGCCGGGGGGACGGCGCCGTACCCCACCTATGAAGACGTCTGTACGGGGCGGACCGGCCATGCCGAGGTCGTGCTCGTCGTCTACGACCCGGGCGATCTTCCTTTCGGCGAGCTGATGCGCATCTTCTGGGAGGGCCACGACCCCACACAGGGGATGCGTCAGGGCAACGACATCGGCACGCAGTACCGATCTATCGTGCTGTGCAGTAGTGAAGCGCAGCTTGCATCGGCGCGCGCGTCGCTCTCCACATACGGTGCGACCCTCGCAGCAGCAGGGTTCGGGCCGGTCACGACGGAGGTCGGCATCGAGGGTTCCTTCTGGTACGCGGAGGACTACCACCAGCAGTACCTGGCGAAGAACCCGCAGGGCTACTGCGGCCTCGGGGGCACCGGGATCCGCTGCCCTGCATGAGCCTTACGCCGGAGCGGACTCGGCAGCAGCCTTGACGCGCTCGATCGTCGTGCGGATGCCGTCACGCAGCTGCTGCTCCCGCTGCGATCCGAACAGGAGCCGGCCGACGACCTGCATGAAGGCGGGTGGGCCTTTGCGCTGGACCATGTGCTCGGTCAGCACCGTGGCACCGCCGTCGTCCTCCATCACGAAGCGCCACTCACAACCCCCGTCCAGCCCAGGGCGCACGAAGGAGAAGGTGCGCCCCCGGTCGGCTGCGATCACCTCGCACGTCGTCGACCAGCGCACGATGCCCCGCTTGTTGGCGCCCCGGAACCTGGCGCCCACGGCCGGGGCTCGTGCGCCGGTGGGAGCGAGCCACCGGGCCTTTGTCGTCTCCGGGCTCCAGGCGCCCATGCGCGTCACGTCGGCGACGAGGTCCCAGACCTTGTCGGGAGCGGCCTCGATCCGGACGGAATCGGTGATGTTCAGCGGCTGGACCATGCACTCCTCCTGACAGGCCTCTCGGCCCTCGTGGCTCGCACGGCCTGGCAACAGCGAGGATAACCGGGGTGATCCGGGCCCGTCGGCGGTTCCTCGTTACGAACATATGTTCGCTATGCTCCCTCCGTGAACGCTCCGGCCAGCCTTATCGCGACGCCACCCGCTGCGACGCCACCCGCTGCGACGGCACCCCTCCCAGCCCGGCCGGCGCGCCCGGCGCTCGATCCGCACGTGATCGCCCGGGTCACACCGGTCTCCCAGCGAAGAGCCCGGTCCCTGCCGCTTCCGGACGCCCTGAGCCCTCTTTTCCCCGGCGGGGTGCTCAGACGCGGAACGGCCGTCGCGGTCACCTCGGCCCCCGGCGCCACGGGAGCGACAACGCTCGCCCTCTCGCTCCTGAGCGCGGTGTCGACCGCCGGCTCTTGGTGTGCCCTGGTCGGCCTGGACGCCCCCGGCCTGGCAGCCGCGACCATGCTCGGCCTGCGCCTGGAGCGCACCGTTCTGGTCCCCCGCCCCGGTGCGCGCTGGGCCGAGGTTGCCGCCACCGTGGCGGACGCCGCCGATGTTGTCCTCCTGCAGCCACCGCGGACGCTCAAGCCCGCGATGGCCCGGCGTCTCGACGATCGCATCCGGCGCCAAGGAGCGGTCCTGGTCGTGCTCGCCCGCAACGGCGGGCTCGGCCCCGCATGGCCGGGGCGGGCCGACCTCCGTTTGACGATCACCAAAGCCACGTGGGAAGGGGCCGGGGACGAGGGACCGCTCAGGGCACGATGCACCGAGATCGTCTCCGAGGGGAGAGGGGAGGCAGGGCGCGCGCGGCATCACCTCCTGTGGCTACCGGGACCTGCTGGGCGCCCGGGCCTTCTGCCGGCAGTCGCTCCGGCGATGGCGGCGGCGGGCGGGGGCGTCTAGCGGGGGCGCCCCATGGACAGGCCCGGGCAGCAGCCTGAACGGCTCGTCGTCGTCTCCTGCCCCCCCCTCCAAGAGGAGGACGAGGGAGGCAGCTCGCAGCGTGCCTTCCAACGCGTCCTCGCGGTGGTCGAAGCCTTCTGCCCCTGGGTCGACGCCATCCGGCCGGGGGTGTGCGCCCTCCCGAGCAAGGGGCCGGTGCGCTACTTCGGGGGGGAGACGCCGCTGGCTTCCCGGATCATCGAAGCGCTCGCCGCCGCCGGGCTGGCCGGCGCCGGCCGTGCCGGCATCGGCATAGCGGACGGGTTGTTCGCGGCTGTTGTCGCAGCGCAGATGGCGGCAGAGCGCACCCCGGAGGTGCTCGTCGTCCCGCCCGGGGCGACCGCGTCCTTTCTCGCCCCCCTCCCGGTCGCCGACCTCGGCCGGCCCGACATGGCCGATCTCCTGGTGCGCCTCGGCATCCGGACTCTCGGGATGTTCGCCGGCCTGGACGGCGGCGACGTCGCGGCCCGTTTCGGCTCCGACGGGGCTGCATGCCATCGCGTGGCGGCCGGCAGCGCAGGGGAGTTGCCCGGCATCCGCCGGCCCCCACGCCCGGCAGACCGGCCCCGGCGGCGCGCAGACCGTGAGACGGCCCCCCGCCCGGGGGCCACGGCGTCGGGTCCCGTGCCAGCGCACGCCGGGCACCTCTCCCGCCAGGCCGGATTCTGGGGGGAGACGCAGGAAGCCGCCGAACGCACCGCCGAGACACTGCGCGCCCTCCAGGAGATCGTCGGTCCCGGCAACGTGCTCTTCGGTCGCCTCCAGGGCGGGCGGTCCCCCGCGGAATGGGCGCGGCTCGTCCCCTGGGCCGGGAAGCTGCCCCGCTCTTACGTGCAGGGCCCAAAGGAGCAAGCCGGGGGGCCGCCGTGGCCCGGGCGTCTCCCGCCGCCCCTGCCCGTCGTCGTGTTCGACCCTCCCCAGCCCGCAGCTCTCCTCGACGCCGGTGCACGGTCGGTGGGCGTCACCGCCCGGGGAGCGATCACCGCTCCACCGGCCCGGATCTCGGCCGGCGGCGGGCCATGGGAGCCCGTGGCGGCATGGGCGGGACCGTGGCCGGCCGACGAGCGGTGGTGGACCAGCCGGCACCGCCGCAGGGCCCGCATCCAGGTCGTCACGGCCGGGGGCGCGGCGCACCTGCTCGCGCGCGAAGGAGGGGGATGGTGGATCGAAGCGACCTACGACTGAACCCCGGTGCCTCCCTGGACCCGCCTGCGCACGGTCCCATGCGCCCGCAACGTGCAGACGGCGCTGCCAAGGTCAGGCGGCAGGGCATCCGCGTCCCCTACGCCGAGCTGCACTGCCACTCCAACTTCAGCTTCCTCGACGGTGCATCCCACCCGGAGGAGCTGGTCGACGAGGCGGTGCGTCTCGGCCTTGACGCCCTCGCCCTCACCGACCACGGCGGCCTCTACGGCATCGTGCGCTTCGCCGAGGCCGCCCGGCGGGTCGGCATGCCGACTGTGATCGGGACCGAGCTCACCCTCTCTCCCGGCAGCTCCCCGCGCACCGGTGTGCCTGACCCCGCAGGGCGGCATCTCGTCGTCCTGGCTCGCGACCGGACGGGCTATGCGCTGCTCTCCCGAGCGATCTCGCATGCGCACCTGGAAGGAGGTGCCAAGGGGGCCCCTCGCATGACCGTCGAGGATCTCGCCACCTGGCACGAGGAGGCGGGAAGCGGCCATTGGCTCGTCCTGACAGGTTGCCGCAAGGGCCCCGTGCCCGCTGCCGTGGTCACGGCAGGACCAGCCGTGGCCGCCCGGAGGCTCGCCGAGTTGGTCGAGGCGTTCGGCCGCGACAACGTCGCGGTCGAGCTCTGGGACCACGGCGACCCTGTCGACACGGCCCGCAACGATGCCCTGGCGCTGCTGGCCACGCAGGCGGGGGTCGCCATCGTCGCGACGAACAACGTCCACTATGCAACCCCGAGCTGCCACCCCCTCGCCACGACGCTCGCCGCCATCCGCTCCCGCCGCACGCTCGACGGCATGGAAGGGTGGTTGCCCCCGGCGCCCACGGCGCACCTCCGCTCCGGTGCCGAGCAGAAAAGGCGTTTCGCCCGCTGGTCCGGCGCCGTCGAGCAGGCTGCCGCTCTCGGGCGGGCATGTGCTTTCGACCTGCGCCTGGTCGCGCCCGGTCTCCCGAACTTCCCGGTCCCGCCCGGGCACGACGAGCAGACCTGGCTCGCGGAGCTCGTGCGCAGAGGGGCCACCAAGCGCTACGGCCCGCGGGGGGCAGAGCGCGTCCGGGGAGCCTGGGCCCAGATCGACCACGAGCTCACCGTCGTCGCCAAGCTGGGCTTCGCCGGGTACTTCCTCGTCGTCTGGGACATCGTCGAGTTCTGCCGGGGACACGGGATCTACTGCCAGGGCCGGGGTTCGGCGGCCAACTCGGCGGTCTGTTACGCGCTCGGCATCACGCGGGCGGACGCCGTTGCCCTCGGCCTCCTCTTCGAGCGCTTCTTGAGCCCCGAGCGCGACGGCCCTCCCGACATCGACCTCGACATCGAATCGTCGAGGCGCGAAGAGGTGATCGGCTACGTCTACGAACGCTACGGGCGGCTGCACGCCGCCCAGGTGGCCAACGTCATCACCTACCGGCCACGCTCCGCGATCCGGGATCTCGGCAAGGTTCTCGGCCATCCAGACGACGAGATCGACGCGTGGACGAAGTCCGTCGAACGGGGCGAGAAGCCGGGCACCGGCCTGCCGGCGCCGATCGGGCCACTGGTCGCCGGCATCGCCGGCTACCCGCGCCACCTCGGCCTCCACTCAGGGGGAATGGTGATCTGCGACCGGCCCGTGGTCGAGGTGTGCCCCGTCGAGTGGGCGCGCCAGCCCGGGCGCAGCGTGCTGCAGTGGGACAAGGAGTCCTGCGCAGCCGTGGGACTGGTCAAGTTCGACCTGCTGGGCCTCGGCATGCTCGATGCGCTGCACCGTGCCGTCGACCTCGTCGCCGCCGCGCACGGCGTCGACGTCGACCTCGCCGAGCTGGAACAAGAAGACGCCGTCTACGACATGCTGTGCCGGGCCGACACCATCGGGGTTTTCCAGGTCGAGAGCCGTGCGCAGATGGCGACCCTCCCCCGCCTGCAGCCGCGGCGTTTCTCCGACCTTGTCATCGAGGTCGCCCTGATACGTCCCGGCCCGATCCAGGGGGGCTCGGTCCATCCCTACCTCCGGCGCCGCGAAGGCCAGGAGCCTGCCCGTGCGCCGCACCCGCTCTTGGAGCGCGCACTGGGCAAGACCCTCGGCGTCCCTCTCTTCCAGGAGCAGCTCATGCAGATGGCCATCGACGCTGCGGGGTTCTCGCCCGACGAGTCCGACGAGCTGCGTCAGGCCATGAGCGCAAAGCGCTCGGGGGCGCGCATGGAGATGCTGCGGGAGCGTCTGTTGTGCGGCATGGAGGAACGGGGCATCACGGGTGAGGTGGCCGAGGAGATCTACGCCAAGCTGTCGGCCTTCGCAAGCTTCGGGTTCCCCGAGAGCCACGCCGTGTCCTTCGCCTACCTCGTCTACGCGAGCGCCTGGCTCAAGCTGCACTACCCGGCGGCGTTCTGCGCCGCTCTGGTGAACGCCCAGCCGATGGGCTTCTGGTCACCGCAGACCCTGGTGAGCGACGCCCAACGGCACGCTGTCGAGGTTCGCCACGTCGACGTCCGCCATTCGGGAACGCAGGCGACCCTCGAATGGCCCCCAGGGCAGTCCCCGGAAAGCGGCACGCAGCCCGCCGTGCGGCTGGGCCTCTCCTCCGTGCGTTCGATCTCGGCCGAGGCCGCGGACGGGATCGTCGCGCAGCGCCCCTACCGGTCCATCGAGGATCTCGTCCGGCGCACCGGCTTGGGGCGCGCCCAGCTCGAAGCGCTCGCGACCGCAGGAGCCCTCGACGGGCTGCCCGGGCGGGCGGGGGGGACGGGGAAGGGATCGCCCGGCCACACCGGGACGGCCGGCAGCGATCCGGAGGCCGCACGCGGTCATGGAGGGGCGCGGCGGGACCTGTCGGTGCGCCGCCGCCGCCTCTGGGCGGCCGGCCCTCTTGCGCAAGCCAGCGCAGAGCGCCTGCCGGGCGTCATCCTCGGCGACGCCCCACCGGAGCTGCCGGAGGTGACGCCGCTCGAAGGGGTGGCGGCCGACCTCTGGGCGACCGGCATCTGCACCGGCCCCGGGGCGATGGAGCTGGCGCGCCCACATCTTTCCACGATGGGCATCGTGCCCGCCGCTGCGCTCGGGGACATCCCACACGGCCAGAAGGTGCTCGTCGCCGGCGTCGTCACACACCGCCAGCATCCGGCGACGGCCAAAGGGACGGTGTTCTTCAGCCTCGAAGACGAGTCAGGGCTGGTCAACGTGATCTGTTCGCCGGGTGCGTGGATCCGCTGGCGCCACGTCGCCCGCAGTGCCCCCGCCCTCGTCGTCAAAGGGCGCGTCGAGCACGCGGGCAGGGCCGCCACAGGTGGTGTCGCGGCTGGGGGCAGGTCCGCGGCTGGGGGCAGGTCCGCGGCCGGGGGCAGGTCCGCGACCGGGGGTGGGACCAACGTCGTCGCCGAACGTTTCTCCCTCCTCGACTTCGGCGATGCCGTCCCGTCGCAGTCTCGCGACTCCCGCTGAGGCGCCC
>JAJZBS010000117.1 GCA_021851885.1 Actinomycetes bacterium | reverse complement strand
CATCGACGGCCCTGTCGATCCGGACGATCCCGGCGAGCCGGGATAGCGGGCCCACTGACGACCAGCTCGGCCGCTGCCCGCCGGCACACCCGCACAGGTGCCGCCTCTCAGGTGCCGCCTCTCAGATGCCGATCTGGAAGGTGTCCGAGACGGTGTTGTCTCCGTTCGCGGCCTGGCCTGCAACGGGTCCGGCCACAACGGTGAGGACGTAGGTGGAGCCCGAGCGCACGCGGAAGGTCCCGAAGTGGATCGAGATGCTCCCTCCAGGCTTCAAGGAGACCGAGACGCGCCGGACGACCGGCGACGATCCGCCGCCTTGGACCTGGAGGGTCGCGACGACGGTCACCGAGGTCTCGTCGACGTTGCCCCTGTTGGCGACGACAGAAAATACCTGAAGCGTCCCGGTCGGCGGCAGGAGAGACGTCCCCGACGGCGCCGAGCTGGACCCTGACGATCCGCTGGCCCCGCTTCCCCCCGGAAGGGGTGACGGCGTGACCCACACTGTCGCGACGGCAACGTCGTGCACGGCGGCCAGCGACGAGGAAGCCGCAATCGACCCCACGTAGCCATCGAGAGCGGCTACCTGCCATTGAGCGGCATTCCGGACCCACCGGGAGCCAGGCAAGCCTTGGTGGCCCGCTGCCCGGCGCAACGCCTGACGCAGGCGCGCGTAGTCCGTGTCGCCGCGGGCGAGGAGCGCACCGACGTGGGCGAGCTCTGCTGCGACCGCTGTCTCCCCTCCACCCGCCAGCAACCCGAGCATCGCCGTGCGAAACGTCGCCATCGCCTGAGCCCGCAGGACGACCGCTTCTCCCATCAGGCCCGCCGTCCCGGCATCCGTGTGGGGCACGGTGATTGTCGCCACTGTCTTCTGCGTCGCGGCCGTGGACGAAGCCAGATCGTCCACGAGGCCTGTGAGCTGGGAGCGGGTCATCGACGGACCGTTGTCCAGCACCGACGCCAAGGTGGCGGCGTCCCGGTTCGACGCCACGACCGCCGGCCACGCCTCGGCGGCAAACGACCTGTTGGTGAGGGCATAGTACGGCCCCGAGGAGCGTGTGGCCTGGACGGCGACGCCGATGGCGACCGCCACGACGACGATGAGCGTCAGGGCGAACGCCAGGATCCGGCGGCGGCTCCACCTCCCGCCACGCTCCCGCGTGCCAAGGTTGGGCCCCGGACGATGGGCGAGCATTGCGGCGAGATTAGGCGATGCATACGAATCCGGTGGTTGGGACGGTAGCCTCGTCGGCCATGAATCCCCCTGCCCACTCGCCGGGTGGCAGCCACTCTCGGCGCCGCGGCAATCACGGACGCTCCAAAGGGGGCCTCGTAGCCGGCGATCCCTATTCCGGCCTCGCCCAGCTCGGCGTACGCCGGAGGCGCCATAGGAGGGTGCGCCGCCTGCTCTTCGCCGCGAGCACGCTGGTGCTGGTCTGCCTCATCGTCGTCGGAGCGGGGTTCGCCTATATCCAGTACCGCAACAGTCAGATCAAGCGGGTCACCGTCCATGGCGTCATCGCGCCGGTCGCCGGGCAACCCGAGAACATCCTCCTCGTCGGGTCGAACTCACGTTGCGCCCTCAACGGCCAGCAAGCTTCGTCGTTCGGATCGTGCTCGCAGGTAGGGGGCGCCCGCAGCGACGTCACGATGCTCCTCCATCTCGACCCCCGCACAAAGACCGCTTCGATCTTGTCGATTCCCCGGGACCTGTTCCTGCCGATCCCGGGCACGAACAACATGACGAGAGTTGACGCGGCGCTCAACCAGGGTCCCGACGAGCTGGTCAAGACCATCGAGGACGACCTCGGGATCCCGATCAACCACTTCGTCGAGCTGAACTTCGACACCTTCCAAAACGTGGTCCAGGACCTCGGGGGGATCAACATGTACTTCCCCGACCCGGTCAAGGACAACTACTCACAGCTCAACATCACCACGGCCGGATGCCACCACCTCAACGGGTTCGAGGCCCTCGCCGTTGTCCGGGCGCGTCACCTCTTCTACTACGCCAACAGCCAGTGGAACTACGACGGCATGGGGGATCTGAGCCGCATCAAGCGGGACCACGAGTTCTTGCGCGTCCTCGCTTCCGAGGTTCAAAGCCGCGGCCTGTCCAACCTGGCCACGATCAACTCGATCCTTGGCACGGTAGCTCCCCAGCTCCAGGTCGACTCCGGTTTCAGTCTTGGTGAGATGGTCGACCTTGTGCGCACGTTCCGCCATGTCAATGCCCAGAACGTTCCCTCCCAGACGCTGCCGGTCGTCATTGACAACAGCACCTACTATTACAAAGGCTTCAACGACGGGCTCGTCGTCCTTCCATCGGAGCCACAGGACCAGCAGGCGATCAACCAGTTCCTCGGCACATCGGCATCCGCTGCGTCCCAAGGGGTCGTCCCGGCGTCGGTGCGTGTCCAAGTCCTCAACGGCACAGGCGCACCGAACCAGGCAGCGGACACGAGCGCGGCCCTCCAGTCGCTCGGCTTCGACGTAACCGGCATCGGTGACACCCAAGCCGGCGGATCGGTCGTCGAGACGGTCGTCTACTACGCACCCGGCAACCAAGCCCAGGCGGAGCTCGTCGCCTCCGACCTCACCGGGGTCGTCGTCGTGGGCCAGGGCCCGGTCGCCTCTGGAGACCAGGTGACCGTCGTCACGGGGAGCAACTTCGCAGTCGCCCCCCCTTCGTCGACGGGGACGACTGCGCCGGCGACGTCGACAAGCTCCTCCCAGCTCCCTCCCCCAACGGCGGCCTCGACCCAGCTCCCGGCGTGGGACCCCCGCTCCTGCGGCCCGAACGGGACCGCCGGACCCTAGGAAACGGGACCGCCGCGCGGGATCAGGCCGGCTCGGCGACGGGGTCCCGCGCGTCACCGACGGTGTTCGACGTGCGACGCCAGTCGACCGTCGGCTGCATGGCCCCGGGGTCGATCCGGTCGCGGTGCTTGTCGGCGACCAGCATGACGGACTCCAGGAGACCGTCGCTGAGGAGGTGGGGAACGAGCCCGAGGTCGAGGAGCTTGGTGTGGGCGGCGCGGTAGTAGTGGCTGCCGCTTTCGACTCGCGGCGGGTCGAGATGGACGATCTCGGCGCCCGGACGCAGCGCCGCGACCATCTCGGCGAGCTGGTTCACCGAGAATGACTCGGTGAACTGGTTGAAGACCCGGTACTCGCCCCGCTCGGCGGGATTGTCGATGGCAAGCTCGATACAGGCCAAGGTGTCACGGATGTCGAGCATCCCCCTCGTCTGGCCACCTTCTCCGTAGACCGTGAGTGGGATCCCCGCGACCGCCTGGACGGCAAAGCGGTTCAGGACCGTCCCGAAGACGGCGTCGTAGTCGAAACGGGTCGCGAGATCCGGGTGGAGAGCCGTCTCTTCGGTCTCCTGGCCGTAGACGACTCCCTGGTTGAGGTCGGTGGAACGAAGGCCCCAGATCCGGCATGCGAACTGGATGTTGTGGCTGTCGTGGACCTTGGAGAGGTGGTAGAAGGAGCCGGGCTGCTTGGGGAACGGGAGCACATCTGTCCGGCCCCTGTGGGTGATCTCGATGAAGCCTTCCTCGATATCGATGTTCGGGGTCCCGTACTCGCCCATGGTCCCAAGCTTGACCAGATGGATCGACGGGTCGACATCGGCAATTGCATACAGCAGGTTGAGGGTCCCGACCACGTTGTTGACCTGGGTGTAGACGGCGTGGGACCGGTCGATCATCGAGTACGGGGCCGACCGCTGTTCGCCGAAGTGGACGATTGTTTCCGGCTCGAACTCGCCGACGACGGCATGGACCCGGGCGGCGTCGGTGAGATCGACGGGGAAGATTGCAAGGCTCTGCCCGGAAAGCTCCTGCCAGCGCCGTGCCCGCTGGTGGAGCGGAGCGATGGGGACGAGGCTGTCGACGCCCATCTCGTGGTCGTACTGGCGGCGGGCGAAGTTGTCGACGATGCCCACGTCATGACCCAGACGCGATAGGTGTAGCGCGGTCGGCCACCCGAGATAACCGTCGCCCCCCAGCACAAGGATCTTCATCGAGCCTGTTTCCTTTCCACTTGTCGTGCGCGTTGGTCCGGTTGGGTCCCGCCCCGTATCGCCGGTCCCGACGAGCCGGTGAAGCCGGGGTCGTAGGTCAGGCCATAGAGGCTAGGTTCGTCATTTTGCTGTAACAACCTGGGAACAACCTGGGAGCCAACTGGGAACCTCCCTGGAAGGCCAGGAGGGCGGAGCCTTGCGGGTGACAGCGCAGTCAGCGACGCGCCGGCCCACCGACAGGCCCGCTGCCAGTGCACCGGCCCCGGACATGGCTACGTTGTTACCCGATGGATACCCGCCTCTTCCGGGATATCAACAATCTCGCCCGCCATACGGCATGGCTGCACGGCTTCATGCGCGCCTACGCCGTCGACGGCGGCATCTTCGTCATGATCGCGATCCTCGTCGCCGCCTGGCTCCTGGCACGCCGAGACCCGGACTGGGTCCACAAGGTCTCGATCGCTGTCTGGACGGGCGCGGGCACCCTCGTCGCACTTGCCGTCAACCAACCGCTCACGCATCTATTCGGGCGCGAACGTCCCTTCGTTGCCCTTCCGCACGTCGACCAGCTCGTCCAGCACGGCAAGGACTTCGGCTTTCCGAGTGACCACGGGACGCTGGTGGGAGCCATCGTCGCCGGCTTGTGGATCGGCCGCTTCCGCATCCTGGCCATCGTCGCGGCCGTCTTCGGTCTCGTGCTCATGTTCGGCCGCGTCTACCTCGGGCTCCACTACCCTGGCGACCTCGTGGCCGGGGCTGCACTCGGATCCCTCATCGTCATCGTCTTGAGGCCACTCGCAATGCGCTTGCTCGTGCCGGTCGTCGCCTGGACCGGGCGCGGCGTGCTGGCGCCCGTGGTCCGCAAGGGGGCATGGGGGGTGCGCCCGACCGTCCCTGAAGCTCAGGGACCACAGTCCGCTCGCCCAGCGTGAGCGGCGACCGCCGCCGGCCGCCGGGCAACGGCAACGGCAACGGCAACGAACCAGGTGGCGGGTCAGGCACGGTCCGTCCGCAGCCGATCGGCGAGGTCGACGTGACGGTCGTCATCCCCGCCTACAACACCGGCCCCCGGCTTGGCCCCAACGTCCAGGAAGCCGCGCACGTCCTCGGCGGGACGGGACGGTCCTTCGAGCTCGTCGTCGTCGACGACGGGTCGACCGACGGGAGCGCGGCTGCCGTGCGGGCGATGGCGGCCAAAGACGACAGGATCCGGCTCATTGAGCTCGGCACGAATCACGGCAAAGGCTTCGCCGTGCGGGCGGGCCTGGTCGCCGGGCATGGGCGCTGGCGTGGATTCATCGACGCCGACGGCGACCTCCCGTTCACCTTGCTCGAGCGCTTCATCGACACGGCGATGGAGGGGGACAACGACATCGTCTTCGGCACCAAGCACGGCGCCGCTTTGTCCGACGTCAGCATCGTGCGACGGATCTCCTCGCGCGCCTACGCCCTTTTCGTCCGCGCTCTGTTCGCTCTCGACGCTCCGGACACGCAGACGGGTATCAAGCTCATGAGCCGTGCCGTCGTCGACGCAGTCGTACCCAACCTCGTCGAAGATCGCTTCGCCTTCGACGTCGAGCTCCTTGTCGAGGCCCGCGCGCGGGGCTACACGCGATGGGCGGCCCTCCCGGTGCGCCCGGCAGCGCGTCTGTCGACGACCATCTCCCCGGCCCGCGTCTTGCAACTGGTGAGCGACACGCTTGCGGTGCGCCGGCGTCATCGGAACAGGGCCGTGAGCCACCAGGCGACTGTCAGAGCGCACCCGTAGCATCTGCGGGGTGCCGGTCGACGTCGCATGGGTGAGCTATGGCCCGCCAGCGCTGTCCGCCCTCCGGGAGGCGATCACCGCCGGCAAGGCCGACGACGCGCTCGCTCCGGTGACTGTCGTCGTCCCGTCGAACCATGTCGGAGTGGCGACACGCCGGCTCCTGGCCTCCGGCACGCACGGCCCGATCTCGCCGTCCGGCGCCGGGCTTGCAGCGGTCTCGTTCCTCACGGTCTATCGCCTTGCCGAGCTCCTGGGCGCAGGGCGTGTCGCTGCCGGCGGGAGACGCCCCGTCTCCACGCCGGTGATCGCCGCCGCCTTGCGTTCGGCTCTCGAACGGGACCCCGGGGTCTTTGCCCCGGTGGCCCAGCACCCCGCGACGGAAAGCGCCCTTGTCGCGGCGTACAAGGAGCTGCGCGACGTCTCGCCGGGAGCACTTGACGCCCTCGCCGCCCAGAAGGGCAAGGTGGCCGACATCGTCCGGCTGCACAGGGCGGCGCGCTCGTTGCTGCAGCCGAGGTTCTCGGACGAAGAGGACCTCCTCGCCGCTGCATGCGCGGAGCTCGACTCCCCGCCGGGCACAGAGGCGAAGATCGGAACCGTCGTCGTCTACCTGCCGCAGCAGCTCTCCCTCCATGCCGCGAATTTCCTGGCATCAGTCGGCAAGCGCACCAACCTCACCGTCCTCGCCGGGTCGACCGGAGACACCCACGCCGACACTCCCGTCGTCGCGTCTCTGCGCCGTATCGCTCCCGACGCTGTTGCGCCTCAATCTGATGTGATCGGAAGGACCGGGGCCGGCATCGTCAATGAGCGTGAAGGCCCGCGGCCCGGGACGGCTGCGCGATCCGAAGCACGCATCGTCGTGACATCCGATCCCGACGAGGAGGTCCGTGCTGCCGTGCGGGAGGTGATCGCCGCGGCGCGATCGGGAACCCCCCTGGAGCGCATCGGCATCCTCTACGCTACGCACGCCCCCTACGCCAGGCTGGTCCACGAGCAACTGGCGGCAGCGGGGATCGCCCACAGCGGCGCCTCCGTCGTCCCCGTCGCGAGCCGGGCTGCAGGGCGCACCATCGTCGGCCTTTTGGCGCTGCCGGCGTCGAGGTTCCGCCGATCTGACGTCTTCGCCTGGCTGGCCGGCGCTCCCATGCACCACGAGAGCCAACCCGTCCCGGTGGCGGCGTGGGAGCGGGTCACGCGAGAAGCCGGGGTGGTCGCCGGGCGCGACGACTGGGACCACCTCCTCGCCGGCCACGCAGCCGCCCGAGAGGCAGAAGCCGCCCACCGGGAGGCCGAAGGTTCCACCGGCCCGCCCAACCACGCTAGAGCCCGAGCGCGCGACGACGCGGCACGCGCTCGGGAGCTCCGCCGGTTCATGCTGGGGCTGATCGACGATCTCGCAAGAGCGGCCGCGGATGCCAGAAGCTGGCCCGAGCACTGCACATGGGCGCGCAACCGCATGAAGGCGCTCATCGGCGATGCTGACGCCCAATCGGCGTGGCCGGTCGCGCAGCAGCAAGCGGCCCAGAGCGTCGCGCACACGCTCGATCGACTCGCCCGGCTATCCGATGTGGAAGGCCCAGTCCGGCTCGACGTCTTCGCACGGACCCTCAACATGGAGCTCGACGGGCTGCTCGCCCGTGAGGGCCGTATCGGCCATGGTGTTCTCGTCGGAACGGTCCCCATGGGGGTAGGGCTCCCGCTCGACCTCGTCATCGTCCTCGGTCTCGTCGAGGGCTCCTATCCGGCACGGGTGCACGACGACGTCCTCCTGGACGACGCGCAGCGTCAAATCGCCGGAGGAGACCTTGCGCTCAGGACCGAGGCGATCGCCGCTCAACACCACGATCTCCTCGCCACGCTCGCCGGCGCCGGCCGCCACGTGTTGTGCATCCCGCGCGGCGACCTCCGTCGCGGGGGAGAACGGGCTCCGTCGCGCTGGGTCAATGAACTGGCATCGAGCTGGGCCGGCCGGCATATCGTGGGCGGGGATCTTCTCGAGACGGCGGAACCGTGGATCGAGGACGTCCCTTCGTTCGAAGCGGGGATCCGGAGGGCAACCTTCCCGGCGACCTCCCAGGAGCACCGCCTCCAGGCTCTCCTCGCCGGTCGCGACAGCGCCGCCAACATCGTCGTCGCTGCGCGGCGGATCGGGGACGATGCCTTCACTGCGTCCGTCGAGGCCGCGATCGCGCGCCACAGCTCTCGGTTCACGCGATTCGACGGCAACCTCGCGGGGCTCGATCTGCCCTCCCCTGTCGACGGCGTGAGCTCGGCGTCCCGGATCGAAACGTGGGCCCAGTGCCCGTTCTCCTACTTCGTCACCGAGGTCCTGGGCGCCGAGGCCGTCGAGAACCCCGAGGACCGATGGGCGATCGATGCGCGCGACCGCGGCGAGCTCGTGCACGGGGTCCTCGAGTCCTTCATGCGGGAAGTCCTTGCACGCCCACCGGACATGCGGCCGCAGCCGGACGACCCGTGGACCGACGCCGATGCGCATCGCCTTCAGGAGATCACGTCGGATGCCTGCGACAGCTACGAGAGGGCCGGCTTGGTCGGGCGCCCGATCTTCTGGCATGCCGATCGGAGGCGCATCGCCGCCGATCTCATGCGCTTCTTGGAAATAGACAGCGCCTACCGGGCGCAGCGACGCGCACGACCCGTTGCGGCGGAGCTGCCTTTCGGGCTCCCGGGGGCTGCCATCGGCACCGTCGAGCTCGCGCTCGGCGACGGCCGCTCCCTGCGCCTGCGCGGGAAAGCCGACCGACTGGACTCGACGGAAGGCGGAGGGCTCCACGTCATCGACTACAAGACCGGGCGCGCGGATCGCTTTGCCGACATCGGCGCCGACAATCCCGGGAGCGGCGGTAAGAGGATCCAGCTCGTGGTCTACGCGCTCGCGGCGCGGCTCCACCAAGGCTCGCCTGCGGCGCCGGTCCACGCCACCTACTGGTTCACGTCCGCCAAGGAGAACTTCCGCCAGATCGGCTACCCGGTCAGCGACGAGGTCCTCGCGCAGGTGGGAGCGGAGGTCGGGCGCGTGGTCCACGGGATCGAATCCGGTGTGTTCCCTCCGTCCCCCGACGACCGGGAGTTCGCCACGGCCGGTCTGTCGGGGTGTCCCTACTGCGACCCGGATGCGCTCGGCACCGGGGACCTGGCCCGGCGCATGGACCGCAAGAAACTGGATCCCGCGGTCGCTTCCTTCTTCTTGCGCCCCGATACGGCGACGAGCGACGGAGCACCGGGACCGGACACGAGCGAGCGAGGTGGCGGGTGAGGTCGCAAGGTGCCAGGCAATGACTAATCCGGTCGAGGACGACGAGTGTCCGGTGCTATCAGACAGTGGCCACCGAGAGCGCATTGCCGAGGAGCTCGACACGACCCTGTTCGTCGAAGCCGGCGCCGGCTCCGGCAAAACGTCGGCCCTTGTGACGCGCGTCGTGTCGCTTGTGACCCGCGGCGACGTCGAGCTCGCGAATATCGCCGCCATCACCTTCACGGACAGAGCGGCCACAGAGCTGCGCGACCGCATCCGTGAAGCGCTGCGCACCAGGGCTGCCAAGGAGGAGGAAGCCGTCGACGCCCTGCGGTGCAAGCGGGCCTTGGATCAGCTCGACGGAGCGGCCATCGGGACGCTCCACGCCTTCGCGCAGCGGATCCTCTCCGAACATCCCATCGAGGCCCACCTCCCGCCTCGCGTGGAAGTCCTCGACGAGGTCAGCTCGAGCGTGTCCTTCGAGCAGCGCTGGTCGGCGTTCCAAGACGAGCTCTTTGCCGACGCAGCGATCGAGCGCAGCCTGCTTCTGTTCTTCGCCGCGGGCATCCGACCGACAGCGCTGCGCGACATCGCCGGGACCTTCGAGGACAACTGGGACCTCGTCGAAGACAACGTGCCAGCGCACGCGCCCGAGCCTCCCGACGTGCGGGGGCTCGTCCAAAGAGCCCGCG
>JAJZBS010000116.1 GCA_021851885.1 Actinomycetes bacterium | reverse complement strand
GGCTGCGACCGGGGCGGCCGGCACCGGGCGGGCCGCCAGTCCGTCGGGCGAGAGGGCGGCCGGCACCGGGCGGGCAGCCAGTCCGTCGGGTGAGCGGGCGGCCGGACGACCGTCGGCATGGGGCACCACGGCGCGAGGGGTCTTTGATCGGGTCCCCGGTCCAGAGCGACGGCCGCCTCCGGGACCGGAGCGCAGGCGAGTTGTCGGGTGGGCCCTGGGACCCGGGGGGCCTGGTGGCTCCCCGGGATCGTCGGTGGTAGAGCCGGCCTCGGGGCGCCGAGGTCCACGCAGGCCTGCCGGGGCGAGGGCGCGGATACGGCTGGTGGCAGCAAGCGTGCCTGGCAATCGTGCGCTAGGGTCCTGTGCGGCTGTACGCACTGCAAGGGTGCCGTCACCGCATGGCGCTTTCTGCCCTCGGACGTTGCGGCGTCGGACCAGGGCGTCACAGGGGCACGAAAGCTATCCATGCCGTAACATGGCCCGCCAGCGGGGCGTCAGACGAAGGACAGGTTGCACCATGGCGATCAACGAGACGCGCGAGGCAGGGGAGCCTCGGGGGGGATGGGACGATGACCACTTTCTCGCCTAGCGGGGTCCGCGCACCCGCTGACGAAGAGGAGAAGCACCCGTTCGCGGAAGGTGAGCCCGTGCTCGAGTACCTCCCCGTCGTGGACCTCACGCTGGGCCAAGTGCTCGGCTTCGAGGCTCTCGTCCGGTGGAGCCACCCCACGCGGGGCCTCATCCCACCCTCGCTTCTGATCCCCTGGGCTGAGGAACAGGGCAAGATCCTGGAGCTGAGCGCCTGGATCGTGCGCGAAGCGTGCCGCCACGCCCAGGAGTGGCCGTCGCGCTTCCAGGTCGGAGTCAACTGCTCTCCCGTCCAGCTGCGCGAGCAGGACGCGGCACGGGCCATTCGCGACGCGTGCGACGACACCGGTATGAACCCCGACCGCCTCATGCTGGAAGTGACCGAGAAGTCGGCAGCAGACCGTCCCGCCTACGAAGAGCTGCGGGCGATCTCCCAACTCGGTGTCCGACTCGCCATCGATGACGCGGGCGAGAACTGGCAGTCGATGGAGGCGCTGTTCCGCCTCAAGGTCGACACCATCAAGATCGACCGTGACTTCGTCACCCACCTCGAGAGGGGCCCGGGCCTCAATCGCGGGATCATCGAAGCTGTCACCCGGATGGCCCATGCGTCCGGCATCGGCGTCCTCGCCGAGGGAGTGGAGAACCTGACGCAGATCGAGACCCTCCAGAGCCTGCACGTCGACACGGCCCAGGGTTTCTACTTCGCTCCCCCCATGTCGGTCGACAAGGCGACCGAGATGGCGAATGCCGCTCCGGCCGTTCGTTTCGCCGTCGGGGATCCGGCGGCTCCGCGCGCTGCCACAGCCCCCCCACCTCCTCCGCCGCCCGCTCCGGCGGCCCCGGGTTTCGAGGATTCCCCGGCCGCAGGTACCGGGGCCGCACCGTCGGGCGAGCAGGCTGGGGAGCAAGAGCCCCTTGATCCGCAGCGAGACGAAGCGGCCCGAGGCTTCCGTTTGCGCTCGAAGGGCCGGCGCGGGCGCAAAGGCTGAGCAGGTGTCCAGGGCACTCCTGGACACCGCAGCGAGCCTCCTGAGCCCGCGGACTGGTCGTCCGACATCATGACGCGCTAGACCGCATCCATGCGCGTCGCCGTTCCGACCGAAATCCGCGCCGGGGAGCGGAGGGTGGCCCTCGTCCCAGACGCAATCGCTCGCTACACCGCCAAGGGCTTCGACGTCACCGTCCAGGCGGGCGCTGGCGAACCGGCTGGCCATAGCGACGAGGACTACCGGGCCAAGGGCGCAACCGTCGTCGGGGACGTGGGGTCGCTTCTCGCCCAGGCTGATCTTGTCATCAAGGTCCAACCGCCGACAGCGGCCGAGGGAGCGCTGTTCGCCGAGAACACGACACTTGTCAGCTTCCTTCAGCCCGCAGCGAACCTCGCAGGGCTCCGTGGCCTCATCGACAAGAAGGTGACGGTCTTCAGTCTCGACCTCGTCCCACGGATCAGCCGGGCGCAGGGCATGGACGCCCTTTCGTCACAAGCGACGGTCTCCGGCTACAGGGCCGCCCTCCTCGCAGCCCAGAAACTCCCGAAGTTCTTCCCCATGTTCATGACCGCGGCGGGAACGGTGCCCCCGGCGAAGGTCCTCGTCTTGGGAGCAGGCGTGGCGGGGCTCCAGGCAATCGCCACATGCCGGCGCCTCGGCGCCGTGGTGCGTGCCTACGACGTCCGGGCTGCGGCAAAGGAGGAGGTCGAGAGCCTTGGGGCCACCTTCGTCGAGCTGGAGCTGGAAACCCAGGAAGGCGCCGGGGGGTACGCACGGGAACAGTCCGAACAGTTCCTCGCTGCACAGAGGGAGCTGATCGGAGCGACGGTGGCATCCTCGGACGTGGTGATCACGACGGCGGCCGTCCCCGGGCGCAAAGCACCCGTGCTCGTCACAGCCGACATGGTCGAGCGCATGACCGCCGGATCGGTCATCGTGGATCTGGCCGCCGAGTCCGGCGGCAACTGCGAGCTCACGCGACCCGGGGAAGAGACGGACGTCGGGGGCGTCGTCATCCACGGCGTCACGAACGTCCCGAGCACCATGGCCAACCACGCCAGCCTGCTACTTGCTCGCAACGTCGCCAATCTTGTGGACCTCTTCGTCTCCGAAGGGGCGCTGGCGCCGGACTTCGACGACGAGATCGTCCGGGACAGCTGCGTCCTGCGGGACGGGGAAGTCGCCCACGAACCCACCCGCCGTCTCCTCGAGGAGGCATCTGCATGATCGGCACGACCTTGGCAAACACGAGCATCCTCCAGCTCATCACGGTCTTCATCCTCTCGGCCTTCCTCGGCTTCGAGGTCATCTCGAAGGTGCCGAGCATCCTCCATACGCCGCTGATGTCGGGGACGAACGCGATCCATGGTGTGATCCTCGTCGGCGCCATCATCGTCACCGGCACCGCCCACGGGGCCGGTGAGCTCACGCTCGGTTTCATCACCGTGGTCCTCGCCACGGTCAACGTCGTCGGTGGCTTCGTGGTCACCGACCGCATGCTCGAGATGTTCAAGAGCAAGAGCCGTCCCGGCCAGCCGCCGGATCGGGCGCGCGACGGCGACGGTCCTGATGCGAACGCCGCGGGGAGCGCCCGCTGATGCGGCAGAACATCATCGACATCTGCTACCTCATCGCGGCAGTCGGGTTCGTCCTCGCCCTGCGCGGCCTTTCCTCCCCGAAGGGAGCGCGCCTCGGCAACATCATCGGCGCCACCGGAATGGCCGTCGCCATCGGTGCGACCTTCGCCGTCGACGGGCTGACCAACTTCGGCGTCATCGTCGGCGCGATCGCCGTCGGCGTCGCGATCGGAGTCCCCGCTGCCCGCATGGTGAAGATGACGGCGATACCCCAGATGGTCGCGATCTTCAACGGGGTAGGCGGAGCGGCAGCGGCTCTCGTGTCGATCTCGGAGTTCTCCCGCGAGGCCGGAGCACATCCGGCGACCTACCAGGTCGTGGAGGTACTGGCCGGTGTCCTCATCGGATCGGTGTCGTTCTCGGGGAGCGTCGTGGCCTTCGCCAAGCTTCAAGAGATCATGACCGGGCGCCCCCTGACCTACCCGGGCCAGCAAGCCGTCAACGCCGCTCTCGGAGTCGTGATCCTCGCTCTTGTCGGGGCAGGGCTCGGGACCGACTCGACGATCGCCGTCATCGCCCTCCTCGCCCTCTCCCTCGTGCTCGGCGTTGCATTCGTCCTCCCGATCGGAGGAGCGGACGTCCCCGTCCTCATCTCCCTGCTCAACTCTTTTACGGGCATCGCCGTCGCGGCGACGGGTTTCGTCCTGCGCAGCACCGTCCTGATCGTCGCAGGAACCCTCGTCGGGGCCTCGGGAACCCTGCTGACGCGGATGATGAGCAAGGCGATGGGGCGCTCGATCACCAACATCCTCTTCGGCGCCTTCGGTAGCGTCATCACCGCAAGTGGGTCCATGGAGGGAGCCACGGGCGGGTCCGTCAAGGCCGGGACCGTCGAAGACATCGGCGTGCTCCTTGCCTACTCGCGCAAAGTCGCGATCGTCCCCGGATACGGGCTCGCGGTGGCCCAGGCCCAGCATGTGGCTCGCGAGCTGGCCGACGAGCTCGCCAAGCACGGCGTCGAGGTCTTCTATGCCATCCACCCTGTGGCGGGGCGGATGCCCGGGCACATGAACGTCCTTCTTGCCGAAGCAAACGTGCCCTACGAACAGCTCAAGGAAATGGACCAGGCCAACCCGGAGCTCCCGACCGCGGACGTCGCGCTCGTCGTCGGCGCCAACGACGTCGTCAACCCGGCTGCTCGCAATTCGCCGGGAAGCCCCATCTACGGCATGCCGATCCTCAACGTCGACGAGGCGTCCAACGTCGTGTTCCTGAAGCGGAGCATGCGGCCCGGCTTCGCAGGGATCGACAACGAGCTGCTCTACGACCCAAAGACGACGATGCTCTTCGGCGACGCAAAGGACAGCCTCACCAAGCTCGTTGCCGCCGTCGCCGCCACCTGAGCACCACGCCGATCCGGATCAACCGCTCTTCGCGGCGCACCGGTGCCGCTCTTCTTTGCGGCAGAAACAGCGCTTCCTGCCGCCGACGGCGGATCGCATCGGATGAACCGGTGCCGGCAGAGTCCTAGGCGCCACGCACTTTGGTGGGTTTGCCTTCTGGGTCTCCCTTTGCGGCGCCCTCACCGTCCGCATCGGTCCCCCCAGCAATGCGCACCTTTGCCGCGCGTGCGGATGGGACTCCTCTTCCCTGATCGGATCGCCGCGTCGCGAGGGAAGGCTTCGCGCTGTGGCGCGCGTCGGGGCGGCGAAGGCGGGTCCCTCCGTCCTCCTGCCGGTCGCCGGACGTGAGTTCTTCTCGCTCCGGCAAGTCCAGATCGCGGGGATCCTCGTACGACAGATGACCGAAGACGAGAACGCCTTGGCTCGTCGGGCGCGTCGAGGCAACCACAACCGTGACGTTGGACTGGCCGACGAGATGCGAAGCGTCGTTGACGACCACCATCTCCCCATCGGGGAGGTAGCCGATTGCTTGACGCGGCTGGCGCCCTGGGCGCACAAGATCGACCACCAGTCGCTCTCCGGGGAGGTGGTCGGGTGACAGGTCTGAGGTGAGTCGGCGCAGATCGACCACCGATCCCCTTTCCCCCCCGACGCGAGCGACGAGAGAGGCAGAGCACGTGCCGACGCGCAGGCCCATCCGGTCGGCCAGTATCGCGACCTTGTCTTCGACGAGGCGCGCTTCGACGATTTCCTCGTCGGGCACCTCGACGTGCACACCGAACGACCCGCTCAACACGTCGAGAGACTCCAGGCCCCTGCGAGCCCGCCGGGATGCGACCGGGTCCGGCCCTTCGGCGATGCTGCGCATCTGATCGAGGACAAAGCGCGGGACGACGACGACGCGCGGCAACAGACCCGCTTCCCCGAGGACCAGGACGACCCGGTCCATCAACGCCGAAGCATCGAGCAGCATCGACTCCTTGGGCAAGAGGTCGGACGGCGGAGCGAGGCGGCGGGACAGCCCTGCCGCCGCGGCTATCTGCTGGCCCTTGATCACCCCGACGCGCACCCCGAAGAAGGTCAGGATCCAGGCGACGAGAACGACGGTCAGCACGGCAAGGGGAGCACGCCAGAGGACGAAGACGGGAGCGCCGGCTGCCAGGGCAAGGAGAAGCCCGAGGATGCCGATCAGGCTCCCGGCGAAGATCTCGGCAGGAGGGACGTCCCGGAACCGACGCGTGACCCGGCGCATCTCGATGTCGATGCGCCGCCCCGTCACGCCGCCGACCACGTAGGCGATCAGTGCGCCGAGAGCCGTTCCCGCGGCCATCGAAAGAGAGCTCGGGTTGACGCCCTTGGCGACTTCAAGGCCCAGGATCGCGCCGATCAGCACGACGAGCAGGCGGAAACCTTCCACGAACAGCATCAATCCGCCTCCCCTTCGCGTCGGGACAGGCATCGCAAGGCCGCACTCCACGATTCAGAGCGCGTCATCCGTTCCGCCCGGAGCATCTCATCTGACCCCCGCAGGCCACCCTAATCCCATTCGGATCCAGGCCATGTGGCCATCGCCCGATCCTACAGCGGCTAGGACCCGGCTCCCATGCACATCGCGGTGCGCGAAGCTGCGTCGGGGGGACGCTCCCGGGATCTTTCGCCACTGGCCCCAGCCCAGGCCCGCGTCCGGTGCCCCGTGACGCTCCCGCGGGGGTGGTTTGCGCCCACCAGGCCCACGGTCGACAATGGTAGGCACTCTCGGGGGAGGCCGATCACACGCGATGACCGGGCAGGTTGGGCATTGGAAGATGCGGCGGGCGCCACGTTGACGCCGCGCGGCTGCAGGCGACCGCATGCCCAATCCTGCGACAGGCTCGTCTTTCGGCCGCGTTGGCCAGGCCACCGCCTCGGCCGAAGGATCAACGGGGCGGCCCGGGTCCTCAGTGGCCGTCCTGGACCGACACCGATCCCCCTGCGGGCTGTGGATCCTTGCCGGTTGGCCGGCGACCAGAGCCAGCCGGGAGACGCCACCCGGACATGAAGCGCTCGATCCGCAGGAGCATCCGCGCAACGCGCTTCGGGGAGGTGCGCTACAGCGTCGACCTCGCTCCAGGGGTGGTGCGCACCTACACCCGCGCTCATCTCGACGTCTCGCCCCAGGGAGCCTTCGTCCCCCAGCCGGCGGCGGCCGGGAGCCGCGCGACGGCCGACAGCGGGGACGAGCCGGTGGGCTTTCGGGCGAGCGACGCCCGGGCCGGCGTCGCATGGCGACGCGTCCGCCATGCCCGAATCGCGGTGATCGAACCGGGACTTGACGGTCGCCCCCAGCGCGAGCTCGTCATCTCAACGCGCCACCAGACACACCACTTCCGGGTCTATGCGAGCGAGTTGAGCGCACTGGCGTCAATCCTGGCAGCACAGGGCCCGGCGCACCGGGCTCCCGTCGCACGTGCCGGGCGCGTGGTGGTCCAAGCGCCATTGGCCGCGGCACGCATCTCGGCCGCCGTCTCAGCGCGTGCCCTCGCCTCGGCGCGTGCCGCCGTCTCAGCGCGTGCCGCCACGGCAGTAGCCGGCAGGCGGGGGCGTCACGGCCAGGGGGCGCTTGCCCGCATTCTCACTGTCGGAGCAGGGGTCGTGATCGCCGCCGCAGGGGCCGGGGGCATCGGCGGGCTCGTCGCCCCGAGGAGCCCGGCCGCCGGAGCGGCGGCGCAAGGCGCCGTGAGCTACCCGGCCCTCCCGTCGGCGATCGCCCTCGTCGACCAGCGTGATCACGGTGGCCTCCACCTCGCCCCGGCGACGGCGCCCCCACTTCCGACGCCGCCTGTGCTCGCCCAAGGAGCGCCTCTCGGCCCCCACGAGATCTTTGGGTTCGCGCCCTACTGGACGCTGCCCGGCTCAGCCGGCTTCAACCTGTCGAGCCTGACGACTCTCGCCTATTTCGGTGTCGGCGTGAACCCCAACGGCACCCTCGACCAGGCAGACAGTGGCTGGAACGGATTCGAGAGCCAGGACCTCGCCGACCTGATCACCCGGGCCCATCTGGCCGGAGACCGCGTCGTCCTCACCGTCGAGAACTTCGACCAGGGCGCGCTCAACCAGCTAGCGAGCGATCCAGCGGTGCCCGGGCGCCTTGCGGCCGAGCTCACCTCGGCCCTTCAGGCAAAGAACCTCGACGGCGTGAACTTCGACTTCGAAGGGACCGGGCCACAGGACCGCACCGGCCTCACCCACCTCATCGCCACGGTCTCGACCCTCCTGCACGGTGTCGACCCGCACTGGCAGGTGACCGTCGACACCTACGCGAGCTCGGCCGGCGACCCGAGTGGCTTTTACGACATCGGCGCTCTGGCACCGTCGGTGGACGGCTTCTTCGTCATGGCCTACGACATGGGCAGCCGGAGCGTCCCGTCGCCCACCGCGCCGCTCACCGGCCCCTCGTTCAACGACGTCCAAGCGGTCGAGCAGTACCTGGCCGTCGCCCCGGCAAGCAAGATCATCCTCGGCGTCCCCTACTACGGCTACGACTGGGCGACCGCCAACGGGTTCCCCGGAGCCGCGGTGCAAGGGGGTCCGACGCCGATGTCGTATGCCCAGATCGTCCAGCTCAACGCTCCCACGTACTGGGACCCAACTTCGGACACCCCGTGGAGCTCCTACCAGGTCAACGGCCAGTGGCACCAGGTCTTTTTCGACGATCCGACCTCCCTCGCCCTCAAGGCCGACCTCGCCAACTTCTTCCACCTGCGCGGGCTTGGGATCTGGGCGCTCGGCATGGACGGCAACGACCCGGCCATGATGGCAGCCCTTCTGGGCAATGCCGCTCCCTACAAGAACCTGCCGACGGGACCGACGCTCGGCAACGTCACGACGACGACGGTCCCGACCACGACGACCACGGTCCCGACCACGACGACGACGGGTCCTTTGCAGTTCACCTACACAGGCACCTGGGGCAGTACGCCTGTCACCCTGACGCCAGTTCCCGGCTATGCGCCACCGCAGCTCGCCACCTCCTCGACCTACGAAGGACCCCTGACGCACTTCGCGACGGATAATCCCGCCGAAGTCTGCCTTGAGAACCAGTCAACCCTCGACGTGTTCTTGGACAATCGCTATCCGGGCCGGTACATCGTCTACGACTACAGGCCTCCCGCCAGATGCGCCAACGAGGCCTTCAGCTTCCCGATCCCGTCCGCGGCGAACGGCGGCGTCGGCACGCCGGCGGGATCGGGCACCACCAGCACGGTGGCAACGGCAGACCTTCGCAACCCGGGGAGCCCTGCGCCCTGATCGGAAGGCCCCCGGCCCGCCGAGGAGCCTCAAGCGCTGGCGCCGCACGGTCGCCCCACGAGATCCAACCTTGCCGGCTCCCACCTCGGGTGGGCGCGCCTGGGAACCGGTCACGGCCACCGGGACAGATCAGACGATGGCCTGTCGATCGCAACGTACTTGACGGAGACGTACTCCTCGATCCCCTCACGCCCGCCCTCACGCCCGATCCCCGAGCGTTTGACGCCCCCGAAGGGAGCGGCGGCGTTCGAGACGAGCCCGCGGTTGACACCGACCATCCCGCAGGCAAGTGACTCGGCGATCCGTAGCGCACGCTCGACGTCACGCACGAAGGCATAGGCGACGAGACCGTGCTCAGTCCGGTTCGCCAGCGCGATCCCTTCGGCATCCGAGCCGAACCCCGTGACGGGAGCGACCGGCCCGAAGATCTCCTCGTTGGCAACGGCGCTTTCGGGTCCGACCCCCGACAGCACCGTCGGCGCATAGAAGTACCCAGCCCCTTCGAGCGCGCGACCGCCGCACAACACCGACGCACCCTCGTCCCGTGCGCCGTCGACAAGCCGGGCGACCTTGGCCCGTTGGCGTTCGTCGATGAGGGGACCGACCTCGACTCCGGGATCGGTCCCCCGCCCGACGCGCAAGGCCGCCATGCGGGCCGTCAGGCGCTCGGTGAACGCATCGAGAAGGGGGGATTGGACGAGGAAGCGGTTCGCCGCGGTGCATGCCTCGCCCATGTTGCGCATCTTGGCGACGAGCGCTGCGTCGACCGCGGCATCGAGGTCGGCGTCGTCAAAGACGAGGAAGGGCGCGTTGCCCCCGAGCTCCAGAGATACCCGCAGGATGTGTCTCCCCGCGGATTCGGCGAGCTGCGCCCCGACGGCCGTCGACCCGGTGAAGGAGACCTTGG
>JAJZBS010000115.1 GCA_021851885.1 Actinomycetes bacterium | reverse complement strand
GTCCCTGCGGTCAGGGCCCCCGAGGCAGACGTGGTGAAGCCGACCGAATAGGTCGCCGGTGCACCAGCGGTGTTCGGAGACGGCGCAGGCCCGGCCGTAACGATGGCCGACGAGCCGATCACGTAGGGCGATGTGTAGACCTCCGCGAAGTCCACGCTCGTCCCGACGCCGAGCATGTAGCTCCCGGCACTCGGGTTTGTCACCCCTGTGACGACCACGGAGACCGACCCGGAGTCGGCGACGTTGACCGGGACGGTGATCTGGACCTGCGAACCACCGGTCACGATCACGCTCGATGCCGCCACCGAGTTCACGACGTAGCTCGAGGCCGTTGCCGGGAACACCGTCCCCGGCGCCGTCACCGAGCCGTCGAGGGTGATCGTCGAGGACCCAGCCGTCAGCGCTCCCGACGAGGATGTCGTGAACGTCACGGCGTACGTCGACGAGGCCAATGCCGTTGCCGGCGTGGGGTTCGGGCCCGCAACATTGCCTGCGCCTTCGCCGATCGCGTACGGCCCAGATGGCACCGGCACAGTGTCGACCGAGGTCGACATCACGAACTGGTAGTTGTTCGAGGGCGTCGAGGGGTTCGTCACTCCGGCGACCGCCACTTCGAAGTCATCACTCGCGAAAACGGTGAGAGGGACCGTGATCGTCACGCTGTTCGTCCCGCCACCCGTCACCGCCGCCGATACGGCGACGGCCATTCCGCTGGCGTCGCTTTGCACGACGTAGTCAGAGGGGGTGGAGGGAAGGACCGTCCCGGCCGGTGCCGTCAGCGTGATCGTGCTCGATCCCGCTGTCAGGGCCCCCGTCGGAGACGTCTCATACTCGACCACGTAGAGAACACCGGTCGCGCTCACAAGGTCGTTGTTGAGCGTCGGGCCGTCCAGGAAGCTCAGGCCACTCGAAAGGCCATAGGCGGGCGACGCCACCTGCTGGGTGTCCACCGACGTCGCCACGTCGAGGACGTATCCGGAACCCGGAGCCGCGTTCGTCACATGGTTCGCCACGACAGTCACGGCCGTGTTGTTCCCGATCGCCGGTGACAGGCCTGCTGGCACCGTGATCGTCACGGTGTCACCCGCTGTCGGGCACGTGGACGGCTCGCTGATCGTGGTCGCAGCCACCCCGTCAACGGTGTAGTCCGATGTCGCGCAGGGGAACAGCGTGCCCGCAGGCGCGCTCAGGGTGATCGTTCCGGCGCCCGATGCGAGAGCACCGGTCGCAGAGGTGGTGAAGCCGACCGTGTACAGCGAGCTGCCACCGGCCGTCACAGGGTTGGGGCTTGGGCCGGTCACGTTCGTCACCGCCGTCGGCGGGACGACGATGGCGTAGTCCGGCGTCGTCCCGGCGACAGGATCCGACGAGGTGGCCACCGTCATGGTGTCGGTGGCCGATGCGACCGACGGATTAGTGACTCCCACGATGACGACGCTCACCGCGTTCGAGGGCGGGACGTCGGTTGGCACCGTGATGGTGACCGTTCCGTTCGCGTTGGATAGCGCGACCGTCGAGGCCAGGACGCCGTTGACCGAATAGGCCGACGCCGACGCCGGGAAGGCGGTGCCGACCGCACCGGTGTGCGCGTCGAGGGTGATCGTCGAGACGCCGGACGTCAGGGCACCCGACGACGACGTCTCGAAGCCCACGAAGTAGCCCGCGGTCGCCGAGGTCGTGTCCGGGTAGATGTTGTCCACGGCAGGCAAGCCAGGCGATGTGGTCAGTGTCCCGATGACGTAGTAGTTGGATCCGACATTGCTGGCGGCGTCCGCCGACGTCGCGACGTCGAGCACGTAGTTGCCTGCTGCAGGATTGGTCGCTCCGGTGATGACCACGGTGACCGCCGAGGAGTTGGCGATGTTGACAGGCGAGGTCACCGTCACCGTGTCCCCTGTTGTTGGGCACGTCGACGGTTCGGTGACCGTGGTCGCCGCAACGCCATTGACCATGTAGCTCGAAGCGGTGCAGGGGAACTGCGTGCCCAAGTGGGACGTGATGGTTATCGCGCCCGTCCCTCCTGCCAATGCGCCGGCGGCGGAGGTCGTAAAGCCAACCGTGTAGGTGATCCCTGTACCGTTGGCCGTGCTCGGGCTGACCGAGGCCGTCACACCACTGACGACGTTCGCCATCGGGGCGACCACGGCGTACTGGGCGCTCGCCACCGTTGCCAGGTCAGCCGAGGTTGAGACCAGCGATGTATCGGTGGCCGCAGCCGTGGGGGGGTTCGTGACCCCGGCGATCGTGACGCTGACAGGCGCCGAAGCGTCGATCGGTCCCGCCGTCGTCAGCGTGACTGTGGCGTTTGAGTTCGAAAGGACCGGAGCGGCAGGGACCTCGATGCCGTCAACGGTGTAGGCGGACTGGGCCGCGGGGAACACCGTGCCCGCAGCCCCGGAGTGGGCATCGATCGTGATCGTGCCGACACCGGCTGCGAGCGCACCGGATGCGGAGGTGCCGAATGTGACACTCTCCGTTGCGCTCGCCGAAGCCGTGTCCGTGGACAGGTTGACCGCCACGCCTGTCACACCCGACGCGATCGTGTACGCCGGCGTGGCAACGGGGTTCTGGTCCTTCGAGGTGCCGACGTCGACGACATCGGTGGAAGAGACCTTCGTCGGGTTGGTCACTCCGGTGACCGTGACAGTGACGGTGGACGCGTTCGCGATCGTGGCTCCCACAGGCACGGTGATCTCCACCGCCGGCCCGGCCGTGGGGCACGTCGTCAGCTCTGAGATCGTCGTCGCGGGGACGCTGTTGACCGCGTAGTCCGATGCCGTGCACGGGAACACGGTTCCCGGAGCCCCCATGGAGGCGTCCAGGATGATGGTGTCGGTCCCGGCCGTCAGGGCGCCGGTTGCAGATGTCGTGAACTTGAACGTGTAGTCCGAGCTGGCCCCTGCGGCGTTCGTCGACGGGGAGGGCCCCGTGACCGAGGTCACGGAGGTCAGCGGCGAGGTGATGGCGTAGCCGGAGGAGGCCACGGGGTTGGTGTCCGACGAAGTCGACACCTTCAACGTGTCCGCGGGAGCGAGCCCGGCGGGGTTCTTGGCGCCCGACACGTGAAGCGGGGCAACCACCGAGGGGACCGAGGGGTTCGTGACGCCACTGACGTAGACGTCGACCCAGGTAGTAGCAGGAACGGCGATCGGCGTGGTGATGACCACGGTCTGGCCACTGTTGCTGAGCGCGACCGAGGTTGCGGCGACGAAGCTCTCGTCCACTGTGACCACGTAGTCACTTGCCGCTGACGGGAACACGGTGCCGGGCGCGCTTGTAGACGCGTCGATCGTGATCGTCCCCGGTGCCACCCGTGGGCGGGCGTGCCCTCCGCCGGCGACGGGGCCGGGGGCCGGGGTCACGGGGCCGTCGAGCGCGCCGGAGGCAGAGGTCTCGAAGTAGGTGTCGTAGTTGGTCGTCGCGCCTGTCGTTGTCGACCCGAGGATTTGATTGCCGACACCGGTCACCGAGGTCGGGGCAGCGGTGATCGTGTAAGGGGCGGTGGTCGCCGCGACGGTGTCGGCGGATGTCACCACGGAGAGCGTCGCCGACGTGGTGGCGCTCGTCGGGTTGGTGACACCTGCGATCTTGACCGTGGCCGTGCTCGCCGCGGCGATGTTCGTACCCACGGTGATGGTGACGGAGTTCGTCGGGGCGATCGGGCTGATGGCGGCCGCCGCGACCCCGTTGACCGTGTAGTCACTCACGGTGGCGGGGAAGGCCGTTGTCGGCGCCCCCGTTGCCGCGCTGACGGTGATCGTGCCCGTCCCCGCCGCGAGAGCACCGGAGGCCGACGTCGAGAACCCGAGGGTGTAGGTGGCGGTCTGCCCTGCGCCAGACGGCGCCGGGTTAGGTCCGGTGAGACCGGTGATCGACGTGCCGGCGGCGAATGCGGCACCGGAGCCCAAGAGGGGTACCACGCCCAGAAGGGCGGTGGCGATGACAGCTAGCGCGGTGCGCAGCCTGGACGGGCGCATGGTCGGCCTCTCGTTGTCGATGGTTTCGTGACCGTATCGGTGCACGTCGACCCTCCCGGTTCGTGAGTTGATTCGTCGCTTGCCGCATCTCTGGCTCGCCCTGGGTATGGCCGGTACGAAGAGTTGAGCGGCGCGCCATCGAGCCGCGCTCTTCGCGCCGTTGGCGGGGGGTCGAACGGTTGAGCTGGGAAAGCTCCCGGTGACCCTAGTGATGCACCAGCAGAGTGTCAAGCATTTCCGGGAACCACGTCTGCATCCTTGCTGGCCGGAGACCCGGCCGCTCTGAGCGGGTGCGCCCGCTACCGTACCTAGGGTGACGACGCTCGCCGAACGGCTGGGCTACGAACCGGGCGCCCGGCTCCTCATTCTCAACTGTGACGATCTCGGGTCCAGCCACGCCGCCAACGTCGGCGTCTACGAGGCGCTCCGCTCGGGGCTCGGGACCAGTGCGACGCTCATGGTCCCGTGCCCTTGGGCCCGTGAGGCCGCGTCTCGCTACCGCGGTGAGGACGTCGGCGTCCACCTGACGCTCAATGCCGAGCTCGACCTTTACCGGTGGGGGCCGATCACCGACTCCCCTTCCTTGTTGGACGGCGACGGGGGCTTCCCACGTACGCTCCTCGACGTCTGGGACCACGCGGACGTCGAGGAGGTCCATCGCGAGTGCCGAGCGCAGGTGGAGAGGGCGATCTACTGGGGTTTCGACGTCAGCCATCTGGACTCCCACATGGGCACCCTGCAGCTGCGCGCCGAGTTCTTCGACGTGTACTTGCAGATCGCCGACGACTTCGGACTTCCGCTTCGACTATCGGGCCCCGGGACCGACCGGCTGATCGGATTTCCCTTCCGCGAACTAGCAGACGCGCGTGGGGTGCTCTACCCCGACGACTTCATCTTCCTGCCGAATGGCGTCGGGAGCAGGCAGGCGTTGTCGGCTGCGTTGACGACACTGGCCCCGGGCGTGACCGAGGCCTACATCCATCCCGCGGTCGACACCGCCGAGCTGAGGGCCATGACCCCGGATTGGGCCGAGCGCATCGACGACCATGCGCTCGCGACGGCCGATGAGGGATTCCGTGCCGCCCTCGACGAGGCAGGTGTCACCTTGATCGGCTACCGCGAGATCCGCGACCTGATGCGGGGATCGCGTTGAGGAGCACCCGGGCTGCGGCGATGCTCGCCGCCACCCTGCTCGTCCTCGCCGCCGGCGCGACCGTTGTCGCGCTGATTCTCGCTCAGAGCGCTGGCGCGGTCCATCTCGGCATCCTGGGCGCTCTCTCGACCTACCGCTGACCGTCGCCGATGCTCCCGCGCCAGCGGTTCTTGCACCCGGCGACCACCTGGCCTAATACCGGCGCCAGGCGCGGGCTTCGCTCACCAGCGCCGCCTGCGGATGGGCCGGGAGCCCGGAGGAGCTCGACGGCCATCGCCTTGCGTTCAGAACTCGGTGATCGCTGTGATGTCTTCCTGGAGCTTCTTGTACTCCGGTGAGTTCGTGATGGGAAGGAGTGACATCACCTTCGCCATGTTGCCCGTCACCTTGACGCGCCCTTGCATGAAAGCGGCGTTGGCGTCGAGCTCGCCCTTCTGGATGCGGCGTGCGTCCTCGTAGCTCTGCGAGAGGGTCACTTCGGCGTCGGCGAGGTCTCCGACTGCAGACTCGAGCAGCTTCCCGTCGACGAGCACCCAGTAGTAACGGATGTCGCCGTCCGGCCCCCCGGTCACGACGTACTGCATCCGGGCCGACGCACCCGGTCGCTCCGGCTGCGTCTCGGCGAGCTTGCGGCTCTCGTCCAGCCACTCTTGGGTCAGCCACTTGGCCATCTCGGGACCTCCTTCGCCCTGTCACTCAGTGATCGTCGTCGCCCGTCGCCGCGGTCGGTACGCATGGCGCCCGCCACGGTGGCCTACGCGTCCGGAATGTTAGACGGTGACCGCAGGCCGGCGAAAAGGTCCGCTTCCACGTCGTCGCAAGCGACGTCGTCGGGCGCGACCGCCGGCCGAGCGAGCACGTACTCGTCGTAGGGATGGAGCCGTTCGAGGACGTCCCGAGGGAGGCCAAACCAGAACGGCGACTGCGGGTCGACCTGGGTCGCGTGTGCGAGAAGGGCGTCGAAGGGGACACCGGCCACGGCGGAGATGTCGACGACGGCCGTGGCCGGGTCGGCGAGCGGGAACCGGGCCAGCCACTCGTCGGTGAACGGCGACTCCATCCGGCGGGCGGCGAACTCCTCGTGCAGCGCCCGGACCCGTCGGGCGGAGAAGCGTGTGTAGTAAAGCTTTGCGGGCTGCCAGGGCGGCCCGGCATCAGGGAAGGCGGCGGGATCCCCGCAAGCGTCGAAGGCGGCAACCGCCACCTCGTGGGCTCGAATGTGGTCCGGATGGGGATAGCCGCTTTGGTCCTCCGGGTAGGCGACGACGACGTGGGGGCGCTCCCGGCGCATGGCAGCGACCAGACGGCCGACCGCCTCGTCGAGCGGGGCGCGGGCGAAGCAATCCGGACGGTCGTTGGCAGAAGACCCGGGCATGCCCGAGTCGCGATAGCCGAGGGAGACGATCTCGTCGTAGCCGATGATGCGGGCCGCCTCGGCCAACTCCTCCCGCCGGATCTCGGGGAGGCGGCCGCGCACGTCGGGACGGTCCATGGCCGGGTTGAGAACGTCCCCTGCCTCGCCGCCGGTACAGCAGACGAGAACCGTGCGGATCCCCTGGCGGTGGTAGAGGGCGACGGTCCCCGCTCCTTTCGACGACTCGTCGTCCGGGTGGGCGTGGACGGTCATCAGACAGAGCCCCGGCGTCATCGCAGCGAGCGTAATGGGGACCGAGCCCCGGCAAGACCGGGCGCCGAGCTCGGCGCGCAGGGGGCCGCCCTCGCCGCCTGCCGCCGCTATCTCGCACGCCCAGGGTGGCGCCGCGAAGTGGCACCCGAGCACCTATGCTCAAAGGCAAAGAGCGGGCGAGCACAGACAGAGAGGGGCTCCGAGACGTGGGCGTGATGAAGCGGCTGTCCGGCATTCTCCAGGCCAAGGCGAACAAGGTCCTCGACAAAGCCGAGGATCCGCGTGAGACCCTCGACCTTTCGTACGAGAAGCAGTTGGAGATGCTCCAACGAGTACGGCGCAGCGTCGCCGACGTGGCGACGGCGCGCAAGCGCATCGAGCTCCAGGCGGACCAGCTCAAACAGCAGGCCGCCAAGCTGCAGGAGCAGGCTCGCCAGGCCGTCGGTCAAAACCGCGAGGACCTCGCCCGTGAAGCGCTCAGCCGGCGCGAGGCCATCGCTTCCCAGCTTCAGGACCTCGAGACCCAGCATCAGCAGGTGACCGCCCAGGAGGACAAGCTCGTGGCCACGTCGCAACGCCTCCAGGCGCAGGTGGAGGCGTTCCGGACGCACAAAGAGACGGTCAAGGCCACCTATACGGCCGCCGAGGCTCAGACGAAGATCGGCGAAGCGGTCTCCGGTATCTCCGAAGAGATGGGTGATGCGGGGCTTGCGCTCCAGCGGGCCCAGGACAAGGTCGACCAGATGCAGGCCAGAGCCGGGGCCATGGACGAGCTGCTGTCCTCGGGAGCGCTCGGGGATCTGAGCAAGCCGGTCGACGACATTCAATCCCAGCTCGATGCAACCTCCACCCAGTCCCAAGTCGACGCCGAGCTCGCCCGCATCAAGGACGAGATCGGCGCAGGATCTGCGGTTGCGGCTCCGGCTGTCGGCACGGGGAGCGGAGGGGCGGCAAGCGGTCCCGACCCGAGCGGTCCCACCATGCCGGGAAATGAGGGGTCGTGATCGTCCGTATTCTCGGAGAGGGGCTCTTCGAAGTACCCGACGCCGAGGCGCCCGAGATCGACAAGCTCGACGCCGCTTTGGATGCGGCCGTCGAGTCGGGTGACGCCGGGGCATTCGCGACCACCCTCGACAAGCTGCTGGCGACCGTGCGCGGCTCCGGCACGGCACTGCCACCGGAACGCTACGTCCGCTCGGATCTTGCACTTCCCGCCGAGGGCACGACCATCGACGAGCTCGCGGCGCTCCTTGCCGGGGGGGACTACGACCCCGACCTCCCGCCGGCCAAGGTCAAACCGTCCGCCGGTTCCTGACATAGATGCCCAAATCACGGTTTCCGGCCGACCACGGCCTGTCGGCACGCATGGGCGTGACCGTCTTCCTCATCGGCCTCCTCTACGCGCTCTTCGTCACCGGGCTCGTCCTGCTGCACGTCTCGGTGGTGTTGATCGTCGTCATCGCCTTTGGGATCCTCGCCGCGCAGTACTGGCTTTCGGACAAGATCGCCCTTTTCGCGATGCACGCCCAGGAGGTAACGCCTGAGCAGGCACCACAACTGCACGCGATCGTCGATCGCCTGTGTGCGCTCGCCGACATGCCCAAGCCACGTGTCGCCATCGCCCAGACCGACATGCCGAACGCTTTCGCGACGGGACGCAACCCTCAGCACGCCGTCGTCTGCGCCACGGCGGGCATCTTGCGACGCCTCGACGAGCCGGAGATCGAGGCCGTCTTGGCCCACGAGCTCTCTCACGTCGCCCACCGCGACGTCGCCGTGATGACGATCGCAAGCTTTCTCGGGATCCTCGCCGGGCTCATGACGCGCTTCGTGCTCTACGCGGGCCTCTTCGGGGGCTTTGGCGACGACCGGGAGGGAAACCAGACCGCCATGTTCGAGCTGGCCGTTCTCGCTTTCTCGGCGCTCGTCTACGCGATCAGCTTCATGTTGACACGGGCGCTGTCCCGCTATCGAGAGCTCGCTGCGGACCGCTCTGGGGCCATCCTGATCGGCAAGCCGTCGCTTCTCGCATCGGCGCTCGTCAAGATAACGGGCGACATGGCACGTATCCCAACACGAGATCTCCGTTCTGCTGAGACGTTCAACGCCTTCTTCTTCACGCCGGCGCTCTCGCAGGGTCTAAGCCTCTCCTCCATCTTCTCGACCCACCCGAGCCTCGAACGCCGCCTGGCGCAGCTCTCGAAGCTCGAGGCTGAGATGAACAAGCCGTGACGGCTGCCGCCATGCCAGCTCCTGGCGCGTCTTGGGTCGGCGGCATGACCCGTGTCCGTGCCGCTGCGAACTCCCTGCCGTGAAGCTCTTCGACACGCTCCTGGGGCGAACCAAGCCGGCGAAGGCCAACCTCGACTCGTTGTTCGCCCTTCCGTCCGTCGCGATCAACCTCTCGGTGGCCGGGTTCACCCCTTCGGGCGAGGCGGGTGTCTGCGTCAAGCCCGCGTCGAGCGCGAGCTTCGACGAGGCGGAGAACCAGATCCGGGCCCTGCTCACCGATGACGCCCCTGCTGGCAGTCAAGAGGCCCCGGCTGCGCCCCCCTCACTGCGTACCCAGTCGGACAACTACGGCTACCAGTGGCTCGTCATAGAAGACGCCGATCTTTCCGACTTGGTGACCAAGATCCACATGGTGAACACGACGCTCGCAGAGGCCGGGTGGGAGACACAGCTTCTCTGTTCTGTCTTCGGCCTATCGAGCAACGACGGAACCGCCTACCTCGTGTACTTGTACAAACGCGGCACGTTCTACCCGTTCGCGCCGCGGGGCACCGAGCGCCGTGACAACGCCCTGGAGCTACGTGTCCAAGGGCTCGTCGAAGGCGACCTTCCGGTCGAGAGCGACCTGACCCGCTGGTTCCCACTCTGGGGCCTCCCGATCCGCTAGGCCATCACAACAAGTCAGTCGTTGGAAGTCGCTGCGTCCAGGAGATCGGCAAAGCGCTGGCGCGCGGCCTCGCGGCGCGTCGGGATGTGCTCTGTGGGAACCTCGACCGGCTCGTACTCGCG
>JAJZBS010000114.1 GCA_021851885.1 Actinomycetes bacterium | reverse complement strand
CCTAGGTCCCACAGCGGCCTCCGCCGGGCCGTAACGGCGGGTGTGGAGCGGGCCTACGATAGATGACCGTGCCGACCTGGACCCCCGACTCCTGGCGCCGACTGCCGCCACCGGCCCAGCAGCCCGCGTGGCCGGACAAGGCGGAGCTCGACGCGGCGCTGAAGAAGCTCGCGACCCGCCCGCCTCTCATCTACGCCGGCGAGGCGCGCTCTTTGACGTCGGACCTCGCCATGGCCGCGGCCGGCGAGGCGTTCGTGATCCAGGCGGGCGACTGCGCCGAGACGTTCGCCGAGTTCTCTCCCAACCGGGTGCGGGACGTCCTCAAGGTCATCTTGCAGATGGCCGTCGTGTTGACCTGGTCATCGGGTGTCCCGACCATCAAGGTGGGCCGGATCGCCGGGCAGTTCGCCAAGCCCCGCTCCCAAGAGACCGAGGTCCTCGCCGACGGCACCACTGTGGAGGCCTACCGGGGAGACATGGTCAACGGTTTTGCCGCCACGGCGCAGGCTCGCCGGCCGGATCCCGCCAACATGCTCCGCGCCTACGAGCAGTCGGCGGAGACCCTGAACCTGCTGCGCGCCTTCGCTAAGGGTGGATTTGCCGATCTCGCCGCCGTCCACAAGTGGAACAGGGAGTTCGTCGCCTCGAGCAGGGAAGGCGAGAGGTACGAAGCCATCGCCTCCGGCATCGACTCGGCTCTGCGGTTCATGAACGCGTGCCGGATCGACGCACGCTCCCTGCACGAGGTGGACCTCTACTCGAGCCACGAAGCGCTCATCCTCCCCTACGAGGAAGCCCTGACGCGCCAGGACTCGACGGCGAAAGACGCGTGGTACGACTGCTCGGCCCACATGCTGTGGGTCGGTGCCCGCACGCGCCAACCCACGAGCGCCCACGTCGAGTTCCTGTCGGGGATCGGCAACCCCTTGGGGTGCAAGATCGACGCCACGGCGACGATCGATGACGTCCTGCGGATATGCGAGCGGCTCAACCCGGAGCGACGCGCGGGGCGCTTGACGCTCATCTCCCGGATGGGCAAGGACCGGGTGCGCGAGAGCCTTCCCCCGCTCGTCGCGGCTGTCGCGGAGGCCGGACACCCGGTGGTGTGGATGTGCGACCCGATGCACGGCAACACCGTCCGCAGCGACGGCAACCTCAAGACCCGCCGTTTCGAGGACATCTTCGCTGAGGTGGAGGGCTACTTCGAGGTGCATAAAGAAGCCGGGACCTGGCCGGGTGGCCTCCATCTCGAGCTGACCGGCGAGAACGTCACCGAGTGCCTCGGCGGCTCGGACAACATCGCCGACGCCGACCTCGATACGTGTTACCTCACCGCTTGTGACCCCCGCTTGAACGCGCGCCAGGCTCTCGACCTGGCCTTCCGCGCGGGGGAGCTTCTCGCGAGGTGGTGAGCGCCCGGGGGCCCCGCGCAGGGCGCAGCCCGAGGCCGGCGAGCCCGCACGATCAGCAGGCGAAGTCCTCGTCGAAGTTCGGCGTCGTGTTGGGGGGGTTGGCGTACGGGGGGGCCTGGACGATCCAGACGGGTCCCCCGGAGAACTCGAGGGCGACGGAGCCGTCGGGGCTCGTCGTCCCGCACCAACTCTGCGGGTTGCCCGCGTAGCCCATGGGGTACCACTCCGGAAGGAGTGGCGACGGCGTGTACCCCCCGGTGATCGTCTTCCACAGATAGTTGGTGGAGTAGACGCCGACGACGAGGCCCTTCGAGCGCAGGGCGTCGACCGCGCCCTGGATCACCCGGGCGTTGTCGCTCGTGTTCGACGACCAGGAATTGCCTGTCTCGACGTCGAGCCACCAGTTGACCGGCGTCGTGAGCGCGGCCCCGTCGGAGGTGAGAACGCCCATGGCGTACTGCGCATTGTTCCAGCCCCAGTTGTAGGACTGGCACGACAGGTTGGTGGGGCAGTTGCCCGCGGGGCCTGCTGTGGCCGCCGCCGTCGGCGGCGAGGGAGGCGAGTCGGTGTTGATGTAGACGCCGAGCCCCGCGCCGGCCCAGGCCGCCTCCTCGGAAAAGCACGGGTTCGTCGAGAAGGAGTACCCGTCTTCGATGCCGACGATACCGATCCCCTGACCGGACGGCGGCAGCAACGGCGGGCGGCACTGCGGCCACGAGACGTCGAAGCCCTGTGTGCCCGTCCGGTAGGTGCCTGCGTTGAGCCCGGCGAAGGCGCCGAGGGTCGGTCCGCTGCCCGTCCCGGGGGCCACCGAGACGGCGACGACAGGGGACTCCAGCTCGAGGGGGCCCCGCGGGCCGCGGGCGGGGGCGCCCCCGAAGGCGAAGACGTCTGCGTCGGCACGGACCAGCCAGTAGCCGGTGCCGGCGGGGTTGGCCGCCATGGCGACGATGGGATCTCCCGGTGGAGACCCCGGGGCCGATCCGTCGAAGGACGCGTCACCGAAGCTGTAGACGGCCCCGTCCGCCGCAGCCAGCCAGTAGCCGTGGCCGCTGCGGGTGACGGTCATTGCCGAGATCGGGGAGGTCAGGTGGACCCCACCGAGCCCGCCCAGGTCGGTCGCGTCCCCGAAGGCGTGGACGTGCCCCTCGGCGGTCACGAGCCAGTAGCCCTTCCCGTCGGGTGTCGACGCCATCGCGACGACGGGGTCTGTCGTTACAGTGTGCATTGCCGAGCCCTCGTAGGCGGGGTCTCCGAACGTGTAGACGCCCCCGCTGCTCGTGGCGAGCCAGTAGCCCGTGCCGCCGGGGGCCACGACCATCGCGACGACCGTGCCGCCGAATGCGTCGCCGGCGAGGTCGCCGTAGGTGGCGGCGTCTCCGAAGGCCTGGACGGTTCCGTTCGCCTCGGCCATCCAGTACCCGCCCCCGTCTGCGGTGGGGACGATGGCGACGATCGGGCTCGCCGGTCGGTTGGTGGCCAGGGATCCGTGCAAGGCGACGTTGCCGTAGCCGATGATCCCCCCGTCGGCGGTGGCCATCCAGTATCCGGGAGTGCTCAAGGTGGCAGAGAGGGCCCGCTCCGGTCGGTTGCCAGGTCTTTCGGCGGCGGCGCTTGCGCGAACCGCAAGGAGGGTGGTGGGGGCGAGGACTGCGACGGCGAAGGCCGCGAACAAGCCCCGTCGGCGGCGGCACACGGTCGAGGGTCGGACGGCCGAGGGCCGCGTCAGGCGCTCCCGGAGGGAGCGTGCATACGAGGTGCGGCGGTGCTGGCGCATCAATCCGGGGCGGTAGTCGGAGCCCGAAGGCCCGCAGTCGTGGCCGGGCGACGGCAACGGCGCGGCGACACCGGCACACAGATGCTAACGAACGGGAGGCACTCCATGCCACTGCCTGCGATGCGCGCCATGCAGGTCGCGCGCGTTCGCACGAGCCGTAGGCTGGCGTGATGCAGCACGGAGTCGCGAGAGTCGGCGTCTTCGGAGGAACCTTCGACCCCATCCACGCCGGGCACGTCGCAGCTGCCGTCGGCGTCCGAACTGCCCTGTCGCTGGAACGCGTGCTCCTCGTCGTCGCCAACATGCCCTGGCAGAAAGTGGGCGGGGAGCGCCAGTTGCCCGTCACCCCTGCCGCGGACAGGTATGCGATGGTCGCGGCCACCGCAGAGGAGCTGGAGGGGATCGAGGCGAGCCGTGTGGAGATCGACCGGGGAGGGGCCTCCTACACCGTCGACACCGTGGCGGAGCTGGCGGAGCTCTACCCGGGTGCCGACCTGTTCGTCGTCGTCGGAGCCGACGTCGCCGCATCGCTCGGCACCTGGGAGCGTGCCGACGAGCTTAAGAAGACCGCCCGGCTGGTCGTCGTCGACCGCCCCGGCGCCACCTTTGCCGCCCCGGTCGCCGGCCGCGACGGCTTCGAGGGGCCGGACCTGGTGAAATCCCTGGTCAGGGACGGCTGGTGCGCGCGCCGTGTCGCCGTACCCCTGGTCGAGGTGTCGAGCACCGAGCTGCGCGCGCGCCTGGCCACGGGCGACGACGTCGGCGCCCTCGTCCCTGCGCCCGCCATCCGCATCATCCAAAGCAGGGGTCTGTACGCTGAATGCAGATGACGCGCGAGACCAGCGAGTCCCCCAGCGAGGCCGGGCCGTGCCGCTCCCGTGCGGACGTCCAGGCCGAGCGCAGGGAGTGGCGCCAGCAGCGCCGGTTCCTCATCGCCGTGGGTGTGACCGTCATCGCTCTCGTGCTTGCCGCCGCCGTCGTGGTCCTCAACGCCTCGCGCACAGCCGGGATGAGCGGCGGCCACCAGGGTGGCCGGGTCGGGGTGAGCGCCGTCGTCCATACGAGGGTGCCGTCACAAGTCGCAGGAGCGAAAGGAAGGTGAGTGCCACGCCAACCACGGGGGTAACGGGCAGACGGGGTCAAGCGCCCGAGAGCGCGCGTCGGCGGTCCATGATCGCTGCGGCCGCGGCGAGCGACAAGAAGGGGGAGGCCACCGTCATCCTCGACATGGCCGACCAGCTGGGGGTTGTCGACACCTTCGTCATCACGAGCGGCACCAACCCCCGTCAGGTGCGGACGATCGCCGACGAGATCGAAGCCCGCCTCAAGGAGGTCGACGGCCACGGCCCTCGGAGCGTGGAGGGGCTCGACGACGCGCGCTGGGTTCTCCTCGACTTTGGCGACGTGGTCGTGCACGTCTTCCTCGACGAGGTACGCGACTACTACGACCTCGAGCACCTTTGGGCGGGGGCGCCCCGCCTCGCCTTGGAGAACGCCCCGGTGGCCGGTTGAGGCGACCGGTCACCTCTCTCGCCTGCCGCCTCAGCCGGTCGGCGCGAGCGAGGAGTACGCGGAGCGGTTGACCGGCGACGACGCGAGGGTGCCCGAAGCCACAGGGACCGAGACGGGCTGGCCGGAGATCTCGAAGAGCACGCCGGTCACGCTCGGCACCTCCGTGACGGTGTAGACGATCTGGGCCACGGCACTGATCAGCTCCGGTCCCGTCAGCTGCGCGAACTCGCTCGTCAAGTTCACGGTGATCGTCGCTCCCTCGGTCGAGACGTTGAGGACCCGTGTCGGCGTCGACGTCGTGATCGAAGTCGTGATGCCGAAGGTCGTCTCGGCGTTCGTGGGACCTTGGAGCAGCGCGGCGACCCTCTCTTGCACGGTACCGGGGAAGGGGACGTGCCGGACGATCCCGACGAGGTGGCCGGACGTGCCCGAGACGAAGTAGACGGTGATCGGGGTGGCGAGCGACGGACCCGGCGCCAACGTCGTCGAGGGGGCCGTCGTCGAGGGGGAGAGAAGGCCGAAGGGGACGCCTTTGTCGGGCAGGGCCTGGGGACCGTCGTTGGTCGGCACCCCGCAGCTGCAGAGGACGACGGCGGTCACGGCGCTCAGCGCGAGCGCGATCGACCGCCGGCTCCGGGCCATGGCGCTCACGTCCGTTCCACCGGAAGCTCGACGATGAAACGAGCGCCGCCCCCTGGCGCTTCCTCGGCCCATGTGCGCCCTCCATGGAGGGCGACGTGCTCTTTGACGAGGGACAAGCCGAGGCCGGTCCCTTCGGTGACCCCACGCCGGCGGGCGGCCGGCCCACGGTAGAAGCGCTCGAAGACAGCTTCGCGCTCTTCGGCGGGGATGCCGGGGCCGGCGTCGTCGACGACGAGGCGCATGACGCCGTCGAGCCCTTCGACGGAGATGTGCGAGACGCCCCCCGCGTAGATCTGGGCGTTCTCGACGAGATTGGCAATGACCCTCTCGATGCGGCGCTTGTCGACGCGCACCCGCATGTCGGACGCTGATCGGTGGACCTCGACGTCCAGGTGGTAGGGGGACGTCGCCCGGCGCACGAGCTCGTCGACAAGCACGTCGTCGAGGGCGAGCTCCGCAGATCGCGTGTCGAACCGGGAGATCTCGAGCAGGTCACTGACGACGCGCTGGAAGCGGCGAACCTCGGCGCTGAGGAGGAAGACGGCTTGCTTGGCCCGCGGCGTCAGCTCGTTGCTGCGCGCTTCGAGAAGCGAGACAGCGGTGGCGAGAGTCTGGAGGGGGGATCGGAGCTCGTGGCTGACGTCGGAGCTGAAGCGCGTCTCGCTCTCGATGCGTTCCTGCAGGCGGTCGGCCATCGAGTTGAAAGCCGAGACGAGATCGGCGAGGTCGGCCGTATCGGAGGTGACGAGACGCGTGTCGAGCTTCCCGCGGGCGATGGCCGAGGCTGCGGTGGTCACGTCGCCGAGCGGCCGCAGGGCACGGGCGCTTGCGAGACGTCCGACGAGAGCTCCGAGCAGCGTGATGGCCAATGCTCCGATCGCAAGCGTGAGGAGGAGGATGCGCAAGGTCGCCGAGACGTCCTTCAAGGACGTGATCTCGTAGTAGGCGGCGCCGACGGCGGGAATGGGGACCCCGACGGTGATCTCGGGGGCGCCCCGGGGGCTTGACACCTGCGTCGCGGCGTGGCCGGTGGCAACGACTCTGCGGACGGCGGGGTCGACGGCGTCGGAGCGCCCGGTGATCTGGGGAGAGAAGGTCTGGCCGTGAAGCTGGACGATGGACTGGACGCCGGGCCCGTTGTCCAGGTTGAGGAGGATCTGGGGGATGTTGGGGTGCGGGCCGCGCAGCGACGACCGCACGAGTGAGGCGTTGACGAACGCCTGGTGGACCACCGACGTCTCGCGCTGGTGGACGATGTACTGGCGTGCGGTCAGGTACGTCACGCCGGCGAGCGTCGCGGACAGCATGAGGGCACCTAGGGCGAAGATGGTCGTCACACGGGCACGGAGACCGAGGCGGCTCCAATGGAGTTGAGGCCTTTTGAGGTGAGCGATCCGGGTTCGGCGATGCTGAACTCGGTCCGGTTCGCGGTCAGGGGACAAGCTTGTACCCGAGGCCTCGGACGGTCTGGACGTGGTCCGGGTTCGCAGGGTCGGCCTCGACCTTGGTCCGCAGGCGCCGGATGTGCACGTCGACGAGACGCCCGTCGCCGAAGTAGTCGTAGCCCCAAACCCGGTCGAGGAGCTGTTCGCGGCTGATCACCTTGCCGACGCTGCCGGCGAGCTCGCACAGGAGCCGGAACTCGGTCCGGGTCAGGTGCACCTCGTCGCCGGACCGGCGTACGACCCCTTCCTCGGGGAGGATCTCGATGGTCCCGAAGGTCATCGCGGTCGGCCCGTCGCCCGAGGAGTGCGATCGACGGAGGAGGGCGCGGATGCGCGCGCTCAGCTCTTTGGCGACGAAAGGCTTTGTCACGTAGTCGTCTGCCCCCGCCTCGAGCCCGGCGACGACGTCGTGGGTGTCGGTGCGGGCGCTCACGATCACGATCGGAACGTCGCTGCGCCGCCGCAGCGACCGGCAGCAGGTGAACCCGTCCATGCCGGGAAGCATGAGGTCGAGGACGACGATGTCGGCCGGGCGTTTGTCGAACTGGTCGAGTGCCTCTTCCGCGGTCGGCGTCTCGTCGACAACGTAACCCTCGTCCTCGAGGGCCAACCGGAGTGACGTGCGGATGCGCTGGTCGTCTTCTACCAGGAGTATGCGGCTCGTCATCGTCGTCCCCTGGAGCAGTCGGGGCCCGCCAGGTGAGGCCGGCACTTCCCGCTCAGCTACTGATCCAGATCTCCGTGGGCCAGATGATACCGCTGATCATCCCGAATCCCTTCCCGCCGGTAGGCGTCGAAGGGTTGTTGAAGTTTTCGATGCCCGGACGCGCCCCGATTGCCCAGACGTCACGGTCCAGCCACAGGTACGGGAGATCTTCGGCGAAGACGCGCGCGACGGTCTGGTAGGCCGTGGCTCGCGCCGCCGGGCTCCCGTTGGTGCGGCCGGTCTGGAGGGCCGTTTCGATGCGCGGGTCGGTCTCCCGGGCGAAGTTGGTGGCGAAGCCGCCTTCGGGGCCGGAGGTGGTGGGGCTCCAGAAGACGTAGTTCATGTCCGGGTCCGTCGCGGCCCCCTGGCGCCAGAGGCTGGCCTGAAAGTCCCCGGTGATCTGGTTGTTGATGAACTGGTTCTGTGCGAACTGGGCGATGTTGACGGAGACACCGATCGCATCCCACATGCTCTGGAAAAGTTGCGCGCGCGAGCTGTTGAACGGTGTGCTCGTCGTCCCGAGAGTAAACGTGAGGTCCTTGCCTGTCTCCTGGCGGTAGCGCGCGAGCGCGGCGCGTGCCTTGGCAGGGTCGTAGGTGGGGTAGCCGGTCGCGCCGTAGAACGGGGTCCCTTCGTCGAACGGGCCGTTGCTGGCGTTGGCGACGCCGCCGGCAAAAAGCCGCAGGTAACGGTCGTAGTCGATCCCGTAGGCGAGAGCCTGGCGGGCAGACAGATGGTTGAACGGCTCCTTGCCCGTATTGAGCATGACGTAGTCCATGTCGACCTCGCCGACGACCTTGCCGGCATCGTCGATGAATCCGTAGGCGGGGTGGGAGCGCAACGCCGTGATGGTGTCGGGGATGTCGGTGTGCATGATGTCGATCGCTCCGGACAGCAGGGAGTCGATCCGGGAGGTGTCGTTCGGGATCGGCTTGTAGGTCATCTCTGCGAGATAGGGCAGCCCCGGCCTCCAGTAGTGGGGGTTGGCCGTCGAGGTGAAGTGGCTTCCCGGGACCCACTCTTCGAAGACGAACGGGCCGGTTCCGACGGGATGGCTGGTCAGGTCACCCTTGGCCAGGGCCTGCGGCGAGACCATCCATGCGAACTGCCCCCCAATCCCCCCGGCGAGGTAGACGTCGAAGGGCACCCAGGGCTGTTTCATGGTGACCTTCACCGTGAAGGCGTCGACGATGGAGACCTTCTCCATCGTCGCGAGGGCGAGGCCCGAGAGTAGGCCGGCTTTGTCGGCGGTGAGGTTGGCGTAGAGGGCCTGGGCGTCGAAGGTGGTGTCGTCGTGGAAGACGACGTCGTGGCGTGCCCGGATCGTCCACTCGCTGAAGTCTGCGTTGGGCGTGACGGCCTCGGCGAGGTAGGGCTGGATCGACCCGTCGGCGGCGATGATCGTCAGCGGGTCGTAGACCGTGCGGGCGTAGAGGATGCCGGTTGAGTCGAACCGGGCGGTCCGTGGGTCGAAGCCCTGCTCTTCTGCTTCGACGCCCATGACGAGGCTCCCACCGCGCCGGGGCCGAGCGGTGCTGACGCCGTTGTTTGGTGCCGTCGGTGCCGTCGGCGTCGAGGTCCCGCACGCCGCGAGCAGAGCGCTGCCGCCTGTCGCGCCGAGGGCGACTCCGAGAGCAGTGCGGCCCCCAAGGCGGAGGAACTCGCGTCGTTCCATCGAGTCGGGCATGGCTACCTCCTCAAGCCCGCCGTCGGACCGCCCGTTGCGAAGGATAGTGGTGAAAGTGGAAGAACCTGTGGAATCCCTGGGGCTCCACGGAGCAGCAGGGGCCCGTTGGTAGCCTTGATTTGGTGGTATGGGAGCGCGATGCATTCGCCCGATCTCTGGCGGCGATGTCCGCAGCGACACAGAGCGCCTACACGGCAGATGTCGCCGACTTCGTCGCATGGGCGACGCGCGCCGGCCTCGACGGCCCGGACGCCGTCGACCGCCTACGGGTGCGGCGCTACCTCGCCTACCTCGACACTCGCGGCCTGGCCCGGCGCACGGTCGCGCGCAAAGCGGCCGCCCTGCGGCGCTACTTTGCCTGGCTCGTCGCGACGGGGCACGCCGCCGAGAATCCTGCGGCCGGTCTGTCGGTACCGTCGGCGTCCGGCCGGCTGCCGAGAGTCCTCAGCCACGCCGAGATGACGCACCTCCTGGACGGGGGCGTCCTGCCTGCGCACGGAAGCATCGCCGGTGCCGGTGCCGGTGCCGGTGCCGGTGCCCCGGAGGTTGCCGCAGCTGTGGCCCTGCGTGACGCGGCCCTGCTCGAGCTCCTCTACAGCAGCGGGCTCAGGGTTGCCGAGCTCTGCGGGCTCGACGTCGGCGACCTGGACCTCGACGCGGGTACCGTGACCGTCTGGGG
>JAJZBS010000113.1 GCA_021851885.1 Actinomycetes bacterium | reverse complement strand
TCCCCATTGGCACGGATGGCTCCATTTGATCCCCTGATCTCATTGATCAGGTGCTCCATTGACTCTTTGCCCGCGCTCAACAGCCCTCAGGGCAGAGCTGCTACACCCCCCGGAAAACTGAAGAGCCCGCAAACCCCGATCGGGGTCGACGCGGGCAGAAAGGGAGACGCCTTCGAGCAGGTAGTCCAAGCCCTTCGCGAACTGCTGGGGCGTGGTGTAGTCCGCCAACTGACGGGGCAGATCGTCCACGTCGTGCTCGGCACGAGCGTTGCGGGCCCGGGATGCCTCCAACGCAGCGAACCCGATGGTGTAGGTGTGGATGGCACCATACGCCCGTCGAGCCGCGGATTCGCTCAGGCCGGCCTCCCTCAGGACCCGCATCATCGCCTCCATGCGGGCGAGCGCCGACGCCGAGACGACCGGATGACCAAGGTAGACGTGCAAGGCTGCCGGTTGGCTCACAAGGAACCCTCGAAGCTTGTCCGCTGCCTCGGCGATCCAGGCCCGCCACTCGTCCTCCCGGGTTCGAGGACACCACACCTCGCTCAACAACGTGTCGACAACCTCGTCGAGAAGGTCGTCCTTGTCCTGCACATGGCGATACAGCGACATGGGGGACACTCCGAGCCCGTCCGCCAGGCTGCGGATCGTCATCTGCTCATATCCGCCAGCTCTCACCACCCTGGTAGCAGCGTCGACGACCTGCTGGCGCGAGATCGTCCCCCATCGTGCCCGCTGCCTTGACGTCTTCCCCCTCGTCTTTGCTCGGGGTCGTCCCGGTCCCTCCTCCGCAGCGCCCATGCGGAAAGCCTACACGTACATGTACGCAACTACGTTTGCATACGTCCCTATCCGAGGCCGCACTGTGCCGAGATGCCGTGGAGCCTCCTTAGCGACACGGTTGACCAACGAGGCCACGTGACCCTTCGCTATCTCGGCAAGCTCCGTCATCTCAACGTGGGATGGCGACATCGAGGTGACCGGATCCGGCTCTACATCATCGACGACCACGTCGACATCGTCACCGAAAAAGGCGTGAGGGCGGGGTGATCATCCTCGACCCCGATCGAGACTATCAGCCCATGACCAATCGATTCTCGACATAGAATTTCACAGGTTCAAGTGTCTTCGATGTTTTGAAACATCACACGAGAGCTGCTGTGTTGTCGCTATTCGAACCCGAGTGAGCTGTATGGCCGGCTCCGCCGTCTGCTGGCAGATGCCTGGGACTGAGCAGAGCCTCTGTTGGTGGCTATGCTCACGGAGTGCTGCCGGGCGGAACGACCCACTGGCAGCGCTGCCCGGTGACTGATCCGATGAGATCGAAGTCGGCGTCATAGTGGAGGACGATCGCCTCGAGTTCCTCGGCGGCAGCGGCTACCAAGAGGTCTGGGATCTTGCGGCCCCGCTGGCTGCGAGCGGCCAGCAAGCGCTGGACCTGAAGCGCACGGCGCAGATGGGCAGCAGTGATGTCGACAGCCTGGAAGGCATCGAGCGCCCCGACGAGCTGGTCCCACTCCTGCGCGTTGCGTGCCGAGTAGCCCACCTCGAGATCGCAGATGCTCGGCCGCCCCAGCTCACCCGCAGCCGCCAACGGTTCGATCACACTGCGGACTTCGAGGTACTGGAGCCGCTTCACCACGCTGGTATCGAGCAAGAACGTCAGCGCCACGCGTCAGCTCGGTCGTCGAGGTGAGCGCGAGCGAGGACGTCCAACGCCGCGGCAACGCTGTGCTCCCGGCGGCTCGTCGCCCTGCGGAGGGCTTCGTTGACCGTGTCCTTGATGGTGGTCGTACCAAGCTCAGCGCGTGCCGAGTCGAGCATCTCCTCGTCCAGATCCACCAGGTGCTTCGCCACCCCCACAGTATATACGGTTGGTCGGTCCGTATATACGCGGAGATGGAGAGTACTCGCTTGGATACCGGCACTCGGGGCCATCGGGCCCTCGGTTCGCTTCCCATCGACTGTCAGCGTGTTGCTTCGGCGCTGACCGGCGACGACAGCAGCGAGCTTTCGAGAGCTGCTGTGTTGTCGCTATTCGAACCCGAGTCAGATCCGGAACCAGCTCGTGGAGCTACTTCGACATCTGTGACCGGCGGGGCCGGCTGGGTCGAGGCGTCGGACCGCCTTGCTGCCGTCCCCGCGGTTGGTGCTCGCGGTAGTACGCACTTCGGTTCCCGGGGGCGGGAATCAGGAAGGCGGCCGTGACCCTCGCTCACCTACGGGTCCGGCACGCCCGTTTCAGGATCCTCCGGCGAGCGTCATCAGCGGTCGGAGGCGATGTCCGGCGCAAAGGTCGCGCCGTCGTGGGCGAAGACCACTCTGGCGGGGTCGAACTGCTCGACGCGATCGAGCCAGTCGGGCCAGGGGGCGAGGAGTCGGCCTACGTCGTGTGTTGCCCGGCGAGCGAGGTGTGCGCTTGCGTACGCCGACGCGCAGCCGCCCACCGGTCCCGGCGTCGCCGTCGAGAAGTCCATGGCCTGCCCGGCCACGAGGAGCGTCCCGTCTTGGGCGCGCACGACGAGGGACTGATGGCCCGGGCTGTGCCCGGGGGTGGGGAGCACGACGAGGCCGTCGGCAATTTCGGCCTCCCCGTCGATGCGGTCGTAGGTCGCACCGTCGAAGTCGATGAGTTCGGGGAAGGTGTAGTTCTCTGCGCGTGCCGCTTCGAGTTCCGTTGACTGGACGATGATGCGACGGCCCGCGAGGGTGGCGTTTGCGCCGCAGTGGTCGAAGTGGAGGTGGCTGTTGATGACGACGTCGATCGCGTCGACGCTGCATCCTGCTTCGCCGCAGGCGAGATCGAGGGGCCGCCGGTGGGGCTGGTAGTGCGCCTCGGTCTCGGGGTCGGCGGCGCCGATCCCCGTGTCGAACACGACGGTGAGCTCGGGGTGGTTGACGAGGTAGCCGTAGACGGCCTCGACGCGGGGCTGGCCGGTGCCAGTCTCGGCAGCCGGTCGCACGAAGAAGCCGAGGTCGAGCCTGTGGACGTCGTCGATGCGAGCCAGCCTGGTCATGACAACCGGTCCTCGTGGTGGAGCGCGTCGATGACGGGAGCGAAGCTCTCGATATCGCGCACCACGTAGTAGGAGATTCCCCAACGCTCCCGGCAGGCGAGGAGGTGCTGGGTGATCTCGTCGCGGGTGCCGAGCGCGAGGAACGGGGTCGACAGGGCATCGTCGACGTCGAGGCCCGGGACCTCGGCGGAGAGCTCTTCGGCGGCCTTGCGGCGGTCGTCGGTGACGACCACGGCTTGGACAAGAGCACTCAACTCGAGGTGTCCGGCTCGCTCGCCCGCCTGCTCGGCGATCCAGGCGACGGTGGCGTCGACGCGCTCAGGCTCCCAGCGGACAGCATGGGCGTTGCCGTCGGAGAGGGTCTTTCCGAGCATGGTGAGCCCGATGATGTCGGCGGTGCGCGCCGCGTGGGCGAGGCCAGTCCGACCGTTCACGCCGACGAGGATCGGCACATGCTGCTGGGCTGGCTCGATCGTGGCGAGACCGCTTAGGTCGTAGTGCTCGCCGTGATGATCGACCCGCTCGCCGTCGAGGAGGCGGCGCAGGATCTCGAGCGACTCGGCGAGGCGGCGTTTGCGCAACGCCGGGGGGTCGAAGGCGATGCTCGCCGCCTCGTACTCGGGGAAGGCGTGCCCGGCTCCGATCCCCACCTCGAGGCGTCCGCCCGAGAGCCGGTCCAACGTGGCGAGGCGCTGGGCCAAAAGCCCGGGATGGTGGAAGTCGTTGTTCAACACCAGCGGGCAGAGCCGGACCCGCTCGGTCCATGCAGCCGCAAACGCGAGCGGTTCGAGGGCCGAGAGGTACCGCCCGAGATGGTCGAAGGTACAGACCACATCGAAGCCGACCGCCTCGGCCGCCCGCACCTCGCGTCGGAGCTGCTCGGGGTTGTCGGTCCGGACCTGATAGCCGAAGCGGAACGGTCGCACTCAGCGCAAGCTACTCGTTTGATATCTAGATAGCAAGCAGCTATGCTCTGCGATTGTGCCCGAGCCGCGCGCCGCCCTGTTCATCCGCATCCCCGCCGCCCAGGCTCGCAAGCTCGACTCGAGGGCGCGCGCTCTTGGACGCACCAAGCAGGACGTCGTCGCGGACCTGCTCGCCACGTCGCTGGTCCCCCTCGACCCGTCTCACGTCGGCCAACCACCGCAGAGCAGCCCCGACGACGTGCTCACCCTCGACGAGCTCGCCGAGCTGTTCAAGCTCGACGCCGGCACGGTCATGGTGCGAGTCGACTCCGGCGAGCTTCCCGGCCGGCGCTTCGGTGACCAGTGGCGTTTCTCCCGCCGAGCGGCGCTCGCCTGGCTCGATGGCTCCGACAGCCCCGAGCGGACACCACCGGGCTTCGGGCCATCATCGCGAGCCCACAGCGAGGGTGACAGGCACGGGAGATGACGCTTCATGTCCAGCCGCACGGGAAGGGCCGGCCCCTTGTGGTATTGCCGTCGTTCAGTCTGGACCACGCCGCTATGGCCACAACGGTCGAGCCGGTCTTCGCCGACCTGCATGGTTGGCGACGTCTCTACGTCGACCTACCGGGCACGGGGGGCTCGCCGCCGGGAGAACCGCGATCCGACGCCATCCTCGACGCGGTCGTCGGCACTATCCGAGCCGAGCTGGGCGATGAACGTTTCGCCGTCATCGGCTGGTCCTACGGCGGCTACCTCGCCGCGGGCGTGACCCGCCGCCTCCCCGAGCAGGTGTCCGGCCTCATGATGGTCTGCACCGGTTTCAAGATCCGCCCCGATGACCGCGACCTCACCGGCGTGCTCGCCTCGACCCCCCAACCGGGGTGGCTGGCGCGCGTACCTCCAGTTCTGCACGGCCACTTCACGCACGCCGTTGGATCGCAGACCGCTGAGGTCGGCAAACGGATCTCCGCCGCCCTGAACCTCAACGGTCCCACGGACGAGGCATACCTCACATCCCTACGAGCAAACGGCTTCGCCCTGTCCGACGAGGGCACACCGACTCCTTGCGACGCCCCCGTCTGCTTCCTCACCGGACAACGAGACCGCGTCATCGGCTTCGCTAGCCTCTCCGGTGCTCTCGGGTCCTTCGAGCGCGCCACCTACACCAGTATCAGCAGCGCAGGCCATTACCTGCCCCTCGAACAGCCCGTCCTCTTCGCCGCGGTCACCCAGTCTTGGCTCGCGCAGTGCCAAGCGCTCCTCGACGCCGACAGCAACTGATCAGCAACCCGACCGCCACCACTCCAGCCAGCCGCCGGACCGTTCACGCAAGTCGAACCCGCTAAGGCAACAACCCAGGGCAGGCGAGCGCCAGCCCGACGAACGTGACCGCCGTCCCGGACACCCCGCTCCGAGGACCGCGCGCTCGGCCGAGAGGGCATGGAGGCTCCTCAAGGTGGCCATCCTTATCGGCGTTTCGCTTGCTCCAGCTAGCACCCCACGGTGATCGCTGGACAGCGCCGGGCGAACAGTCCGCTGTCCTCGGCGTCGAGAAAAATCTTCGCGGACCCCTTGACTTCCTAGGCGGATCGAGGTCTCATGCCCGGTCCTGGCGACGCTCCCGGCCGTGGGCACACAGCTCATGTCCCATAACCCCATGTCAATGGCGGTCCCGTCGCGCGAAGACGCCCGGGCCGATCCCACCCCACCGTTCCCCCCGTCAGCCTCCAGCTCCCAGGCGACGGCGATGCACCAGGGGCTCAGGCCCGTCGACGAAGTGGTCCTGGCGCTGCTCGGCACCCACGAGGTGCTCACCTCGGGCCAGCTGGTGCGCCTCACCGGGTTGCCCGAGCGCACTGTCCAGCACCACCTCGGCCTGCTCTACCGAGCCGGCCTGATCAACCGGGTCCGCCCGCCGCGTGAGGTCGGCACCAGCCCATACCACTGCTGGCTGACCGCCTTCGGCGCCGCTGCTATCGGCGACGAGAAGCCTGGCGCGAGAAGCGATGACCTCGCCGGCGTGCAGGCCAGCGCGGCGCTCAGCGAGCTGTGGCTGGCCGTGCGCGACCGAGGGAAGGGAGTCGGCCTCGAACTGCGCGGCTGGCGGCGCCTCCCCTCCGGGCCTCCCTACCAGGACCCTCATACCGGGACGATCCGCGAGCTCCCCGCAGAGGCCGAGATGATTGTCATCCCCGGTCCGCCCGGTGGCCGCGAGATGAGGCTGCTGGTGGTGGCGCGAACCGAACGCGTCCCGGCGGCCCGGCTCGCCGCGGTGCTGGCCCGCTTCGCCTGCTTCCTCGCCGCGTCGAGCGATCCGAGCGACCCGGTTCTCACCGTCCTCGCCCGCATGTCACGGGTCGCGGAGCGGGTACTCACCACCGCCGACACGCTCGGTGAAGCCCCCGCTGCCCGCCGCCTCGAGGAAGGAGTCATCGCGACGGCGCGACACCGGGTGGCGGTCGGGGTCGTCGAGCCCCACCCGGTCGGGCTTGCCACCGAGCCAGTGTGGGCCACGCCAGCCGATCGGCGCCCCCGGCGCCTCATCGACATCCTCGCCGAGTGTGCGAGGAGCGCCAAGTGAAGGCGCGCCCGGCGACCTCTCGCTCTGATCGTGGTGGAGAGTCTCCGGCCGACCGGACGGCGCAGTTACCCCGCCACCCGCAATCCCAGCGGACCGGGAGCCCCCGCCATCCGCAAGTGTCGTGCCCCGGTGACCATCCGCACCCGCAAGGACCTGGCGATGGTCCACCCCGCCATCCGCAAGCGTGTAGTGGGAGCGCCGCGGTGATCGAGCACGTCGGCTTCCGATCGGAGGGATCCGCCGCAGGTGCGCCGCCACCGGCGCACCGACGCGGTAGTGGTGAGCGACCGGACTGCTGCCAGGCAGGTCACACCGCCGTGCCACCCCCCGGTGCACTGCGCCCGCTCGCCCGGGCACTGCTCTCGGTGGCGGCCGAGGTGCACGCCGCACGGGGAGACCCGCTTGGCACGAGCTACCCGAAGCAGGGCGTTGGCTTGCGGATGCCCGAGAAGGGGGTCGTTCACCCCTTCCGTTCGGGGCTCCGTTATGGGCTCCGTTCTCCCGCCACTCCTGGGCGGACCCCCTGTGAGGTCGCGTCCTCGCAGGTGAGAGGCGCTGGGGCGCCGCCAGTGGTGAACCCCGACTGTATGGGTGATTGTGCATGACTGCGGTGTCTTCTCGCCGTGGGCGCCGGCCGGGCCGGGTGAGCGATCGGCTGGTCCTCGACGTTGCGTCCTCGTTGACCGACCGAGACCGACAGATCCTTCGCCTCCTTCGCTGGCATCGGGTGCTCACCACCAGCCAGGTGCATGCCATGTTCTTCGGTGACCGCAACACCGCTCAGCACCGGATGGCCCGCCTCTACGAGCTGCGTCTCGTGGAGCGCTTCCGACCATTGCGCCAGGGCCGTGACGGCGAGTACCACTACGTGCTCGACACCCTCGGCGCCTACGTCCTCGCCGTGATGGCCAACTGTGACCCGGACCGGGAGGTCAAGGTTCGCTGGCACACCGACCAGGCGCTCTCGATCGCCACCAGCCAGCGTCTCGCCCACACCGTGGGGACCAACGACGTCTTCGTCCGCCTCGTCGCCGCCGCCCGCCACGATCCCGCCGCCCAGCTCGTGACCTGGTGGGGCGAGCGCTACTGCAAGGCGGTCCTGGGAGAGGTGGTCCGTCCCGACGGTCTCGGCGTGTGGCACGAGGCCGGTGGGTCGGTCACCTTCTGCCTCGAGTACGACCGGGGCAGCGAGCCCCTCGGCCGCCTGGCCGCCAAGGCCGTCGACTACGCCCGTCTGGAGGTCGCCTGGGGCGTTCCCTTCTGGGTGCTCGTCGTCGTCCCCGGCCCGCGCCGGGAGACCGGCGCCAGGGCGGCGTTGTCCGGCGAAGGCCTCGCGATTGCCACCACTACCCAATCCGACGCCGTCCGGCCGACAGACGCCGTGTGGGCGCCGCTCGACGCCAGCGGGACCCGCCTTCGCCTCGTCGACTTGGCCGGCTGGCCCCGGTCGGCCGCCTCGGCCGCCCGCCTTGCCGAGGCCGCCCGGTACCGCCGGACCGGCCAATGGAGCGAGGAGGCGAGCTGACGGAGAAGGACTTGCAACCCGACACGGACGGAGCCCTCATGGAGGGGATCGAGCGAAGGAGCGTGATGCGATGCGCTGTGTGATCTACCTGCGGGTCTCGATCCGCGGACAGGCCGAGAAGGGCGAAGGGGAGGAGGGCTTCTCGATCCCGGCCCAACGCGAGGCCTGTGCCCGCCATATCCGAGACGCCGGATGGGACCTCGTCGACGAGTACGCCGACCGGGGCGAATCGGCCAGAAGCGCCGAGCGCCCCCAGCTCCAGGCGATGCTGGCCCGCATCGCCGAAGAGCGCGACGTCGACGCTGTCGTCGTCCACAAGATCGACCGCCTGGCCCGCAACATGGAGGACCACGTGGCCATCCGCGCGCTGCTGCGACGCCGTGGTGTGGCGCTGGTGTCGGTCACCGAGAACGTGGAAGAGACCGCCTCCGGCAGGTTGGTCGAAGGCATCCACGCCCTGATGGCCGAGTTCTACTCGGCGAACCTGGCCGCGGAGATCAAGAAGGGCATGGTGCAAAAGGCCAAGCTCGGCGGCTTCCCTCACGGCGCGCCGATCGGCTATCTGAAAGTCAAGGACCTCGCCGGCAGTCGCCAGGTGGCCCGCATCGTCCCTGATCCAGAGCGCGCCCCGCTCGTCACGGCTGCCTTCGAGCACTACGCCAGCGGCGACTGGACCCTCCAGCGCCTGGCGGGCGAACTGGGACATCGCGGCCTCACCAATCGAGGACGGCGCGACCGCCCGGTCAAGGCGATCACCTGGCAGGGCCTCGCCAAGATCCTGGCCAACCCCATCCACACCGGCGTCGTCTGCTGGGGTGGGGTCGAGCACCCCGGCCTCCACCACCCGCTCACCACCCCCGAGACCTTCCGCCGGGTCCAAGAGCTCCTCGCGGCGCGCTCGGTGCGCGGCACCCGGGAGCGCAAGCACCCCCACTACCTCAAAGGCGTCCTGCACTGCGGGGTGTGCGGAAGGCGCCTCTCGATCCAGCACTCCAAGGGCCGCTACACCTACTTCTTCTGCCTCGGCCAGAAGAACGACCCCACCGGCACCTGCCGGGAGCGCTACATAGCGGCCGACGCCCTCGAAGCCCAAGTCGAGCAGATCTACACCGCCATCCAGCTACCAGCCTCGTGGGCCGAACGCCTGCGCGAAGAACTGGACGCCGAGGTCATCGAGCGCCAGCACGCCGATGCCGCCCAGCGAGAACTGCTCATCCGCCGGGTGGCCAAGGCCGAGACCGAACGGCGCAAGCTACTCGACGCCTACTACGGCGGCGCCATCGACGTCCCCACCTTGAAGGTGGAACAGGCCCGCATCGGCGCCGACCTCGCGACGACCCAAGATCGTCTCGCCGACCTCGACGCCAACCTCACCGAGTGGCAGGAGATCTTGGAGCTCGCCGCCACTTTCGCCAGCTGTTGCGGCGACGCCTACCGCAAGGCCACCGACCGCACCCGCCGCCAGTTCAACGCCGCGGTGTTCGAACGGCTCGATGTGAAGGACGGGCGGATCTGCCACGAGGCGTACCGACCGCCCTTCGACGACATCTTCGACGTCCCCGAGTTCGAATACGGGACACGAGAGCGGACGACGGGATTCGAACCCGCGACCCTCACCTTGGCAAGGTGATGCTCTACCAGCTGAGCCACGTCCGCAGTAGCGTTTATTCTAGCGAGTCTCTCCTAGCTGACTGTCGCCGCGGCCAGAACCAGATCAGCAAGTTCCTCGGTCAGACAATCGATTAACAGGTCTGGATCAGAGACAACCTCTGGACAGCACAGTAGTCCTAGGTGCAACATCCCCAAATAGGTGAAGACCGTCAGGTTCAAACCAGCACCATCCGAGATCGGTCCGAAAGGAGTAACTGAAATTACCCGATGGCCAGACACGTACAAGTCGAGTTCTAGGCCAGAGAGGTTCGACACGGTCAAATTGAAGGCGCTTGCAATTGAATCGAATAGCCGGCGACGGTTTGCCATCCCCACCAGGGCACCCAGAAAAGGCGACGCGACTACATCAGCCAATGCAAGCAAGAAGCCCGGTCCAACAGCATCAGCTATCTCCTTGGCTAACCTTGCGGCCAAAACAGTATCC
>JAJZBS010000112.1 GCA_021851885.1 Actinomycetes bacterium | reverse complement strand
ATGGCGTCGACGGGTGCGCCGATCGCGCGGTCGAACGGCTCGGACAGGTCGGCCTCGACGAAGCTGAGCCGGTCGCAGAAGCGGGCGAGGCGCTGCCGGGCCACCGCGAGCATGGAGGGCGACGCGTCCAGGGCGACGATCTCGGCGGCTGGCAGCCGCTCGGCGATCCGTTCGGTGACGCGGCCGGACCCGCAGCCCGCGTCGAGGACGCGGGTGACGCCGCCGGTGTCGAGGCGGTCGACGACGCTTGCGCCCCAACGCGCCATCGGGTCGGCGATCCGATCGTAGGTGCCGCCATCCCAATCGGGATTGGTCCCGTCGGCGGCGGCCATGGCCGCAGTGTAACGACGCTCGTCTTCCGCGGACCCGGAGCTGGCCGTAGTATCGCGGCCGTGCGCGAAGGAGACCTGGCTCCCGATTTTGAACTGCCGTCGGAGCAAGGCGCGACGGTGCGTCTGTCCGAGGAGCTGGAGAAGGGACCCGTTGTGCTGTTCTTCTACCCGAAGGCCTTCACGTCGGGGTGCACCCAGGAAAGCTGTCATTTCCGCGACGTCGGAGCGGAGTTCGCGGCACTCGGGGCACGCCGGCTGGGCATCAGTGCCGACCCCGTCGAGCGCCAGAAGGAGTTCGCGGGAAAGTACGAGCTCGGGTATCCGCTCCTGTCCGACACCGATCGGTCGGTCGCGCGTCTGTTCGGTGTCAAGAGACCTGGCCCTCTGTTCAACAAGCGGGCGACCTTCGTCATCGACACGGACCGGCGGATCCTGCGCGCGGTGCATAGCGAGATCCACATGGAGCGTCACGCCGACGAGGCCCTGGCAGCCCTGCGTGGACGCCCGGATAATTCCTGACTATTCTGATCGGGTATTGTACATATCAGCCGACCTGCGGCGCGCAGCGGCCGGGTCCTCCCGAGGGGCGTGACCGGCTGGGCGCTTGCAGGTGGCGAGTGAACCGAGCCCGAAAAGGACAGGGATGGATCCCATGCGAACCCTCTTCCACTTCCCGAACCCGGTCAACGAGATCGCCTCGCGCATCGTCGCCACGGGCGTCGTGGTCATGGTCGCCGCCGCCCTCGTCCTCCGCCAGCCCTGGATGGTGGCCGTCCTCGCCTACGGATTCGTCGCCCGCGTCCTGACCGGGCCGACGTTGAGCCCGCTGGGGCAACTGGCGACGCGCTATCTCGCCAAGCGCCTCCCCTTCGCAGCGCGGCCCGTGCCGGGTGCCCCGAAGCGTTTCGCCCAGGGGATCGGCGCGGTGGTGACGGTGTCGGCGGCGGTCCTCGTCCTCGGATTCGGCGAGCGCGGGCCCGCCTGGGTGCTTCTCGCCGTGCTGGGCGTGTTCGCCCTGCTCGAATCGGCCCTCGGGCTGTGCATGGGCTGCAAGATGTTCGCCGTCCTCGCCCGTGCGGGCCTCGTCCCCGAGGCAATCTGCGAGGAGTGCAACGACCTGAGCCTGCGCACACGCCGCCTCGCCGAGGTGGGAGCGGAGAGCGCGGCCTGAACGGCGGCTCGGGATCGTGCCGATGCCCTAGGAGCCGCCGGTGTCCGCCGCCTGGTCGAGGAGGGAGCGCAACGCCTGGGAGGCGCCCATGAGCCCCGCCGTCTCGACGGGGACGACGAGCTTGGCGTTGCTGCTGGCGACCAGCTTTCCCAACGTGTCGAGCTGGAGAACGGCGAGGAGCTCGGGCGTCGGGTTGCTGTCGAGGATCGCCGCGTAGACGGTCGCGATCGCCTGCGCGCGCCCTTCCGACTCGCGGATCAGGGCTTCCCTCTGGCCTTCGGCGGCGAGGATGGCCGCCTGCTTCCCGCCTTCGGCCGTGTTGATCGCCGATTGCTTCTGGCCTTCGGACTGGAGGATCTGGGCGCGCTTGTGCTGCTCGGCTTCCTTCTGGAGGCTCATGGCCTGGAGGACGGCCGCAGGAGGCAGCATGTCAACAATCTCGATCCGATTTATCCGGATCCCCCACTTCTCCGTGACAGGATCCATGTGCTGCTGGAGCTGTGAGTTGATGCGCTCCCGTTCACTGAGTGCCTCGTCAAGGGTGAGGCCGCCGAACACTGCGCGCAAAGCCGTCCGTCCAAGCTGATCGATCGCGATCTCGTAGTCGCTGACGGCGAACAGGGCACTGCGCGGGTCGATGACCTGGCTGAAGATGGTCGCGCTGACGCCGACGCTGACGTTGTCCTTCGTGATGACGTCCTGATGGTCGCCGGTGCGCGGGATCTCGCGAACGTCGATGCGCATCATGCGGTCGATGAATGGAATGAGGAACACGACGCCGGGAGGCTTGACGGCGTGGAACTGACCGAGGCGCTTGACGACGCCGTAGGTGCCCTGCTGGATGACGCGCACCGACCGGATCATGATGATGACGACGATGAGGACGATGACGACGGCGAGCACGACAACTGCCGTCGACGCTCCCGAAGTGGCGACGATCATGTGAGCACCTCCGAGGGACAGTGCAAGACGAGCTATCCGGTCGACTTGCGGACGATGAGCCGGCTCCGCCGGATCTCGAGGACGGTGACGACGGTGCCAGACTTGATGACGCCCGGTTCGTCGGTGAGCGAGGTCCACTCTTCGCCGTGGATGCGCACCTTCCCCGGTGCCGTGATGTCGCCGACGTCCTGGGTGACGACACCTTCCTCTCCGATCATCGCCTGAGCTCCCGAGACCAACCGGTACTGACCGCGGCTTGTCGCCCGGATGATGGGCCGCCGCAGGAGGCCGACTCCCGCGGCGGAGGCGACCGCAAAGCCCGCGGCCTGGATCCCCACGGGGAGCCCGGTTGCTGCGAGGAGAGCGCCGACGGCCGCCCCGACGGCGATGAAGATCGCGACGAGAACCCCTGTGGCGATCTCGCCGACGATGAACGCGGCGAGCAGGATGAGCCAGAGAATCGTCATAGCCAACTGCCCTCGTCCCGGGCCCTCTCGCCTTGAGCGACCACCACGCGGATCGTACCGCCCAGCGCCACGGCGTGCCCGCCGCGCGATGAGCCGAGCACCGCGTCAGGCGATGGTGCCCCGTGAGCGCAGGTCGTCAATCGTCGCCGCGTCGAGACCGAGCTCGCCGGCGAGCACTGCATCGGTGTCGGCGCCGAGCGGGCGCCCGGCGTGACGGATCGTGCCGGGAGTCGCGCTCATGCGGAAGAGCACGGCCGGCATGCGGACCGGGCCGAGATCCGGATCGTCGACAGCCGGCAGAACGCCACGCGCGACGACGTGCGGGTCGTCGAGGAGCTGGGTGGCGTTCCAGACGGGCGCACCGGCAACGTCGGCCTCGGCGAGCGCCGCGAGGACGTCGGCTTGGGTGCGCCCGGCGATCCAGTTGGCGACGTAGGTGTCGAGCTCGTCCCTGTGGGCGGCACGCCCGCGCCCTGTCGCGAACCACGGTTCGTCGACGACCTCGGGATGGCCGACGAGGTGCAAGAGACGCGTGGCGACGGAGTTCGTGCTCGTCGATATGGCCACCCACGCGCTGTCGGCGGTGGGGTACGCGTTGCGAGGCGCGTTGAGCTCGGAGCGGTTCCCGAGGCGCTCGGGGGCGACGCCGAGCTGGTCGGCGACCGTGGTCTGAGGGGCGAGGGCGGCGACCAGGGGCTCGAGAATGGACTGGTCGATCACCTGGCCAGCCCCACCACGGGCGTCGCGCGCATAGAGGGCCATGACAACGGCCGCGGCACCGGAGATCCCGGCGACGGTGTCCGCCAGTCCGATGGGGGGCAACGTCGGGGGTCCGCCCGGCTCACCTGTCGCCGCAGCGAAGCCGCTCATCGCTTCGATGAGAGTCCCGAAGGCGGGGCGGCGAGCGTAGGGCCCGTCCTGACCAAAGCCGGTGACGCGCAACAGGACAAGACCGGGGTTGTCCTGTGCGAGCTCCTCGTAGCTCAGGCCCCACCTCTCGAGGGTTCCAGGCCGGAAGCTCTCGATGACGACATCGGCGCGGGCCGCGAGGCGGCGGAAAAGGCCCGCGCCGTCGGTCTGCGACAAGTCGATGGCGACAGTGCGCTTGTTGCGACCGATGACCTTCCACCACAGGCCGACGCCATTGCGCTGCTTTCCCTGGTGGCGCAAGTCGTCGCCGCGGACAGGGTGCTCGATCTTGATCACGTCGGCACCGAAGTCGGCGAGGACCTGTCCCGCCGTCGGACCGGCGACGACATTCGCGGCTTCGACAACCCGCACCCCGGCGAGTGGTCCCGTCACGGCGATCGCTGCGTGCCGGGCGGGGCGACCTGTCCCGGTGCGTCCTGCGGCGCGCCTGGGCCTGCGCGCACCTGGTCGGCTTCCCATTCCGTCACGGACCGGCGCGCCTGGCCGACGTCCCCGGAGGCGACCGTGTCGGCGATGGAGTCGAGAAGGCTCTCCCAGGGCAAACCTTCGGTTGCGATCCCCTCGCGGCGGAGCCGGCGGCGCGCGCCTGCGAGCAGATCGGCGAGATCCCCTATCCCGGGGCCTGCGAGCGCGGCGACGCGGTCGCGCAGCCACGCGGCGGTCGCAGGGCTCGCGCCGGACGTCGCCACTGCGACGGTGACGGCGCCGTCCCGGTGGACAGCCGGAAGGGTGAAGGTGCACGCGGACGGATCATCGGCGACGTTCACCCAGATGCCCGCGGCCTCGGCATCGGCAGCGACCGCGCGGTCGACGGAGCGGTCCCCGGTGGCCGCGATGACAAGGCGATACCGTGACGCCTCCCCCGACTCGTAGTCGCGGAGCGCGATCTCGACCGAGGAGCCGGCGCCGGTGATCTCGGCGACGACGTCGGGAGCGACGACCGTGACGTTGGCACCGCAGGCGATCAGCCCGGCGACCTTGCGCGCCGCAACCCGCCCACCCCCGACGACGAGGCATCGGCGGCCCGCGACGTCCAAGTTGACGGGATACTGGGGCGCGGGCATCTACGCGGTGGGCAGGTCCGGGACCCCGACCATCCCGGCACCGACGGTGGCGTTCGTCGTCGTGTCGATCACGACAAAGCTACCCGTCGTCCTGTTCGTGGCATAGTCGTCGACGGCGAGTGGCTCCGCGGTCTCCCAGCGCACGATCCCGATGTCGTTCGTGACGAGCCGCTCACCGGGGGCGAGCGCGAGATGGTTGACGTCGACGACGCCCGCGACGGCGAGCGCGGTCGCCTCCGTACGGCGCGTCGTGTGTTTGACGATATAGCGGCCGCCCGCCGCGAGGGGCTCGCCGGAGAACCAGCAGACAGCAGCGTCGAAGCGGCGCGTCACCTCCGGCGGCACGACCTGCGCAGCGATGATGTCGCCGCGCACGACGCGGGGGTTGCCTGCGAGCTCGACGCGCACCGAGATGCCCGGGGAGGCGGCGGCGGCGCGGCCCGCCGAGGTCTCGATGGAGGTGACGACGGACGCGCCGGCCGGGCTCGGTCCATGAAGCGACGCCTCGGATGCAGGCGGGCTGCCTGCGGGGAGCACGACGACCGCGTCGCCGGTGTGGAGGGGAGCCCCGCTGACCATGCCGGCGAAGCTCTTCGTGCCGCCGGGGTGGTTGACGACCCACTGGACCGGCAGGCGGGTGGCCCCTGTTCCGCCGCCGTGTCCCGTGCTCGCCGGGGCGGCCTCGAGGGCTTCGAGGACCGACGGCCCGTCGTAGAAGGGTGCGGCTGACGTCCGGTCGACGACATTGTCTCCGCCGAGGGCCGACACGGGGATGACGGTGAGGGTCTCGATGCCGAGGAGATCGCACAGTGTTGCGATCTCGTCACGGGCAGCTGCGAAGGCAGCGGGCGACCACCCGGTGAGATCCATCTTGTTGACGCATGCGACCACCTGGCGTACCCCGAGGAGGGCGGCGATGCACAGGTGACGGCGCGTCTGAGGCTTCAGGCCCGACGAGGCGTCGACGACCAGGAGGAGGAGATCGGCCGTCGAGGCGCCCGTGGCCATGTTGCGCGTGTACTGCAGGTGACCGGGGCAGTCGGCAATGACGAACTTGCGCCGGGGGGTCGCGGCGTAACGGTAGGCGACGTCGATCGTGATGCCCTGCTCGCGCTCGGCCCGCAGGCCGTCGGTGATCGTCGCAAGGTCCATCGTGGCGCGCCCGTGCCGCAGCCGTTGCGCCTCCAGCGCGTCGAGCTGGTCGTCGAAAAGCTGCTTGGAGTCGTGGAGGAGCCGGCCGACGAGGGTGGACTTGCCGTCGTCGACCGAGCCCGCGGCGGCAAAACGGAGGAGGTCCACGCCTAGAAGTAGCCCTCACGCTTGCGGTCCTCCATGGCACTCTCGGAGAACCGGTCGTCGGCCCGGGTCGCCCCGCGTTCGCTGATGCGCGTCCGCTCGGTCTCGGTGATGATCTCGTCGACGGTGCCAGCCGTCGAGAGGACGGCCCCTGTGCAGGTCGCATCGCCGACGGTCCGGAAGCGCACCGTCTCGGCGGCGACGACTTCCCCGAGACCCGGCTGGACCCAGGGGCTCTCGGCAAGCAGCATCCCGTCGCGATGGACGACGCGGCGGCGATGGGCGAAGTACAGGGACGGGAGCGCGATGCCTTCGCGGCGGATGTAGTGCCAGACGTCCAGCTCGGTCCAGTCCGACAGGGGGAAGGCGCGCACGTGCTCGCCGGGCCGGACACTTCCCTGGTAGAGGTTCCACAGCTCCGGCCGCTGGTTGCGCGGGTCCCACTGGCCAAACGCGTCGCGGAACGAGAGCACGCGCTCCTTTGCCCGAGCCTTGTCCTCGTCACGGCGGGCCCCGCCGATACACGCGTCGAAGCCATGGGCCGCGATCGCATCGAGAAGCGTCGTGCTCTGCAGCCGGTTGCGCGACCCACCTTCACCCGGATCGGCGACGCGCCCGGAGTCGATCGACTCCTGCACCGAGGCGACGAGCAGGTCTTCGCCGAGCTCGGCGACGCGCTCGTCCCGGAAGGTGATGACCTCGGCGAAGTTATGGCCGGTGTCGACGTGGAGGACGGGGAAGGGGAAGCGCCCGGGGCGGAAAGCCTTCTCGGCGAGCCGGAGAAGGACGGCGGAGTCCTTCCCGCCGCTGAACAGGACGACGGGCCGCCGGGACTCCGCCGCGACCTCGCGCATCACGTAGACGGCGTGGGACTCGAGGAGGTCGAGATGGGTGAGGTCTGGGGAACCGGGAAGTGCGGCGCACGGATCTGTGGCCCAGGGCCCTCGCTGGACTGTCGCGGTGTTCTCTTGGAGGGTGGTCACGCCGGCTCACCTCGGTCTCTGCGGCCGTCCGCGGTACCGCAGGCACCTCCGGGCGATCAATGCTTAGAAATATGATCTACTTAGTCATGTATAGTCGAGCGCGGGTCGGCGGGCAACTCCGGCGATCCCCGCTGGACGACCGACACGGGCAAGGAGAGACGCAGGTGACAACAGGCGTGGACATTGACAGCAGCGCCGAGGAGCTCGAGGGCGCCCCCGCGTCGCAGATCATCGCCTGGGCGGTGTCGGCGCTCGGGGACAGCGTGGCACTGGCGTGCTCCTTCCAGGACTGCGTCGTCGTCGACCTCGCCGTCAAGGTTGCCCCGCGCATCCCTGTCGTCTTCCTCGACACCGGTTTCCACTTCCCCGAGACCCTCGACTACGTCGAGCAGGTCCGCTCCCTTTACGACTTGAACCTCGTCGTCGCCCGCCCCGATGTCGACGACGCGACGTGGCCGTGCGGGAGCGAGCGCTGTTGCGAAGTACGCAAGGTCGAGCCGCTCCGGCGGGCCCTGTCCCACAAGGCGGGTTGGATCACCGGCGTCAAACGCGTCGACAACGCCCACCGGAAGCACACGCCGGTCGTCGCCTGGGATGCCGGCCTCGGATTGGTGAAGGTCAATCCCATGGCCGCCTGGACCGACGAGGACGTCGCTACCTACGTGGCCGACCATGGCCTGCCGGTCCATCCGCTCGTTGGCCAGGGCTACCTTTCGATCGGGTGCGCGCCGACGACCGAGCCGGTCGTCCCCGGGGAGCACCCGCGCGCGGGTCGCTGGCGTGACAGCGACAAGACCGAGTGCGGGTTGCACCTGCCGGGCGCCTCCCGGGACTGACCGCCCCTTTCGGGCGCGGGTTCTCTGCTCAGGTGACGAGGGAGGCGACGAGGAGCAGCTGGGCCAGGTGGTACGTGACGATGATGGCGAGCTTGGCGAAGCGCAGCTCGCGTACGAAGCGGTTCCAGCCGAGAACGGTGTCCGAGACGGTGAACAGCGCCGCGCCAGCGACAGCGGTGGCGTTGCCGGTCGCCATCGCAAGAACCGCCATTGCCGAGATGCCGGCGAGGTAGGCCACGACTGGGGCCACGTGCAGCAGCCCCCGCCCGGAAGCGGCAACTGCCTTGAGGATGGCCCCGGCCGGGAGCCCCGCCACGGCCACGTAGACGAGCGCGACGACGACCGTCGTGCGCGCCGGGGCCCCGACGATCGCGAAGGCGGCGGCGTAGGTGAGCTGGGCCGCGAGGAACGACGCCAGCCCCGCGAGGAACCGGTCGCGGGGGAGCATCAAGAAGACGTCCCCGAGAAGGCTCAGGAGCAGTGCGACGACGAACAGGTCCCGGCGCAGCGGCGCGATCGGGTGCACCGTGGCCGCCGCGACGGCCGCCAGAGCGACGACGCTGGGTTTCGCAACGTACTCGACGCCCTTGCGCCCGGTGGCGACAGCCCACCAGTCGCAGGCCGCCGCCGTTGCGGCCGCCATGAAGAGAGACCAGGTCAGGGGGCTCAGCTGCCGCTCTCCCTGCCGGCGGTCAGCCCTTTGCGCGGGCAGGCTCCGTCACGCAGGAGCCCGGGGTCTGTGATCGACCGGCGAGCCTGCCGGTTGCCCGCGGCCACGATTCTCACTCGTCGATTCTGTCATCGGAGTCCGCCAACAAGCGCCGCCGTCGATCCGGAGGGAGCGGACCGCCACCGCATCACTTCGACGTCGTCCATTGCGCGAAATAACATCGGAGGAAGATTGATGCATGTCAGCCTGAGCATTTGATCGGCTGTCGCCGATTGGGTAAAAACGTAGAGCACCTCGGGGGGCGAGGACGCGTGGGGTGGCCCCGACCATCCACCATTACCACCGGACCGTTCGTTAAGGTCCCGTTTACGAAGGTAGGTCGAGGGGATTGACTGTTTTGGTCCTAGCTTTCCTCGTAGTCGTGTGGGGCGCCGTTCTCGTTCCCGCTTATTTGCGCAAGCGTGTCGAGCGGCGATCAGGGGACTCGATCGGGGACTTCCACCGCCAGCTGGGGGTCCTGGAGAGAACCGGACCCACACTCGTCAACCCTGCGAACCGGCTCGTCACCGCCGGGGAAGCATCTCGATCAAGTCTCCCCCCAGTGGCTGCGCCGCCTGCATCACCTGGAGCGGCCGCGGGAGGCATGGTCATCCCGACGGGGGCGCCCAACTACGGGCTGCGCCGGCGCCGGCGCACCACCCTCCTGACGGCCCTGGGAGCGACCGGCACTTTCTTGGTTCTGGGGTCGATCCCGCAGCTCCGTCTCCTGTGGATCGTGGCCGGCCTCTGTGCCCTGGCGACCGCCGGCTACGTGCTCCTCCTGGTCCAGTTCGCAAAGCTTGAAGCTGAACGTGAGGTCAAGGTCGTGTACCTTCCGCGCATGGCGCCGGAGCCAACCGTCACCCTCAAGCGCACCGCCGCGAACTGACCCCGCTTGCCCGCTCGTCGCCCGCACGGCATCGCCGCGCCCGGGCGGGCCCGTTCCTGCCTGGCGGCGCTATCCTGTCGCTGGCCGCGGGGGTGTAGCTCAGTTGGTAGAGCGCTACGTTCGCAACGTAGAAGTCGGCGGTTCGAGTCCGCTCACCTCCACCGATAAAGTCCCTGGTCAGATGGTATGACCTGAGGATCCAACTCTTGAGTCCGACCCGCGATCCGCTCCATTGGACTCAACGGGACTCAATTGACCTCGAAATTCGTGGCCGTGGGTCCCCACGGGAGAGTGGAGATGGCCAGGGCAAAGCGTCGTCGGGCGCCGAACGACGGTGGTTCCATCGACCAGCGCGACAGCGGGCGCTGGCGCCTGCGAGTCCGTGCGGACGGCCGGCGGAGTCCGGTGCGAGGAGTGGTTCGAGCGCTGGCAGGCAGCGAAGGCGGAGCGGCGCTCGGTGGTTCGCGTCGGAGGAGGTCGTGGCGGGTCAGCCTCTACGGCAGCCCGGGACCGAGCTCAGTGGCGCCGGTGGTGGTCACCGCCGATCGGCGACAGGTTGCCCCAGACCCTCAGCACGCCGGACATCGTCAGCGTCTTCCACGATATGGAAACCGCAGGCCGTTC
>JAJZBS010000012.1 GCA_021851885.1 Actinomycetes bacterium | reverse complement strand
ATCTCGTCTCCGCCGAGGTCCCCGGCCCGGTCACCGTCGGCGCCGAAACCGTCGCCCGCGCCGCCGCATGGCTCGCGCTCAACGGGCTCGACCCCGACACCCTCCGGGCGCACCTCCCCCCCGACGACCCCACCGTCGAAGCCGGTATCCGGGCGGGCCGCCAGGCCGCCAGCACCCTCCACCAGCAAGGCGCAGCGTGACCGACACAGACCCGATCGACATCGACGCGCTCACCGAACGCACCATCCGCCACCTCCGCGCCCACCCCGACAGTTGGACCGCCGTCCCCAACCAGCCCGAAGGGCCCACCGACCCCGACGACACCGGCCAGCCCGTAGCCGCCGACGGACCCGACGACCCGCCGGCCCCCCCGCCACCTGGCATCCTCGCCGAGGTCGCCGCCGCCCGCCCCGACCTCGACGCCGACGCTTGTCTCCTCCTCGCCGTCGCCGTCGCCGAAGGCGTCACCGTCGAACAACGCCGCCGCCTCGTCCGGCGCATCGTCGACGACACCGAGGCCGCAGCCGCCATGCGCCTCGACCGGGCGCACGTCGTCACCGCCGAGCGCTTCGTCACCGAACGCACCACACCCCCCACCCCCTGCCTCGGCCACCTCGTCGCCGAAGGCCACAACGCCCTCCTCACCGCCGGCTACAAGACCGGCAAGACCACCCTCGTCTTGAACGCCGTCGCGTCCCTCGTCACCGGCGAACCGTTCCTCGGCACCTTCGAGATCCGCGGCCCGTACCGCGTCGCCCTCCTCAACTACGAGCTCACCGTCGACGACGCCCGCGCCCGCGTCCAAGCCCTCGGCGTCCCCGCCCAAGCCCTCTCCCGGCTCCTCATCATCAACCTACGCGGCGTCGGCCTCTCCCTCACCGCCCCCCACGGCCGGCGCTGGCTCACAGACCGCCTCGCCGCCCACCGCAGCAACTTCGCCGTCGTCGACACCTACGGGGCGGCCTCAGCCCCCTCCGTCGACAACGAGAACGACAACGCCGCCGCCCGCAGGCTCCTCATGGCCTGGGACGCCATCAAAGCCGACACCGACGTCCACACCACCCTCGTCACCCACCACACCGGCCGCGCCGCCCAAGACGAAGGAGCCGAGCACGGCCGGGGCGCCACCGTCCTCGACGACTGGTGCGACATCCGCCTCACGCTCACCAAAGACCGCGACACCGGCCAACGCTTCCTCGCGTCCGAAGGCCGCTCCGCCTACAGCCTCCCCGAAAGCCGCCTCCACCACGACCCCGCCACCGGCCGGCTCCTGCTCCCCGAGCACACCATAGGCGAGAACCGCCGCGCCGCCCGCGAAACCCAGGCCGCCGCCCGCGTAGCCGAAGTCGTAGCAGACAACCCCGGCATCCTCACCAGAGCCCTCCGAGACACCCTCGGCGGCAACCACACCACCCAGGCCGACGCCATCGGCGCCGCCCGCCGAAGAGGGCTCATCCACACCCACGAAGGCGACGGGCAGCGCCTCCGCCACTACAGCGGCCCCCCCCACCCCGACACCGAAACCTGCCCCCACCCCGCCCCCCACCACACAACCCCATGACAACAAACATGCAGGTCACGGCACGTGTGCCAAACCGTGCCCAACCGTGCCCACTTTTTGGGCACACCTTTTGGGCACGGTTGGGCACGGTTCCACCTAGCAGCACGCCAGCCCACACCCCCAACCCAACCACCGAACTCGACCCGCATGTCCCAAATGGGGGCATTCCCATGCCAACCGTGCCCACCGTGCCCAACCGTGCCCAACCGTGCCCACAACCACACTGGGCACACCAGTGCTGTGCACCGTGCCCCCCCCCCTAAGGGGGGGGCACGCATTGCACAGTGCCCCCTGGCACCACCAAAAAAACCCCACAACCCCGCCCACACCCTGGGCACGGTTAGGCACGGTCCCCACCCCCCACCCAAAACCACCAAAACCACCAAAACCACCAAAACCACCAGAAACGCCCCCCCCCAAGCGCCCCCGTGCCAGCCGGGCGCGCCGGGCGCGCCAGTGACGGACCCGCGCGCACCGTCGGATGTCCGACAGTCGGACATCCGACTATGAGCGTTGCTAAGCTATCTCGTGAAGGAGCCCATCTGCGCCCACGCCGACGACCACCACTGGCTCGGCGCGCGGCGCGCCACGCACTGCCGCGGCTGTCACCGCACCTGGACCCCGCGCGACGCGCACCGCCAGCGCTCCCATCTTCCCCTGAGAGCCTGCTGTGCGGGGATCTCAGCCCCGCAAACCGCCGGCAGGTATCCGAGGGCGGCGAGGGGGGGGTCGAAGGCGCTACGGCCCCTTCAGCGCCCGGACCTCGCTCAGGGCACCTGGTCGACCCGAGCCGACGAGACGTCGGTCCGCTGCGGATCGTCCACGATCACGCCATCGGTGGGTGGTTTTGGTGGTTTCGCCCGTGGTCGGTGCCCGTGATCGCCCGTGATCGGTGCGTGATCGCCCGACCAGGACTTTTGCGCCCGAGCGTGATCGCCCGTGATCGCCTAAATCGGACATTCAGACCGCCTCTCTGCTGGCCACCGGACATGGACCGGCCTGCGTGAAGAACGCCGATGCCCACGCCGGGCCGGTCGAGTGCCGTGACCCCGCGACATTGCGCTCCCGCAGCGGGGAGCCGAGGCTGAAGCTCGTCGAGCGCCGCAGCGGCCCGACATGGGCCGGCGCTGGCGAGTACCAGCGTCGCCTGAGCGCCTGAGCAGCAGTCGAATGCGCCCCGCAAGCACCGAGAACGGGTGGAGGCAGCCCCCAGGCCCTCCTCGGGGCCTCGCGAATGCCCGTTCCGCCCCCTCAGCGGCCCCGCTCGACCCGAGCGAGCAGGTCGGCTACGCCCTGGCGCGTCATCCCCGCCTCGGCGCCGATCTGCCCCAGCGACGCACCCTCGGCTCGGCGGGCCACCACGAGCAGGTCCCGTTCAGCCCGGAGCCGCTCCAGCTCGGCGGCGACCGCTTCGAGCCGACGGGCCTAACACGAGCCAGTGCCAAGCGGATCCACAACGATCCACGACAGTGCATACCCATACACTCAAGCTGTGAACGGCTTCACAAGCCACCACAGACCGTGGCCGAACCGACCGCATAAACCCATAACCAGCAGGTCCAGCGCATCACCGCAGGTCAGAGCCCTGCCCAACCACAGATAGCCGGGGTTATCTGTAACTCCTAGCTCAAGCGGCTGCATAGCGCCCCGGGGGAGCCGGACGCCTCAAGGCGGCACCCTGAGGCCCCGCCTCTGATGTCCAGATATGCCGAAAGTTACCTTTTCGCGCGCGGGATATATCCGTTGGTCCCTTCCATCGCGCCACGCGTGACGGGGGCCTCTATCGCGCCTGGCCTGCTCGCGGCGATAGTCGTCGCTGCCGTCGTGTCTGGCAAGCCGAAGTAGCTCCGGCCACCAAGAGTGATCGGGCCGGTCGGTGCTTGCTTGCATAGCGAAGCCGTGATGTGGGATGATCCTCGCTGGGAGCTGTTGTGGTGGCGGCTTGTTGGGAGGTCGGGTTGGCTGGTTCTGGTCGGTTGTTGTCGGCGGGGGTGGTGGCGGGGTTGTGCGAGGAGGTGGCGGGGGGGGCGGCTCGTGTGGCGAGGGTGTGGCCGTTGGTGGCGGGGTTGCGTCTTGATGGTGGGTGTGGGGGCCGGTTTGCGGCGCCGCTGCCGACGGGCTTGCGCGGCGCGCTGATTGGCGATGGGTTGGATGGTTCGGATTATGCGGATCCGACGGGGGAGGGGGCTGTCTCGGGTTGGTGCCCGGTTGAGGGGGTGGACGGCCGGGCGATGTTGGGGGTTTTGGATGCGTTGGTGCGGGTGCGGGCTGCTCAGGGGGAGTGGTTGGCGGCGGCGGGGACGTTGCGGGCGGCGGTGGCGGGCCTGGAGGGGCGTGTGCCGGCGATGGTGGCGGCGTTGAACGCGGGGCGGCCGGCGTGGGATGGGCGCACCCAGGACGAGATCGACGCCAGGCGGCGGTGGGCGAAGGTGGCGGCGGCGGCGTGCCTGGTGTGTGACGGCGTGCCTGAGGCCCCGGCGAGGTTGCGTTCGGGGTTGTGCCCGGCGGATTTCGCTCGCTGGGTGGAGGCTCGGGGGGGCGGCGCGGACCGGGGGGTGTGGGTGGCTGGTGCGCGGGCGGCGCTCGTGGGGGGGGAGCTGTGCGCCGGCCGGCGGTGACCGATGTGGCGGCGGAGTGGGTGCGGGCGGCGCGCCCGGAGGCCGCCGGCGACTTCCCGGCTGTGATCGGAGCGGAGCGGGCGGTGTCGCTCCCGGAGGGGGTGGAGCCGGACTATTGGGAGGCGGGAGGGGGGCGGCCGGGGACTCGGCGCAACCCGGGGTGGCGGCGGGCGGAGGCGGTGGCGTCCCAAGAGGCCGAGGTGTGGGAGGCGGAACGCGCTCGGGTCGCGGCGCTGTGCGAGGTGTGCGGGCGGCGCCGCCGGCGGGCTGCGTGGGCGAAGTCGTGTAGGGCCTGCGCGGCGACATAACCGCAGGTCGCTGCTCGGCTCGGTCTACTAGTAGAGGGACTTCGCGGTCCCGTGTCCCGCCGCCCCTGGATGGGCCGCTCCCACGGCGGGCGGCTCTCGGGGCGGTGGGCTCTTGGTGAGGGGGCGTCCGGTTTGGTGGTCTCCAACTGTGCGGGATGCGGGCTGGTCCACGAGTCCTGCGCCGGCCATGGAGGCTCTCGTCCGTGGCCGTGCCCCAACCTGACCGAACGCTCCCGGTTTTGCGAGGTCCACGGGGGGCGTTCTCCGCACTGGGAGCCGCTCACCAAGGCGGACTGGCAGATCGCCGCTGACGCCGCCGCCGCCCGGGAGGCGCCTTGACCGTTCCTGCGAAGCAGCCTTGGGTGCGCCGCGACGCGCAGCCTTTCCAGGTCGGCAACACGGCAGCGTTGCGCTCCGGGGTGCGCGCCACGACGAGCCGGGTGCTCGACGCGCGAGCCGCGCAGGTCCGGGCCGAGATGGAGGTGCTTGCGGAGACTCACCCGTGGGCGGCTACCGCTCATCCCTCGGTCGTGGAGCTGTTCTGCAAGGCGGTCGCCAAGATGCGGATGATCAACGACTACATCGACTCGGTGGTGGAGGGAGACCGAGAGGCTTTCCCCAGCCGAGACCGCCCGAGCACCGGCATCGAAGCGGTCCCTCCCTATCTCTGGACTGAGGCGACCCGAGCCGAGGCGCAGGCCACCAAGCTCGCTGAGCGGCTCGGGCTGGACCCGAAGGGCCAGGCCGAGTTGATGAAGGACTCGGCATGGGCTAAGCGTCTGGCTGGCGCCAGCCTCGATGAGCTCATGGCCGCAGGGCGCAGGGTGCGCACATCTCGGGAGGCGGCCGCCCGGAGCACTCCAGCCAAGGACTGAGACCAATGTCCGACGCAGCGCTGGACATGATGTTCGGCCTGGTGCTCGAGTCCGGCGCCCGGTGGGGAGAGGTGGCCGCCGAGTTCCAGGTGGCGGACGCCACCGCGATCTTCTCTGCCGGGCGTCCACACCGGCACTTCATCACCCGCCCTCGCGGGGGAAGTAAGACCACGGACCTCGGCGGCGTGGCCCTCTCCTGGTTGGCGGTCGAGGCCCCCGAGCGTGCCCGTGGCTACGTGGTGGCTTCCAATGCCGAGCAGGCGGCGATCCTCATCGACGCGGCAGCTGGGCTCGTCACACGCACTCCTGAGCTGGGCGGGCTGCTCGGCGTCGAGAACGAGCGCCTTGTCGGGGCCAACGGGGCGTGGATCAGGGTGTTGTCCCTGTCGGACTCCGGCGCATGGGGACTGCGAGATGCGCATCTGCTGATCTGCGACGAGTTCGCCCAGTGGCCGGAGACCCGCGCGGCTCGCCGGGTCTGGACCGCGATCCGCTCGACGGTCCAGAAGGTGGACGGCTGCCGTTTGGTGCTGCTCTCCTCGGCTGGAGAGCCGTCGCACTGGTCCTTCGAGGACGTGATGGTCAAGGCCAAGGCGGACCCCACCTGGCGGGTGTCGGAAGCGCCCGGGCCGGTGCCGTGGCAGGATCCGATCGAGCTGGAGTCGCTGCGCCGGGAGCTGCGCCCGAGCGAGTACGAGCGGCTGATCCTCAACCACTGGGCCGAGGACGAGGACCGAGCCGTCAGCCCGGAGAACTACGACTGGGCATGCCAGTTGCTCTCCGCGCCGGTCCCTCTTCCGGGGGTGGCCTACATCATCTGCGTAGACGTGGGGATCACCCGCGATGCCACTGTGATGGTGGTCGCTCACAAGGAGCCGGTGGACTCGACGGACCGCTTCGGCCCGCACCGGGTCGTGGTCGACCATGTGGAACGCTGGCTCGGCTCGAAGCGGCGGCCGGTGCGTCTCGCGTCGGTCGAGGACTGGTTGGTGCGGGAGTCGCGGCGGTGGAACCGGGCGAAGGTCTACGCAGACCCGACGCAGTTCCGGGGCAGCGTGCAGGCACTCAACCGGCGGGGAGTGCGGGCCAGCGAGTGGCAGTTCACCGCCTCGTCGGTGGGTGAGGTCGCCACGGCCCTGGTCCAGACGTTCCGCAACCAGCAGATATGGCTGCGCGACACCCCAGAACTGAAAGAGGAGCTGCTGCGGGTCCGCCTACGGGAGTCGTCGCCGGGCGTGGTCCGCTTGGACCACGACAAGGCGGCCCACGACGACCAGGCAGTGACCATCGGCATGGCGTGCCATATCCTGCTCGGCCAGGCCGGGTGGGGAGTGGGACCCGCCTACCTGGAGTTCATGCGCAGCCAGATCGCAGCGCGAGGAACCGACCCAGACCCAGCGGTCCGAGCGGTTCGGCGCCATCACCGCAGCGTGGCCGCCCGGCGTTCCCCCCCCGCCAGGGTGGCCCGCTGCGAGCACCGCTGGCGGACCACCGGGACCTGCGTGTTTTGTGCAGCCACCCGCCAGGCGGCGCACTAGAAGCTCCTGCGAGACTCCGGCGCGGCCGAGGAGGCAGAAGATTGGCTCTGTCTCTCCGCCGGTATCGGCGCCACACCTCGGCGCCCCTCACCATCGAGGCCCGCAGCGAGTTGCTCACCAAGGCACTACGCGTCGCCCGGGACCCCAAGCTCGACACTGAGATGACCGGCCCGGACCGGCCCCAGGTGCTCGAACTGGTCAAGGCCGTTCAGACCGCCGCCTCCTGGACCCGTTCGGGCGGACCGGCCGGCAACCTCGGCAACGCCCGGCCGGTCTCGGCGCAGACGCTCGCCGAACGGGCCCACCGCCACCTAGGCCCGTCGGCGAGTGTGACGCCAGCGGAGATCGAGGTGGCTCTGCGACGCCAGGGCATGGATTGGGTGGAGCCCTTCGCCCCCGGCGCCCCGCTGGTCCCCTACTACGGCTACGGACGGCGCCCCCGCAACTACGACTACACCGTCGGGCGCAACATCACGACCGACACCCGCCCGGACCGGATCCCGTTCGCCACCCTGAAGCGGCTGTTCGAGGGCTACGACGTGGCGGCCATCTGCACTCGCCACGCCATCAACGACCTGCGCTCGATGCGGCTGCGCTTCGAGCCGATGGACGGCTACGAGGACAACCCGGTCAAGGAGATCGCCGCCGCCAAGGCGTTCCTACGCAAGCCAGACGGCATCCAAAGCTTGCGCAACTGGCTTGCAGAGCATGCCATGAACGTGTGGCGGTACGACGCTGGCGCGTTCTACCGCCAGCGCGACCGGGCCGGACGGCTGGTTTCTTTGCAGGTGATCGACGCCACCACGGTCGCTCCCATGCTGGACTACTTCGGGGCCACCCCCCAGGGCGACGCGCCCGCCTTCCAGCAGTTCATTCAGGGCATCCCGTGGGACTGGCTGACCACCCGAGACCTCGTGTACGTCCCGATGTGGCCGTTGCCGGAGTCGCCCTACGGGGTGGCGCCACTCGAGACAGTGTTGATAAACGCAAACACCGACGTGCGTCTCCAGACCTACTTTTTGCAGTTTTTCACCACGGGGCAAGTTCCGGAAGCCTTCGCTGTGGCGCCCGAAGGCCAATCGGACCCGGACTCACTCGCGGAGTGGCAGGAGACGTGGAACGACTGGACCTTCGGCGACCAGTCCGAGCGCTGGGGTCTCCGTTGGCTGCCGGCGGGCACGGACCTCAAGTTCTACAAGCCCCAGCAGTTCGACCCGCACATCGCCGAGTACGTGATGCGCCGGACGGTGGCCGCGTTTCAGATGACGCCGAGCGACCTCGGGTTCACCGATGGGGTGAACAAGGCCAGCGGCGACACGCAGATGGATGTGCAGTTCAGGATCAACACGCTCCCGCACTGCGCGTACTACGAGGACATGCTCGACGACGTGTTGCAGTGCGACTTGGACCTGCCGGTCCAGGTGCGCTTCGACACGGGACGCGAGCGCGAAGACCGCCTCATGGAGGCTCAGGCGCATCAGATCTACGTGAGCATCGGCGCCGAGAGTCCTGACGAGGTGCGCGAGAAGGTGCTCGGCCACCCCACCAACCCCGCCGAGAAGGTCCCCCGGTTCTTCGACTCGGTGCGCCTAGGCCCGATCCCGGTCTCCTACTTGCTATCGGTTGCCGGCCAGATCGACCCACTCACCGGTGCGCCGGTGCCTGGCTCCGTGGTCCCCCGAGAGTACGTGCCGCCGGGCATGACGGCTCTTGTCGGCGCCGCAGCGCAGAGCGACCCCGACGACCCTCACGCATTCGTGCGCAGCCGGGCTCTGCCAGGCGAGGGAAAGTCCCGGCTGGCAGCCGCACGCAAGGCGCTCGAAGCCGGCGACGACCCGTGGCCCATCGACGAGGCCAGCCACCCCCGCGAACCAGCCGGCTACGGGCAGAGCCCCGCTGATGAAAGCGCCGAGCAAGAGGCGGCCGAACAGGCGGACCTTCGCCGCTGGCGCTCCCAGTCGCGCAGCCGGGTGGACAAGGGCCGCTCCCCTCGCCCCTTCGTCGATTCCCAGATCACCTCAGCGCGGTACGACCAGGTGTGGGCGGCGCTCCGCCACGCGTCCAGCCGGGAGCAGGTCGACGCCGCCTTCACCAAGGCCCGCAGGGTCGCCACGTGGGCCGACTTTCACCACAACACGGACCGCCTGGTGGAGCACTACACCCCGTTGCTCCAGCAAGCCTTCGCTCGGGAACTGGGTGAGCGAGCGGTGGCTGAGGCCCTCGCAGCCCACGTCGAGAAGGGCTACGCGACCGACGCGCTCCAGGCGGCGCTCACGGTTCTGCGCTCAGCAGCTCGGCACCTGACTGAACTGCGAGCGGTCTTCGCATCCATCTACGCGGACGGCTGGACGCAGGGCGCAGCGGAGGCCGCCCAAGCGTCCGGCGGTCAGATGCCGGCGTGGTCCGCCACCTTGGACCGCAGCGCTGAGCAGTTCATCGAGGACTGGCGCCCCGAGCTGGCGCCGATGATCGCGGCGGCCGCCTCGGGCGGGCTCCGAGCGCTCCTGGCGGACGCGGAGGTGTGGATGGCCGAGATCACCACCACCCAGATCGACCGCATCGGCGATGCCATCGCCTCGGGCATCCGAGAAGGGTGGGACCCCGCCCGCACGCAGGAGGCCGTCGGCGCCATCGTCGGCGACCCGGCTCGGGCACGCCTGATCGCAGAGACGGAACTGACCCGGGCGTTCGGCGCCGGAGCTATGGACACCTACCGGGCCAACGGTGTCCAAGAGCTGGCGTGGCTCGCCGAGCCGACCGCCTGCGTGTTGTGCAAGCAGAACGAGGCGGCGTCGCCGATCCCCATCGGCGCGCGCTGGCCCAACGGGCCGATCCCGGTGCATCCCCACGAGCGCTGCGCCGTTGCTCCCTACTACGCATTCCTGCCAACCAGAGGAGCGCCCAAGTGAAGGTGGGGCTCGACCTGAATGGGACCGTTGACGAGGACCCCGCCACCTTCCAGAGCCTCATGTCGTCGCTGCGCGCAGCGGGCCACCAGGTCGTGATCCTCACCGGATGCTCGGCGCCCAAGCCGACCAAGGCCGACAAGCGTGAGAAGAAGCAGCTCCTCGAAGAGATCGGCTGCGGGCATTGCTACGACAAGATCGTCCTGTTCGGGGACCCTCCGCACAAGGCGAAGGCGAAGTGGATCCGCAAGCACCACGTCGACCTCTACATCGACAACAGCGTCGCCAACGCGCAGCTGGCGGCCCCCTATACGACCGTGTTCCTCGCATGGAACGACAAGGTGGACTGAGGTGGCCCGATGAGCGCAGGCTTCAAGGTGAACCCCGGGGCGAACCCGACAACCGTGGCGCTCACCAGCGGAGGCGCAGCGGTCGCCCTGTTCTTCGATCCCGGGGCTGCCGTCAGCGCCGGCACACCAGTGGCGGCCAATCCCACTACCTTCTACGTCGCCCAGCCCGGCTCCTACGCCCTGTCGCTCAAGGTGGGCGGGACCGAGTGGGCTACGCCGACCAACCAGCCGCGCCCTGTGGCTCTCGGGGAGGGAGGCTTGCCGACCTTCGCGCCGGCCGCCCCTGGCGCTACCGGCGACGCCACGTGGGTGCGGGTCGTCTGAGCCGTGTGCCTCGTGTGCGAGTGCGGGGAGCCCACGCAGCGTCACGAGGACCAGCCTCACGCCCTTGTGTGGGCGGACTTGGTGGCGGCGGCGGAGGACGCTGGCGTGGATCCCGAACGGGCCGCGGAGAACCTGCTGTCGGCGACCGAGCACCAACTCGCCAAAGCGGCTGTGGGCGGCACAGTCCTCAAGGCCGATGACGAGAACCGGTTCCTGCTGTTGGTCGCCTACTCGCCGAACCGGATGCCGCAGCGCGGAGCTGATGGCTACGTCGACGTGGTCCGCCCCGAGGTGCTGGAAAAGGCGTGCTGGCGGTTCATGGATAACGGCGCCCGCGTCGGGCTCTGGCACGAGGACGGCCACGAGCAGGCCGCTCGGGTGGTCGAGAACTACGTCTACCGAGCCTCGACACCGTGGGTGCTCAAGGCGCCGAGCGGCGCGGAGGAGCGCATCGAGGCGGGGGACTGGATCGTCGGACTGATCCTCGACCCCCCGACGTGGCGGTTGTACAAGGCCGGTGCCATCGGCGGGGCCTCTCCGCAGGGTCGTGCTGCTAGGCGCCCCGCGTCACCCGAGACGCTTTCCCGAGTGAGGAGCTGACGCATGTCAGATGTGTACGAGTTCGACGCACTGGACCCCGAGTCGCTGCATCTCGTGGCCGCCGGAGCGAACGGTTTCTCTCCCCTGCTCGCCAAGGCTGTGGCTGAGTCTCTGGACGAGGCAGCCGCAGTCGAGAAGGCGAAGATCACCGCGGCGCAGCGCCACAAGATGGCTCGCTCCGGGGTCGCGATGCCCAACGGCGCTTTCCCGATCCCCGACGCGGCTCACCTGGAGTCCGCCATCGGCTTTCTCTCGACCTACAAGGGCGACCAGGCCGCAGCGAAGGCACACATCATCAAGCGAGCCCGAGCGCTTGGGCTCACCTCGAAGCTCCCCAAGGACTGGAACGTGGCCAAGGAAGACTTCGAGCACCAGACCGAGGAGAACCACCCCGAGAACGGGCCGGTTCGCTCCGGCAACGCCCAGCCGGGCGGGGGCTCACCTCGGGACCGGGGCTGGGAGGCCGACGCCTTGGCCGACGGCGACGGCCAGGGCGACACCGCTCCAGACAAGGCCGTCCCGAAGGCGGCCGCTCTGAGCCAGACGGGCGCGGTGGCACGCAAGGCTGACGCCAGCGACGGAGGCGGCGACGTCGCTCCGGGCGGCGCCGAGGCCGACGCCGAAGCGAAGCGAGAGGCCGAGGGCCAGACCGAGGCGGAGTCCCGCAAGGCGAAGGCCAAGCGGTCCTCCGCTGACAGCGACCCGGGGTCGGCCGCTTGGGAGGCTAAAGATGTCGCGCTGGGGGAGAAGGCTGAGCGCCTGGTCGCCGAGCTGGCGGAGGTGGTGCGGACCTTCACCGAGCGCGAGAAGGCGGAAGGCAACGGCAAGGCCGCCAAGGCCGGCCGGCGCCTGTCCGGGAAGACGGAAGGAGCTATCCGTCGCTGCATGGACGCCCTTCAGGCGTTGCTGGACGACACCGATGGCAGTACCGACACTCTCAAGGAGTTGGATGAGATGACGAACGACGAGCTGATCAAGCTGCTCGACGAGCGTGACGCAGCTCGCCGGGCGTTCCGGAAGGCGAAGGCCGCGAAGGCCGCCAAGGCGGCGAAGGCCGCCAAGGCGGCGAAGGCCACTGCCCGCAAGGCCGCGAAGAAGGCGAAGGGCAAGCAGGAGAAGGTCTCGAAGGGCGCTGGCGCGCCAGAGGGGACCGACCCGGCCGCTGCCGAAGCCGTCGCCGCCGAGAAGGCGCAGCTACGCAAGCAGATCGAGGCGCTCGCACAGCGCCTCGAAACCGTCGAGAAGCAGCCGATGCCGGGCCCGTTCCTCAACACCGCGGGCCTCAGCGGCACGCCAGCGTTGCGGGGTGACGGCGCCTCCGCATTCGGTGCCCTGGAGGAGCGTCTCGAAAAGGCGAAGTCCCCGAGGGAGCGCCAGATGCTCGGAGTCGAGCTGCTGAAGGCGAAGATGATCGCCGCCGAGCGAGGCCGGGTCGCGCAAGGCCCGACCAACGGCCCCACCCGCCTCTTGGCGGACTGACCGACCGCGCCCGCTAGGGCGCACACGCCCCGCACCGTGAGCGGACTGGCGGCCCGACAGGCGGCCATGTCGACGCCCCCCGGGGCCTCCCACTTCTTCTTCCCGAAAGGAAGGGCCCCCCTCATGTCTTGGGGATCTGACGCTCTCGGCGTCACCGAGGACACGTTCGAAATGATCAAGGCCGTCACGAGCGGCATCACCACCGGCGCCGGAGTCGCGGGCATCCACATGGATGACCTGATCTCCTGGGTGCCGGTCGACACCCCGTTCTTCGACTCCACGGCCCGAAAGGCCGCTCCTCAGGGAGCCCTCTTCGCTGTCTGGCAGGCGTTGCAGAACATCAACAACACGCAGCCCGACGGCGGGGTGCAGGCGGACTACGCGGCCCCGCTGGTCAATATCGAGAACCAGTACATGTACTCGCCGTTCGCCACGATCGGCGCCGGTGGCACCGTGTCGTGGGACGCCCTCTCGCAGGGCCAGAACTACGCGGATGTGCTGGCGGTCGACACCCTCCAGTCGATCAACCAGCAGCTCATCTCCCTCGACATCCACCAGCTGAACGCTCAGAGCTTCGCCCTTCCGGCGTGCCCTGCGCCGACGCTGAGCCCGGTGGCTTCCGGCGGGACCATCCCGACGGCCACCGCCGTGTACGTGAAGTGCGCGGCGCGCTCGGGCCTCAACTACTACCGGGGCGGCTCCGGGGTGGCATCGGGCGAGGCGACAGTCACGACCGCCGCAGCCTCGTCGTCGGTGACCGGCTTCGTCACCGCGGTCAAGGGCGCAGCGGCCTACGACTGGTTCGTGGGAGGCGCAGCCGGCGGCGAGGTGTACTACACCACCACATCGACCAACACGGTGACCGTCACCTTCGTCCCGACGGGCGCGCAGAAGGTCCCGGCGCTCGCCGGCATCTACAACTCCGGCAACCCTGGCCCTGCGGTGCCCGCCGCCGACAGCTCCTACCAGCCGTACTGGCAGAACGGGCTGACAGCATCGATCCTCGGTGACTTCTCCGCGTCGCTGGACCAGCTCGGGCTCACCGGGACTGTCGCCAACCTCGTCACGCCTGGCACCGGCACCCCTCAGGGCGCCTATTACCAGTCGCTCGACGGCGGCCAGCTCACCGTGTCTGGCGCTGCGGTGGAGCAGATCGACGCGATGAACCGCTCGATCTACGACACCTACCAGCTGACCCCGAACCGGATGCTGGTGTCGTCGCAGGTCATCAACGACCTGGCCGACGCCGTGCTGGACAGCCCTCAGGCCATCACTTGGCTGCCCATCGCCCCCGACGGGCGTGACCGGGTGACTGTCGGTGGCGCAGTGGCGATCTACCTGAACAAGACCGTCAACGGCAAGCCGATCACCCTGGAGCTTCAGCCCCACCTACCGCCCGGGATGATCGTCTCGGTGGTCGATGAGGTGCCGTTCCCGGGCGCCAACATCGCCACGACGCTCGAAGTCGAGACCCTCTACGACTTCTTCCGTTTCGACTACGGCGCCAACCGGGAGACCGGCGTGGCCAACGGCGGGCCCCGCTACGACTTCGAGGTCCGGAGCCGCCAGGCGTTCAAGAACAAGGCGTCCGCCCTGATGGGCGTGCTCTGCAACATCGCCCCGGGCCTCTCCTGAGAACCTAGGCCGAGCCCCCGGCTCGAACGGCGAAGCGGCCGGACCGGCCGCCTCGTCTTTGCTCTCCAGCGGCGCCGCCAGGCGCGCTCCAGCCTTCCGGCGCCGCTGGGAACCTCTACCGAAGGAGCCCAGGCATGTTCCTCAAGCAGTTCCGTGCCATGCAGGTCCGGGTGGCCGATCCCCTCCGCCCCGGTAAGCGCACCTTCGAGGAGCGCCTTGTCGCGAGCGGGGCATCAGGCGTTTCGCACGGCGGGAAGAACTACGCCGCCGACGAGGACGGGTGGATCGACCTGCCCGACGAGGTGGGCGAGACGGTGCTCAGGGTCCGCTTCCCCAAGGGCGAGCGGTTCTTCACCCCGCATGAGGTGAACGAGGAAGTCATGGCCGGACGCATCTCGGATGGCGACGCCACTCCGCAGCGTCGAGGCCCCGGGCGCCCGCGGCGCGACTCGACGACCTAGTGGCCAAGCGCCCGGAGGCGCCCGACACCATCGACACCGCCACGCATCTGCTTCACCGCTTGCAGCTGGACGGCTGGGGAGTGTGCTCGGTCATCTGCGAAATCGAGTACGGGGCCCCTACCTCGAAAAGCCGGCTGCTGCCAGTGGAAGCCACGGTGACTGTCAGGCTGGCGTCGGGGCGAGGTGAGCGATGAGCATCGGTCCCTACACGCCGGCCCCGTTCGCTCAGCCGATCGTCAACCCGGCGGTCGGCTCGATCGGAGCCCCGGCGCTCCCGTACCTGTCCAACAGCCAGTACCTCTTTGCTCCCACCGCAGTCGACGCAGCCCACCTCGTCCCGGGCGGCAGCCCCCCTCAGCAGGCGCAGGCTTTAGCCGACACCCTGCGTCGCGCTTCGGCGTGGGCCGACAACATCTGCTTCGGCACAGACCCGGCGACCAAGGGCGCGAGCCTGGCAGCGAGCTTGGCCGTGCAGTCCGGCCAGGTCCGAATCCGCCAAGGTCTCTTGCGCCTGGTGTGCGACTACAAGCCGGTCCTCGAAGTGGTCGGCATCGACATCGGCTTCGACCCCTCTAACACCACGAGCGTCGGGGCGGCCACGGCGGCCATGGCGCGCATCGGACGGCGCAGCATCACCGTCCCCCTGGCTGGCTCAGCGGTGAGCCGCTCGGGGGACAGCCCGCTCCTGCCGCCCACCGCTGGCATGGCCAGCTCGGTCTACGCGGTGTGGAGCTACGTGTCGGGCTACCCGCACACCGAACTGGTCGCTTCGATCGCCGCCGGGGCCACCACGGCGACCGTTGCTGCCACGGACGGCGCCGGTGGACTGTGGGGCGTCTATCCGGCCTCAGGCGCCTTTCCCGGCACGCAGCTCACCGTCGCTGATGGCGCCTCCACCGAGTCGGTCTACGTGCAGGCCATCGCCCCTGGGGCCGCTACCTGTGTCCTGACCACGAGCCCGTTCGCCTCCGCTCACACGCTGGCGGCGCCCCCGGACTTCTTGGCGGTGAGCGCGGTGCCACCCGATGTCACTCAGGCAGCGATCTCGCTCACCACGATGCTGATAAAGACCCGCGGCGCCCGAGCACTCGTGATGCCGAGCCTCGGTGGGGTTCCACAGGCCAGCCGTCAGGCGTTCGCACAGGCAGGGGCGCTCGAGGACTGGGACATCGCCGCCAAGCTCCTCGCCCCCTACCGGGTCCACTCCAAGGGCGTGCTGTAGATGGGACGGGCAGCGGTCCGCTCCGCCATCCAAAGCTGCCTCCAGGGTGCCCAGATCCCCTACCTCGGCACCGTGTGGCCGGCGAGGCCGGTGATAACAGACGAGGACTCCTACACCCAGACGATGAGCGGCCAGGCGATCGCCGAGTCCCCTTCGGGGTCCGCCTGCATAGCGGTGGTGAACCTGCCTTCGGACCGCCGAGTGCGGCGCGCCGATGTCGGACGTGGGGCCGTAGACGACACCAACGTGCACGACGTGGCGCTGGAGCTGTTCTTCGCGTCGAGCGGCGGGAACGCAGCGCCCCAAGGCATCGAGGCCCAGCAGGACTACGACTCGATCGTCGACGCTCTCACTGTGGCCATCCGGGCCAACCCGACGCCGGAGGGCATCTGGTCCGTGGGTGAGTTCACCGCCGGGGTTACTCACGAGCAATCGACACCGTTCCAATCCGAGGACGGCATGACGGTGCTGATCGCCGGGCTCCTGCGCTTCGAGGCGTGGGAATGGGTGAGCGGCGTCGGCGTCTGACAAAGGAGATCCGCATGGGGCTGTTCCGCAACGCCGACGTCGCCTCGCGTGTCTGGCCATCCCTGAGAGCGACGGATGGCACGACGCTGAGCCTCGCGCCCGGCGAGACCGCCGAGGTCGAGGTCCCTGACGACTTTGAGGACCACTGGCTGCGACCGGCGCCGGTCCCCACGCCGCAGGCCGCCAAGGCGCCTGAGCAGCCCGCAGCCAAGCCCGCCGATCCGGCCGTGTCGGCCGCCGACCCCAAGGAGTAGACGATGGCCGCTCCCATCTACGGCGCCGGCACCGCGTTCGCGGTCCCGCAGACCACGATCGGTTTGGCGAAGGAAACGACCCGAGGCGTGGCCGAAGCCCCCACAGCGTGGGTGCCCGTGAAAGGTCCGAAGTACAAGCCGGACCTGACCATGATCCCCGACGACACCATCCAAGGGTCGATGGTGGCCGTGTACAACCTGGTCCCCGGGCAGCGCTACGACAGCCACGGCTGGGACGCCTACCCCTACCTCGACACCTTCCCCCTGTTCCTCCAAGCCGAGCTTGGCTCCCCCGACACGTTCTCCGCCGCTGGGAGCGCTACCACGCTGGCCGCGGCCGCGGCCGCGGGGTCGTCGACGATCTCGGCCACCGCCTCGGTAGCGGCGAACAGTTGGATCACGCTCGGCTCCGGCGGCACCGTCGAAACGCACTACACCACAGCCGTGACCGGCTCCGGCCCGTACACGGTGACGTTGCAGACCGCGCTCATCTACCCGCAACCCTCCGGGGCGGCTGTCACTCCGCTGAACAAGCATGTGTTCTCGCTGCTGAACAACGCCGCCGCCGGGGACCAGCCGCCCACCTACACCATCTCGGACTTCGATGGCGACGTCTGGCGGCAGCTGTCCGGCGGCCAGATCGACGAGCTGACGATCAAGGGTAACAACTCGGGGTTGGTGGACTACACCTGCACCTGGTTCGCCAACCCGGCGACCACGCCGACCGCGCCATCGCCGTCGTATTCCAGCGTGCCGGCGGTGCCCGGCTGGACGAGCGCCATCCTGATCGGCGGCACCCAGCTCACCCAGGTCGAGGACTGGGAACTGGACCTGAAGCGCGGCGTGAAGCCGATCCCGGCCCTCACCGGCAACCAGGAGTACTACACCTACTTCGCCGGGCCGATCGAGGCGACCGGCAAGTTCACGTTCGTGGAGCAGGCCAACAGCCCGTTCCTCGCCGACTTCCTCGCCGGCACCAAGCAGTCCCTGGACATCACCACTTTCGATATCGCCGATGGCGCGGCGTTGAATCTGCACTCGTCGGTGATGATGTACAAGACCGGCGACCTGGACCGCTCGAAAGAGTGGGTGGAGGTCATGGTCGACTTCCAGCTGCTTCCCTCCGCCGGCGACGCGACCGCGGGCGGGGTGTCGCCCCTGCGGGCGACGGTCGCCAACTCGGCCGGCGCCGCTTACTGACCGTTCGTGGCGTCCCACTACATACCCTGAGAAGGAGCCATTTCCGTGGGTTCAATCACCGTCGACATCCCCGGGGGCACAGCCACGTTCCGGGACAAGCTGACGACGGAACGTCAGCGCCGCCCGATCAAACGGGCGGCGTTCGTCGCGTCCGGGGCGATAGCGAAACTGCCGCAAGCCGCTGAAAGCGGCCCCCCCGACGACACCAAGCTCGCAGAGCAGCTGGGCGCCCTGTCGCTCACCGCGGAGGAGGCCGACGCGGTCATGGGCCTGATGGACGCCACCATCCTGTCGTTCCTCGAGTCGTGGACGTTGGATGCTCCCCTGCCGGGCAGCCCGGATGACCTGTTGGACCTGGACGCCGAGGTGTACGACGCGCTGGTGGAGCAGGCCCGCAAGTTGCAAGCCACGGACTCGGTAGCGGAAACCGACTTCGAGCCGACCGGCGGTGACGCCGAGACCCCTACCGTCGCCTGAAGGTGCTCCGCTGGGCGCTGGAGGGCCGTTCCCGCAAACCGGTCGACTTCGCCACCCGGGAGCTGTGGCGTGAGCATCAGTACCGCAAGGTGTACCCGGGGTTGACGCACGAGGAGTTCTTGGACGAGCCGTGCGAGGTCGTGGATTGGGCGTTGGCGTTCGCGCGCATGGAGGCCGAGATGGAAGAGGCTGCGATGAAACGGGCGCAAGACGACGCGAAGCGTCAGCATGGCTGAGGTCGCGGCGACGGTCGCCGGGCTCGCCGCGCTGGTCGGCGGGATGGGCACGGCGTGCCGGGAGATCGTCGTTGAGGGGGCGCACATGGTGCAGGCGGCGGCGATGGGGCTCGCCCCGGTCGGGGACCGGCCCGGCGCTGGCCAACTGCGGCGGTCGATCAACGTGAAAGGGCCGCTGCCGTCTGTGCTCGGCTGGGAGGCGAAGGTCGGGCCGACGGTGATCTACGGCCGGCAACGCGAGCTTGGCGGCCCGATCTTCCCGGTGCGGGCGAAGGCGCTCCACTGGGTCGACGCTGCGGGGGTGGGCCACTTGGCGTCGCACGTGTACCAGCACCCGGAGCCGTACATGAAGCCCGGGTTGGCGCAGACGCGTGACGCGATCTACGTGATGGCGGCCGCGAAGGTGGCCGCCGTGGCGGGGGCGGCCTGATGCCTGGGGCGTCGAGCGGCTATCTGCCGCCGGTGGTTGTCCAGATCATCGCCGAGGACGCCCTGTTCGCTGCCACCCTGAAGAAGGACATGGCTCTGCTCGCCGCGTTCGGCAAGCAGGACACGAACCCGCAGGTGGGGTTGGACGACCGGGTGTTCCTGTCCGATCTGGCGGCGACGAAGGCGGAGTTGTTGAACTTCGCCCGGCAGGTGTACGACGCGAGGTTGGGTGCTGACGCGGCGCCGTTGGTGGCGGAGATCGCCCGCATACGGGCCGAGCTGCGCATGCTGTCGCCGTTCGACATCAAGATTGATGCGAATATCGCGGCGGCGGAGGCTTCGATCGCTGTGCTGCGTGAGCAGCTGGCCGGGTTGAAGACCGACTCATTGGTGACCACCATGGGCGGCGCCGCGGGCGGCGAGGCTGCGGCTGGTGGTAAGGCTGGGCTGCCCGGCTGGCTTGGTGCTCTGCTCGGAGCGAAAGCGGGGAGCGGCGGTGGGGGGGGCGGGCTCTTGGGCGGCCTCGGGTTCGGGAAGGCCGGCGGCGGGGTGGCCGGGTTCGCTGCGATGGGGAGCCTCGGGTCGCTGTTCGGGCTCGGCTTGGAGCACATCGCCACCGCGGGCATCGGCGTCGCCCTGTCCGGGATGGAGGCGGCCTTGGGGGGGGGGCTGCTCGGCGCTGGCTCGATGGGGGTGATGGGTGTCGGGATGGGCACGAACATGGCGGGGATGGGGCAGGCGGCCAACGACATCAAGTTGGTGGTGGCCGCCCAGAACCAGTTGAACACGGCGATGCAGAACTATCAGTACCTCGCGAAGCGGTATGGGGCGGCGTCGGCGGTGGCGCAGGCGGCGTTGCAGAACGTGCGCACAGCGCAGGCGAACCTGAACGCCACGCTCGGGTCTTTCAGCCCGATCGCCCGGGGCGCGGTGCTGGCTGCGGCGAACACGGCCGGCCAGTTCGAGACGGTGTTCGACCAGGCGACTGGGTTGGCGGAGAAGCGCGGGGCGCAGATCCTCAACCAGGCGATGAAGGTCGGAGAGAAGTTCCTGCCGATCATCGGGCAGTACGCGGCGAAGAACATGAAGCTGATCTCCCAGTCGCTCAACCAGCCGTTCAACGCGAAGACCGGCGCGGGCGGCCTGTTCGGCTGGTTGAAGTCCGGCACCAAGTTCGGCGGGCTCGGGATCTTCAAGGACCTGGAGAGCATTTTCACGAAGAACTTGCCGACCGGGATGAAAGCTCTGACGCAGGGGATCGAGCTGTTCGCGAAGGTGGTGCGTGACTCGGCGCAGTATGTCGGCCCGTTCATCCACGCGATCGCCCGGCTGCTCACCAACTTGAACAAGCCGGGGCACGCGGCGGCGCTGGCGGGGACGATCGGCAAGTTGATCGGGATCTTCCGGACGTGGGGACGGTTCGTGCTGTCGATCATCCGGGTCCTGTGGGACCTGGGGCGGGTGACCGCCGGGGTGGGGACCGGGATCATCAAGGTGTTCACCGGTGTGCTCGGTTCGGTCGCCAAGTTCCTGTCCGCTATGGGCAACAAGAACGCGTTGCACGGGTTCTTCTCCGCCCATTACGCGCAGATGGTGAAAGGGTTCGGCGGGGTGCTGCAAGCGGTGGTGCCGGTGGCCCTGTCGTTCGTGAAGGCGATGATGCAGATCATGACGGTTACCACCCGTCTGATGGCGGACGCGTTACAGCCGTTGGGGAGGGCGCTGCGGTGGGTGTTCGGCGGCACCGGCAAGACGGGGACCGGGAACATGGTCGCAACGTTCGCCGGGTGGGCGGCCGCGATCCTGGTGGTGCGCAGCGCGGTAGGGAAGCTGGTGCCGTTCCTGGGGAGCATGGGCGGCAAGATCGCCGGGTTCGGCCGGTCGATCGCGGCGATCCCGGGCCAGATCGCCGGGTTCGGGAAGGCCCTGGTCGCTCTTCCCGGGAAGATCGCGTCGTTCGCTTCGAGTTTCGGGTCGATGGTGGCCCGGTTCGCGAGCGGGGTCGCCTCGTTCGTCGCGTCGGGCGCCCGGATGGTCGCGCAGTACGCGGTGCAGGTCGCCAGGATGATCGCCCGCGCTGCGGTGTGGGTGGCGGTCCACGCGGTGATGGCGGCGAGCTACATCGCGGAGAACGTGGCCATGGCCGCTTCGGCGACCGCGGCGTTCATCGCCGAGAACGCCGCCACGCTCGGGATCGTTGCCGGGGTCATGGCCCTGATCGCCGCGGTCATCTACGTGGCGACCCACTGGAAGCAGGTGTGGGGGACGATCAAGGCGGTGGCGCTTGGTGTGTGGCACGCGCTCGGGGCGGCGTGGCGGGCGGTGACCAAGGCGCTCACCTCTGCGTGGAAGACGGTGGCGGCTGCTCTGTCCTCGGCGTGGAAGGCCGACTGGGCGGCCATCAAGGCGGTGGTGGTCGCGATCTGGGGTGTGTTGAAGACGGCGTGGCACACATTCCTCGCCGCTCTCACCTCGGTGTGGCGGACGGTGGGGAGCGTCCTGTCGTCGGCGTGGAAGACGGTGTGGGGCGCTCTCGAGACGACTGTGCAGACGATCTGGGGGGCGATCAAGACGGTGTGGCAGGCGGTCAAGGCTGTCGCCGCGGTCACGCTGGTCGACCCGATCCGTGCGGTGCTGTCCGTGTGGAAGACGGTGTGGCAAGGGATACAGAGCGCTGTGCAGACGGTGTGGTCTGTGTTGCAGCCGATCTTCTCCGCTATCGGCGGGGCGGTGAAAACCATCATCGGGGGGATCAGCTCGCTGGGCGGCGCGATCGGTCACCTCGGGGGCGGGGCGCTCGGGGCGGTCGGCTCCGTGTTCCATGTGCTCGGCCTGGCTGCGGGAGGGATCGTGACGCGCCCGACGTTGGCGATGGTCGGTGAGGGCGGCGTCCCGGAGCTTGTGCTGCCGTTGCGTGGCGGCATGGGCGCCCTCGCTGGCGGTGTGGCGCCGCTGCCCGGCTCGTTGGCGGGGGGTGTCGGTGTCGGCGGTGCCGGCGGGTTGGGCGGCGGGGGCTTTTCGCCGATCTACCACATCCAGGTGAACGCCCCTACAGGGAACGGGGCGGACATCGGCCGGGCGTTGCGGCAGGTGCTGGTCGCTCACGACCAGCAGCTGGTGGCCCGGCTGAAGGCCGGGAACGCGTACCGGTGACCGGCTACCTGCGCACCTGCCTGGCGTGTGGCGGCCCGCTGGTCCCGGTGGCGCTCGGCCCGGAGACGGCGCCGTGGCTGTGCTCGGCGTGCTGTCACGGCTGGTTCGTCTGCGAACTGGCCGGCGTCGGGCGCGCGTCGTTTCGCGTGTCGCATCGGGACTGGGGTCATGCCGCGGGCCGTGAGTTGGCGAAGGTGCGTGACATCGAGCTGGCCGAGGCACGCCAGCGGGGCACCTCCGCGCTCCCCGAGCACCTGGCCCTGCTCGACGTGGCGCAGCTGGGGATGCTGGTGAAGCGCAAGCGGCTGTCGGGCGAGTTCCGCAAGCTGGTCGAGGCCGAGCAGGCGAGGCGGGTGGCAGCGTGACGATCAGCCGGGTGTCCTACTCGGTGGCGGCGTCGCCTGTGTCGGCGGTGACCAGCCTGACAGTTACGGCGCCGTCGTCTCTGACGCCCGGCAATATCCTTGTAGCCGCTTTGGTGGTAGGGCTCGGCGGGCAGGGGCAACTACCAACCCCCCCAGGTGGATGGACCTCCCAGGCTGTCACGGACACCGCCAGCACGGCGAACGGCAACATCGGGATCTGGACCCATGTGGTCGGCAGCAGCGAACCGTCCTCGTACACCTGGACTTGGAACTACACCGCTGTAGCTGGGCTGGTTGTGGCGCAGTATTCGGGGAACGACCTGCTGGTGGTGTCGGGCAGCGGGCAGGCCGGCGCCCCAGGCACGGTCTCCAACTTCGACTGGTCGGCGGTTTCCAACTCATACCCCCTCAACCAGGCGGTACTGCTCAGCAGCTACACGGGCAACAACAACGTGAGTGCTGCCGGACCGTACGCCACCCCGACCGGCTTTACCGTGTTCGAGGTTTTCGGCGCGGACGCCGCCGGGGCGGTCGAAGGCGGTTTCGAGGACGCCTCGATCACCCCCTCCTACACCTACCTGAGCCCGACGCTCCAGTCAGCGACCATGCAGTACGCGTCGGTGCAGTTGGCGGAAGGGGCGACCGCACCGAACGCACCGATCCTCCAGGCCCCCGCGAACGCTTCGTCGCTGGATGCCAGCGGCGGCGTGGTGTTCCAGGCGGCCTACAGCGCCACCGATACTTACAACCAGAACGCTTACGCGGCCGAGATCGAGCTGTCCGGCGCCGCGGCGTTCAGCTTCTACAACGCCTCCACCAATGCCCTCCAGTCGACCGAGGTGTTCAACTCGTCGTTGGTCGCGCCGGGCGCTTCGTGGTCCTGGGCGATCCCAGGTACGGCGTTGGCGAACGGCAACACCTACGTCTGGTCCGCCCGGTCCCAGGAGGCTGGCGCCAACCTGCAAGGCCCGTACGCGTCGACGTTCACGTTCAACACCGCGGCCGCGCCATCCCTCACCGTCTCCTACCCGACCGGCACTGTCGTCTCCGCCGCCCCCGCGTTGGGGTACACGGCGACCCCGGCATCGGGCGACAGCATCCAGGGCGGCCGGTGGCTGATCTACACGACCGCCGCAACCCAAGCCTCCGGGTTCTCGATCGACATCGGTGAAGGCGTCATCCCCGCCGGCGCCATCTCCGATGTGACCTGGACCGGCAACCCCGGCTCGGTGGCGATGGCCTCCGGGGCGAGCCTGCTGAACCACACCGGTTACACCGCCTACGCCGCGGTGTACGAGACCGGCACGATCTGGTCGTCGACCGTCTCCTCGGCGTGCACCGTCACCTTCGACTCGCCGGCCACACCCACCATCACGGCGACGCCGACGACGGACCCGGCGACCGGCTGCCCGATGATCCAGGTGACCGTCCAAGGACACGACAACCTGCTCTCCGCCGTCGACGCCAGCTTCGAGACCGGCGTAGGGACGTGGGTTCCGGGCGGGGAGACCTCGCTCTCTCAATCGTCGGCCGAGGCACTCGACGGTTCCTACAGCCTCGCGTTGACGGCTGATGTCGCCTCCGCTCAGCTGTACGCCCGTACCGGTCCGTACCCAGTCCTAGGGGGCGCTTCACTCCTCGGCATGGCCTCTGTCCGGGCCGCTGCTACTGCTGAGCAGTTCGAGGCGGTCTTGGAGTACTGGCAAAATGGCGCTTTCACCGGTTCCGTGTCTTCCGGTGTCGCTGTCACCGACACAGTTGGCGGCTGGACGACGGTGAGCGTCTCCGGGGAAGTGCCGGCGAGCGGTGTCGACCAAGTGGCGCTCCGGGTGATGATGCCCACGGCTGTGGCCGCGTCAGGCGAGGTCCACTACATCGATTGCGCCGGCATCTTCCCCGGGACGGTGACCGAATGGACCGCCGGCGGTTTCGCCGGTGTCGGCCAAGCCATAGTCACCCGCACCGACCAGACGGGCACCGGTTTGGGCGGCACCCCGTTCTATGTGCGCGGCGCGTCGCAGGCCAACCCGGCGACGTTGCCGACACCATCCCAGCAGGCGGTCCTCAACGACTACGAGCTGGTGCCCGGACACGACTACACCTACCAGGCCACGACACAGGTGGTCGTCAACTCGGCCACGACGCTCACCAGCCCCCCCAGCGCCCCGTCTGCGCAGCAGGCGGTGACCACCTCCGGTTGGTGGGAACTGGACCCGACCAACCCATCCAGCGCCGTCTCCGCGCAGGTCACCAACTGGCAGCCGGTCAACACCCTCCCCGCCGCCGCCCATCAGGTGATGGGTCAGAAAGTCATGAACTTCGTCACCGACGTCCCGCTCAACCAGGACTTCTCCGCCACCTTCGAGATCTTCAACGCCTCCACCTACGACGCCCTCGAAGCCCTGCTCACCAGCTCCGCCACCCTGTTCATCTCCAGCCCGTTCTCCGCGACCGACACCGGCTGGTTCAACATCGGCCCCCAATCCGGCGGCCTCTCCACCGGCGCCGGAGTCCAAACCAAACAGGCGCAGTTGATGCCATCCACCGCGTCGGCGCCGCACCGCACCGTCCAGGTCACCGCCATCGCGGCTGCCAGGCCATCCACCTGATGGCCTACACAGCAGGCTTTGTCGACACCCTCAGATACGGCGCCACGCTCGTCGCGTCCAGGCTCACCGTCTACAGCGGCGGCGCCCCCACCACCACCACCCTCCCAGTCTCCGCCCTCGCCGTCACCGTCGACCGCAACAGCGAGTTCCGCCGCCAAGGCACCATCACCATGCAGGTCGTCCCGTCGATCCCCCCACCACCGATCCTCCCCGTCGCCCCGTCGAGCCTGCTCGCCCCGTTCGGCAACGAAGTGTTCATCGAGATCGGCATCGCCAGCCTCCCCACCGGCGGCAAGACCGCCGAAATCCAACAGTGGGTTCCGCTCGGCCTGTTCGCGATCGCCACCACCACTGTCCAAGACACCGTGAACGACCTCGCCCTCACATTGGCCGTCTACGACCGGTCATGGGTGATCTCGCAGCGGGCGTTCCTACAGCCGTACAACTTCCCCGCCACCCCGTCCGGGAACTTCGTCGCCGAGATCATGGCGTTGCTCAACCAGGTGTGGGGGCCGCGGCCGCCGGCGCTCACCTACAACATCGTCCCCACCGACGCGACCGTCCCTGTCGCCTCTTACGGGCAGGGCTCGGACCCGTGGCAGGCGGCGTTGGACATGGCGAACGCGGTCGGCTACGAACTGTTCTTCGACGTGAACGGTGTCGTGACCGGCTACCCGATCCCGGACCCCGCCACGCAGCCGATCTTCTGGAACTTCACCGACCAGGAGACCGCGATCTTCGGCGCCGGCGGCGCCGGGTCCGGCGGCGGGTCCGCGCAACTGTTCGGCTCCCCCTACTCGACGCCGGTCGCGACGACGATCACGATGACCCGCGACGGGATCTACAACGACGTGTTCGTCACCGGTACCGGCACATCGAACGCCCCGTACACCGCCTCGGGTAACAGCCAGCCGGTCCTCGCCTCGGCCGGGGACACGAACCCGAGCAGCCCAACCTACGTCGATGGGGGCATGGGCGACATCCCCCAGTTCGTGTCCACCAACCTGCCCACATCGACAGCGCAGGCGCAGGAGATGGCCAACAACGACCTCCAGGCGGCACTCGCCGCTGCATGGCAGATCTCGATCGACATCCCGCCCAACCCGATCTTCGATGTGGACCAGAAAGTCTCGATCACCCGGCCAAGGGTGGGGCTCAACAACATATTCGTGGTGATTGATACCGTCTCGTTCAACGTCAGCTACGCGGACACATGCACGATCACCGGCCGGGTCGTGGCGTGAGACGCACCCCGGGTGTTGGGGTCGGCCCGAACGCGACAGCGCAGGCGTTGCGGCGGTACCTGGTCGGAGACCCGTTCACGACCGCCCCCACCCAGTGGGGTGTGGTCTACGTATTGCACGGCGGGTTCTCATCCACGCTGGCCGCTGCCGCGGCGGCCGGGGCGACGAGCCTGTCTGTCACAGCCGCGCCGATCTTCAACGACCTGCTGCTCGTCGGCACCCTGGCGTCAACCGACCAGACAGTGCGCGTCACATCGGTCAACGGCGCCGGCCCGTACACGGTCGGCGTCATCCCGGAGCTCCCGTCGTCGCAGGCGAGCGGCGCCACAGTCGTGTCCGCCAACACGTTGGACGTGTACCTGGACGGCACCCAAACCCTCCGGCAGACCCAGTACCTCACGCCCGGTGTCCGCTACCTCGCCTCGTACACGCCGGCCGCCGGGGATGTGGTGTTCGTGGCGCGGGGGGCAGGCCCGTCGATCTCCGACCGGGTGGTGCTCGGCAAGCTCGCCTGACGGGGGCCCCCCGAGAAGGAGGATAGGTATGAGACGTGTTCTCGCCGCCGTGCTCGGCGCGGCCGCCATCACCGTTGGTGTCGGTGCCCCCACAGCGGGGCGGCCAGCGCCGGAAGGGCAGTCCGGGGCGTACTGGGCGGGGGCCGACCTGACAGCCACGGGCTACACCGGGACGGTCGCGACGCTCGCTGTGCCGGCGGTCGCGGCCGGATCGGCGTGGGCGTCGCAGGTCAACATGTGGGTGGGGGTGTACGGGGCGACCGGCGTCGCCCTCATCCAGACCGGGGTCTCGGTCGCCCCCCAGGCGGCCGGTGGGGACAGCCCGTGGTGGACGACCTGCCCCTACGGCCGCCAGCCCGGCCGCGGCTGCGTCCCGCAGTGGATAGGCGCCCCGGTCCGCCCCGGCGACCGGGTGCGCACGGCGGTCATCTCCACCGGCACATGCGAGTGGCGGCTGAGTCTCGTGGACGCCCGTCAGCGTTGGTGGTGGGCGACCCGGGTCCGCTACTGCGGGCCGGTGTCCCGGACGGTGGAGTGGGTGGCGGAGGGTTGGCAGCCGCAGATCCCGTGGCCGGACTTCAGGACCGCCCGTTTCACCAACATCTGGTTGGAGCGACCGGACCGGCGATGGGTGCCGGCCCGCCTGGTCCCGGCGGACGCACTGTGGTCGAACTGGGTGCAGACCGTCGCGCAGGAGCGTGCCGGCACCGCGACGGTCTGCGCGGCCGGGGCGCCGTCCGGCCGGACCGTGATGATCGTGTGGCACAACGCTTGCGGAGGTGCGTGATGGCGGCTTTGTTGTTCCCTGACGTGTCGAACACGAACGGCGTCGCGTTGGACGCGGCGCTGGCGAAGCAGGAGGGGATGTGCGCGGTGTCGGCGAAGGCGTCGCAAGGGATCGGGTTCGTCGACGGGCTGTTCGCCGCGAACTGGGCGGCCGCGAAAGCCGCCGGCCTGCCGACGATGGCCTACCACTTCCTCGACCAGACCGGCTCCGGGCAGGCGCAGGCGCAGCACTTCGCCGGGGTCGTCCAAACCGTGTGCGGCGGTCTGGGCGTGCCGTTGATGTTGGACTGGGAGGCCGACAACGGGCAGATCCCGGCCGCCGCGGTCGTCGACGACTTCCTGGCCGAGTTGGCTGTTCTCGCCCCGCACGCCCCTGTCTCGGTGTACACCGCCGCGTGGGTCGCGGCGTCCGCCGGGGTGTCGGTCCGGGCGTCGAGGTGCGGGCTGATCTGGCCGAACTACGTGCCCGGCGCCGGGAACCCGCGACAGATCGTCGCTGGGGTGACACCCGGCTGGTTCCAGCCGTTCTCCGGTTGGACGGCCTACACCGCCCGCCAGTACACGTCGTCTGCTGCGGTCGCGAACATCAGCCCGTGCGATGTGAACGTGTGCTTTGACCAGGCCGCGTTCGACCGGCTGTTCACCGTCACCGCGCCGCCGTCACCGAAGCCGAGACCGTCACCGAAGGAGAAGCGCATGCCCCCGTTCCTCGCCCGCGCCATCGACCAAGCCACCGTCTACCTGGTCGATGGCGGCCACGCCGTCCCCGTCCACGACCCCGCCGACCTGAAAGTGTGGCAAGCGAAACTCGCCGCCATCGGCGCCCCGACCGACATCGTGACGTTCTCCCCGCAGCAGATCGCCGCGCTCACCGCCTGAACCTGTGAGCCTCTACCAGCTCCTCGAAGTCCTCGCCGCTGTCGCGGTCGCCGCGGGCACGGTCGGCGGGGTCGCCTACCGGGCCGGCCGGTCCGGCCGGGTCGAGCCGGCGCTCGCCACATGGCGGGAGCTGGCGACAGCGTTGCAGGCGCAGAACGCGGAGCAGCAACACCAAATCGATGTGCTCACCGGGCAGCAGACCGAACTGCGTGCGCTGCTGGTCGAGGCGAAGGCGGAGATCGGCCGGCTCAACGAGCAAGTCACCCAGCGCGCCGCTGTCGAGGAGCTGACGAAACGGGTCGACCACGGGTTCGTCACATTGGCGGACCGGATCGACCACACAACGGCGGCGGTGCTCGCCCAAGTTCAGAAGGCGCGGACATGACCGAGCGGACCAGGGTGCGGGTCGAGGCCGGTAGGGAGGCGGCGGAGAAGCTGATGGCGGCGACAGAGCGGACCACCCGCTGGCAGATCCGCCTGATGGCGGCCAGCGCTGTCGTGGTGAGCGGGCTGCTGATCGTGCTCGGGGCCGTCACGATCCACGACGAGAACCTGCTGGACCGGCAACTGGTCCAGGCCGCCCGGGAGCGGACGCAACTTCTGGTGCGGGTGCAGGAGTGCTTGTACAACCATGAGGACCGGATCTTGGCGGCGGCGACCGGGCATGCGCCCCCGCCGCTGCTCGCCGGCTGCCCGCCGGACCCGAGCCAGCGGTGAGACGAACGTTCACGGACCCGGCGACCAGCGACCGGCTCACGCTCGGCGAGGAGCTGTCGTGGCAGGTGCAGCGCATCGTCCGCCGTTGGCTGGTTCGCCGGCAACGGGTTCGTGCGCTCGTGGTGGAACCTGGCGGCGTCTACATGGCGTTGCTGATCGAGTCGGTGGTCGGCATCGCCATGTTCTCCCAGACGCGTCGGGACGCCACGATCTTGCGGCGCGTCGACCGTAACGAGCAGACCAACGCCGTCATCTTGGCGCACCTGGAGGCGCTGCTCGACCACCACGGAGTTGAGCGGCCATGACCGACGTTCCCCCCGTCCACCGGATGCCGTTGTGGAAAGCGGCCGGCGCCTCGTTCCTCGCGATGTTCGCAGCCGATCTGCTCGGCACCGCCATGGTCGTGTTCGAGTCCCATTTTCAGCCGAACCTGGCCGGCGCCATGGACGTGGCCGGATGGCTGGCGAGCCTGATCTGCTCGGTGCTTGCGTTGGACTCGATCCTCAAACACGGCTGGCGCAACAAGCGGTCATTGGTCATCGTCGCCTCGGTGTCGGCCGCGAACTTCGCTGGCACCTGGACCGGCGTGGTCATCGGGAAGGCGCTCGTGAGATGACCTACCGCGACCAGTCTCCGTGGCGGCGGTTCCTGCACCGGCTCGGCGTGGCGACCTACCCCGACGGCGAAGGGCCCTGCATCTACTGCGGGAGGTGGCATTGATGGCACTCCCTGACCTGTCGGTGCTCGCCAAGTACAAGCACTCGCCGTTCGTGGTCGGCTATCCCGGCAACGCCCTCACGTTCTACAGCCCTGTGGATGACGTGCACGGGGTGCTCGTGGACTTGGCGGTGTCGGCCACCAAGAGTCTCGTGGTCGCGATGTTCGGCTTCGACGACGACGACCTGTGCAACGCGCTGCACACCAAGTTGGACGACGAGCACATCTTCGTGCAGCTCACCTTGGACTCGTCCCAGGCCGGCGGCGTCCACGAGCGGGCGCTGCTCGCCAAGGCTGCCTTCCCGGCGAACAGCATGGCGGTGGGGCGCAGCGAGAAGGGGGCGATCATGCACATGAAGTTGCTGATCGTCGACGGGCTCGACGTGGTGACCGGCTCGACGAACTGGTCCGACTCGGGCGAGACGCAGCAAGACAACCAACTTTCTGTGCTGAGGGACCCCTTCATCGCAGCCGAAGCTCGGGCACGCATTGACTGCATCCACGCCCACATGCTTCAGGTTGGACGGCTCCCAAAATGACGCCGAGTGTTCTCGGCGCGAGTGACGGGCTCAAGGTGGTCCGGGTTGACGCATGCCTTGACGACACACAGGTGATCCAGGACCAGCCCCGCGGCGATGGCGCCGCCATGCTGTTCGTAGACCCAGCGGTGGGCTCGAAAGTTGCGTCCACCGCGCCGAACAGCCCCATAGCCAGTCTTCAAGAGGGCCCGATTCCAGACCCAGCAGGGCGTGGTGAACCCTCGGTCCTCCACGCGGTACAGCGGACGAGAGTCTCCGGCCATGCGGCCCGCTGCGACAGCGGCACGCCGTTCTGGCGTGAACACCACGCCAGTGCGCACCCGGGAAAGGGCCGCTCGGTGGGCTGCGCTCAGGGGACGACCCCGCAGGGATGCCGCACGCTTCTCTCGGATAGCGGCATCCCGAAACTGGTGACCACGGACAAAGCGGCCTCGGACTGGGATCTGCCCACACCCACACGCACACGCATCCATTTACCCATCAAGTCTAAACGCACCAGCTGACCGTGATCCGTGACGCCTACGTGGCTGCAGAGGCGCGAGCCCGGATCGATGTGGTCCACGCCCACATGCTCAAGCAAGGAGCCCCCCAATGACCAATCTGACGCCGATCGAGGTCGGCACCATCTCCGCTGTCGGGTCGGCTGTCGTGCCGCCGATCGTGTCGCTACTCAAGACCGCCAAGATGTCTGCCCAGGTGAAGCAGCTGATCGCCCTGGTGGTGTCGGCCGCTGTCGCGGTGGTCGGCATCGTGTTGGCGGGGGCGTCGTTCGAGACGACGCCGCTGGTGGAGCTGGTCGCCCTCGTGGCGGCCGGGAGCCAGGTGACCTACGGGGCGTACTTTCGTGGTTCGGTCGTGGAAACGGCGCTGACCAGGGTCGGCGCCCACCACGTCAAGCCGGCGCCAGCCGCCGTCACACCGCCGGCCGGCGCGTGACCGGGCTGCTGCGCGGGGCGCTCGACCCGATCCGCCAGAACGAGGTCGCCGAGCTGAAGGTGTACGCCCACGGCCGGCTCCCCGCACCACCGGAGCAGCGCCCGGTGCCGGCGGTGGGGGACTGGCTGATGCTCGGCAACGGCCCGGACCCGACGCTCACCGCGCACGGCAGTGTGCCGGTCGGGGACTGCACGATCGCCGCGGCGGCGCACGCGGTCATGGCCGCCAACGCCGAGGTCGGCACCTCGGACCCGACACCGGACGCAAACCAGGCCGTGGCCCAGTACCTGGCGTTGACCGGCGGCGCGGACACCGGCTGCGTCGAGGCGGATGTCCTCACCGCATGGCAGCAGCACGGCCTGTTCGACGGGAACCGGATCGCAGCGTTCGCGCCGGTGGATCACACCAGCCTGCTCGACGTGCACCAGGCGGTGGCCGCGTACGGGTTCGCCTACCTGGGCGTCGCGCTGCCAGCGTCGGCGGAGCGGCAGTTCGCTGCCGGCCTGCCGTGGACGTACACCGGCGACAGGCCGGTCGGCGGGCACGCCATCCTGTTGGCCGGCTACGACCCCCAGTGGGCGTACGCTGTCACGTGGGGGGCCGTGACGGCGGTGTCGTACCCGTGGCTTGCTGCCTATTGCACCGAGGCGTGGGCGGTGATCCCCGCCGAGTTCATCGAGGCGGGCCGCGGCCCGGAAGTCGCTGTCGACCAGTTGCAAGATGACATCAGCTCTCTAGCCGAGCGCCGGCGCCCGTTCTGCCACCCCGCATCCTGAACCGAAGGAGAACCCCCCTATGCCTCTGACCACTTACGGCGACCAGAAGGTCCTCGACGCCCTCAACCAGGCGACTGCTCTTGGCGCTCCCGCCACCTGGTATTTCGGTCTGATGGTCGCCCCATCGTGGCAGGCGTCGACCGCGTACACCGCCGGGGAGTACGTGATCCCGACGGCGTTCAACTCGCTGACCGGCAGTACCGGGCGCCTGTTCGTCTGCACCACCGCTGGCACCACCGGGTCGACCATCCCGACCGGGTTGAACAACGGGTCGACCGGTGCCGGGGGGACGGTGGCCGATGGGACGGTGGTGTGGACGGAGGTGACGGATCTGTTCGCTGCCGGCACGTTCACGGGCGCCGAGCAGGCGTCCGCTGGCTCTTATGCTCGGGCGTCGCTGGCGTCGTCGACAGCGAACTGGGCTGCGGCCACATCGGCGCGGCCATCGGCGTCTGTCACTTCGGCGGCGATCACGTTCGCGACGCCGACCGCCAACTGGGGGCAGTGCGTCGGCTACATGAAATGCGACGCTTCGACGGCGGGCAACGTGTGGGAGTGGGGCTGTTTCAACACCGCCATCACCGCCGGTAGCGGGTCGTCGCCGTCAATCCCGGCGGGGGACCTCACGCTGACGTTGGAGTAAGGGGATGGCTCTTGTCACGCCGAACGCCGAGTCGCTCCCCGCCTTCCCCGCGCAGGCGGTTCTCGATGCCACCGACGTCGCCGCTTTGAGCAGTGCCATCGACGGGTCCGGGGTCATCTCCGGTTGCCAAGTGTCGGCGCAGTCCACGCCGAACATGACCGTGCAGGTGGCGGCGGGCAGCGTGTACGTGAACGGCGCCACCGTGTCTGTCGCAGCCGTGGCGTCTTTGGCGATAGCCGCGGCGTCTGCGGGCGACCGGCGCGACATCGTTACCGTCAACAGTTCCGGCGCGGTGTCCGTGACGACCGGCACGGCGTCGACTGTGGCAGGCTGGACCGCCACCTCCACCGGTGCGCCACCGGTGAAACCTGCTATCCCTGCGGGTTCGGTGTTGTTGGGGGAGGTGTATGTGGCGGCCTCGACGACCTCGATAGGCGCCTCGAACCTCACCGACAAGACCACGACCGTTTCGGCGCCCCCCCTGACGGCTATCGGCGGCACCATCAGCGCCAACGTCACCATCAACACCACTTCCACGCTGGTGTTCAATACGGCGAGCCTGGCGGTCGGGACATGGCTGGTGACCGTCAACACGAACGTTGTCGGTGTCACAACGGGGCAGCCGTACCAGATTGAGCTTGTGGCCGGGACGGCCACATGCACGTTCGCCGGCCCCCAATACGGTGGCGGCTACGCTCATGGAACGACCTCGGATCCGGGGAACGCTGTCATCACCTGTCTGGTCACGGTGACCGCGGCGGGCACGCTGGCGGTCAACGCCATCGCCTCGGCCTCCACGTGCACGGCTCTGGCAACCGGGGATGTCTTGGCTGTCCCGGCGACCGGTTACACGGCCGTCATGGTCGGCTGACAGTCGGTAGCGGAATGTCCGCGTGCCTGCTCGGTCGGGCACAACTGGGGGTTGCGCAACTCGGGATCCCCGAAGGTGTCATCTACGAGAGGCCGACGTTCCAGTCCGCATACCTGCTCGGCGCCAGCAGGCTCGGGCTGATCCGGTTGGGGGATGCTGTCTCGGCCAGCATCGCGTTCGCTGCCGCCTCCGGGTCCACGTCGGTCTCGACCGCAACCTTCGCCGACCTCGACACCCTCCTAGCCGCCAGCGCTTCGCTGACGGCCACGACAGCGACATTCCAAGCGGCAGACGCTCTTGCCGCGGTTTCGGCCAGCGTCACGATCGCCAGCGCCGTTGTCGACCTCGCCGACACCTTCGCTGCATCGAACGCCAGCCGCACGACATCCACGGCCGTCTTCGTCGATGGCTGCGCCTTCGCTGCGTCGAGCGCCAGCGCCAGCACCAGCGCCGCCACCGTTGCCGATGGCGAAAGTTTTGTCGCCTCGTCCGCTTCGACGAACGCGGCCGCAGGGACCTTCGTGGTCGCCGATACCTTCGACGCGACCAGCGGCTCGGCGAGCGCCACTACAGCCACCTTCGACGCTGCCGACACGTTCACGGCAACAACATCGGGGTCCACGAGCGCCAGTAGCGCCACCTTCGCCGATACCGCGCTGTTCGCCGCCTCCTCCGGCTCGACCACGACCAGCGCCGCCACCTTCGCTGACTTCGACCCGTTCCAAGCCGCCAGCGGTTCGACCACGGCCGCAGCAGCAACGTTCACAGCGGCCGATGCGTTCCAAGCAACCAGCGCCTCGACCAGTGGCACCCCGGCCGCGTTCGACGCAGCGGACCTATTCGCCGCTGACACCGGGTCGTCGAGCGCTACGGGGGCCCCCCTCGCCGTAGCCGACCTGTTCGATGCCACCGCAGCTTGGACCAGCGGGACACTCGCATCGTTCACGGCCGGCCGCACCGGCCTCACCGCATCGTCGGCTTCGACCACCACAACCGCAGCGGCGTTCGCCGATGTCGTCACATTCACGGCGACCTCGGCATCAGCGACCGGTTCGGGCGCCACGCTCGCAGCTGCCAGCCGCTTCTACGCCACGTCGGGCTCAGCCAGCGCCACCGTTGTCGCCTTCGGCGACGCCGCCAACTTCGACACAAGGTCAGCATCGGCCAGTGGGGGGGGCGGTAGCTTCCAAGCCGGCTGCACCTTCACGGCGTCCAGCGCCTCGGCGAGCGGTAGCAGCGGAACCCTCGCCGACGGAGCAACCTTCGGTGCCACCGCAGCCGCGAGCAGCAGTACCAGCGCGGGGATGCTTGACGGCGCCTACTTCGCCGCCGCCGCCGCCTCGGCCACGAAGACCATAGCCGACCTGTCCGTCGTCGCCGCCCTGACATCCACCTCCGGATCGGCGACGGGGGGCGGCGGATACGCCACGGTCACCGACCTGTTCGCGGCGCTCACCGCTTCGACCACGATCACGGCGGCAAGGTTCTTCGCTGGCAGCGCACCGAGCCTGGTGCCACCGTTCACCGTCCAGATTGCCGCGTCCACGACGATGGCCGCCGTTGTCGACAGCCTCACCACAGCGCTTCTCGTTACCACCAGCACCGCCGCTGCTCTCGACGACAGTATCACCACCGCGATACTCGCCAACTCGCTCACCTACGCGGAGGTCACCTGACCATGGCCGACTTCACCATCGCCCAAGGCGACACCCTCCCCGCTGTCGCCGCCACGCTGAACGACGCCAACGGTCCGGTCAACCTAACCGGAGCAACGGTCACCTTCTCGCTCACCCTCGGGGGCGTCGCGGTGATCGCCGACCGGGCCTGCACGATCACCGACGCCGCCACCGGCCAAGTGAGCGTGGCGTGGCAGCCGGCCGACACCGCCGGGTACGGCAACGCGTTCGCCCAGTTCCACGCCGTCTGGACGAACGGGCGCCAAACGTTCCCCAACGGCCGGATGCTCGACTTCACCATCACGCCAGCGCTATCGTGACCCCTGCGCGCCTCCCCCGCCGTGTGGCACACGGCCCGACGCCCTCCCGGCTACGGCTGGGAGGGCGTTTCGCGTCCCGGCACCAACCGAGCAGCGCCGACGAAAGTCGTGGCCGCAGGAGCGGCAGGCGAGCACCCCACGTTTCGCGTTCGTCCCGCACGCCGGGCAGACCCGGCCACGCGGCCGGGTCACCATCCAGATCACACCGAGGATCACGTCCCCGGCGACCCACAGGGCGATCAGAGCGGCCACGGCTATGCCACCGCCGACCTCCCGGGCCGCGGTGCAAGTTTGGGTGGACAGATCGTGGCAGGGCGAGTGGGACACCGACGCGGCGCCGGTGATGATCCAGATCAGCATGATCACGTTGAAGGCGACGACCACCCATGTGAAGATGCGCCAATGCGGACGGATGCTGCTCATCTGTTCCCCCTATCTGGTAGTGCCGGCGTGACGCCGGCCGTAGTGACAGCAGTGGCGGCGGACGGTACCACCCGGTAGCTACGACCCTCCATAGCCTCCCGCAACTGGTCCAAGCGGGCGGTGCCGAGATAGATGGATGTGGTGGCGAGGTTGGCGTGGCCGAGCATCTGTTGCACGGCGCGCAGGTCGCCGGAGTGCTCGAGAACGTCGGTCGCGGCGGAGTGGCGCAGGGCGTGGGCGGAGACGCCGTCGCGGGGGGCGTGCTTGACTCCGGCAGTGACCATGGCCGCGCCGACGAGACGGGAGATGTAGAGGGGGGTGAGGTGTGCGGCCGGGTTCGTCTTGGAGCGGATAAGCGGCCCTGCTACTTGCGGCGCTCCGTTCAGGTATGCGGACACAGCGACGGTAGTGGCTTCCGGGATCGGCAGTACTCGTTCGTGTCCGCCTTTGCCTACCACGCGCAGTGTGCGTGCGGTCCGGTCGTAGTCTCCGAGCTGCGCGCCGGCCACTTCGGCGCAGCGGAGCCCGCAGCCGACCATCAACGCGACGATCGCGGCGACTCGGGGGTCTTGGCAGCCTGCGAGGATCTTGGCGACCTGATCGGCTGGAAGAGCTCGGGGGAGTCGGCGTGGTTTGCGGGGCCCGCGGAGCTTGGCCGTGGGGTCGGCTTTGATGACGCCGGTGTCGACGAGCCAGTGGCAGAAGCCTCGGATGGTGGAGATGTGGAGGCGGCGGGTCCCGACAGCCATGCCGTCGAGGGTGGTGACGTACTCAGCGAGGTAGCGTGGGTTGAGGTGGTTGAGGGGTCTGGCTCCGAACGCCGTGGACAAGCGGTGGAGGCGGTACCCGCAACGGCGAGCGGTTTGGGGAGCCAGCATCCCGGCGCGGCGTCTCTCGTCCAGGTAGCGCCATATGTACGGTCCGAGCGTTTCGTTCATTGCTTTCCACCCCCGCGTCGAAACACTAGACATGTCGGCAGTTCAGGCAGCCGGCTTGAGGGACTGGGGAGTGCACCACGATCCAGGTATCTCCTGGTGAGAGCGTCTTTCCGGGCCGTTGTAGCGTGTTGAGCGCTCGGAGCGGCGTTCGGGGCCGGTGTAGGGGGGAGCTTCGCCGTAGCGGATCCAGCGGTAGGGGAGGCCGCAGCGCATGGCCCAGACCCGTAGGTAGGCGTCTCGGGGGTGGGCGCGGCCGGCGAGCCAGTTCCCGACAGTGTTGCGGTTGACGGCTAGGTAGTCGGCCATCTCGCTGACGCTGACGTCGGCGTGTTCGAGGGCGAGCGCCATGCGGTGGCGTGTCTCGAAGACGGGGACGGCTCCCTCCTGTTGAGCATCACTCATGTCAACAGTATGTGACAACACTCGTGGGGTTGCAAGCGGCGGGGTGAGATGTCCGAATAAATGGGTGTTGACAACAGGCAGGGCAATGCTTAGTGTCAGGGCATGGCCCACCCTCCGAGCGACCTGCTCACCACCGGGGCACTCGCCAAAGCAGTCGGCATGGAGCGCAGCACACTGGTGCGCTGGGTCCAGACCGGCCGTGTCCGGCCGAGCAGCAAACTCCCGGGCCCGACCGGCGCCTACCTGTTCTCACCCTCCGACGCTGCCCTGATCGCCGAGTTGTGGGCGGTCACGCCGAAGCGGCGGGCATCATGACCATCTCGGTGCTGTCAGCGGAGCGCCGGATCGACTACTGCCAGCGGGCTATCGCCGCTATCGAGGCGGAACGGTTCGACTCACCGACCCGCCCCGCGCGACGTGCACGTCTCATCGCTGCGTGGGAGCAAGCGGTCGCTGAAGCGGCGATGGTCCGTTGCGGGCGTTGCGGAGCCCCGTTGACCGACCCGCTGTCACAGGCTCGAGGGCTAGGGCCGTGCTGCGCAGCGAAAGGCCAGCGGTGACCTCGGCCGCCCGCCCGTATGTGAGCCGCGACCCGAACCTCCTCTCCCTGGCGGAGGCGGCCGAGCCGTTGGGGATCGCCGAGTCGACCGCCCGCCAACTTGCCCGCACGGGTCGGCTGCCGGGGGCGTGCAAAGTGGCCCGCTACTGGCGTGTCTCGCTCCCCCGGTTGCAGCGGGCGTTTGCACGCAGACGAGCAGTCGTGATCGTGGGGTGTGACGTGAACGCCGGTTGCTGTCCCCCCGCGAAGGGCGTCCACGACGGGAACTCCTTGCGCCCTGGCGCAGCCCCGAGACGCACCTGCGCCGCACCCCCACCCCGCCGGCCGGCCCTCCCTGCGTCGCCCAGGTCGAGGGCCGGCCGGCGTCAACTCCTCAGCCAACGCCGGACGCCGGGGCCCCAATCCCCGGCGCACGCCGCTGGCAGGCCAATCGACCTCCAGGACCTAGCGGACCGGATAGCCGATGCCGACGGCCCTCGCCGCCGAGGACCGGAGCCCGGCATGACCGTCTCCGCCGCTGTCCTCCCGTGCGCATGCGGCGCCCTGCGCGGCTGCCACATCCACGGGCCGCAACCCCGCGAACACGAGGTGCCGTGCCGCTCCTGCACGGCCGGCACCTGGAACGCGATACCCGTCTGCGACCGCTGTCACGCCATCTGCGGCGGCGTCCACGACTGGGAACCCGCCGCGTTCTCTGGGCTCCCGGCCGGCATGGACGTGTGCATGTGGTGCGGCACCTTCCGCTGCGAGGACCCCCGATGACCCTGCCGCTCGTCACGCTCCTGCTGCTCGTGGCCGTGTTCGCCGCCGGGTTCGGCTGCGGCCGCCTCGACCGCAGAGACCACCCCACCGACCGTAGGAGCCGACCGTGAGCGTCACCATCCCCGCTGGCCCGCTGGCACGCGGCTGGCTGTCGGTCCGCACCGCCAGCGTCAAAGACGCCGGACGGCCGCAGCTCGACCGTTCGATCTACATCGAGCAGTTCGGCCAAGGGCTGCGCCTCACCGCCGCCGACAGCTATCTCCTCCTCTCCGCCTGGGTTCCGGCCCTCCACCACGAGCTCGAAGCTGCCCCGTCCGACGACGAGATCCCCTACGCGGCCGCTGTCGCCCTGGACCCCTACGGGCGCGCCGCTGGTCTGCTCGGCCACATGCTCGCCCTGTGGAAGAGCGACGAGGCGAAGACCGTCGACCTGAACCTCGTGGTCCACCTGAACGTGCCGTGGCAACCAGCGGAGATCCCCTCGGCCGAGCTGCAACTCGATGGGTTCGCTGCGCTGGCCGTCACGATCGAGCACCCCGACCATGAACGTGTCCAACTGGAGGTGTACGAGGGCGACTACCCGGACACCCGCCGCCTGTTCGCTTCCCACAAGCCGGGCCGTCCTGATGTTCTCGCCCTGACGGGCCACATGCTCGCCCGGCTGGGGAAGGCAGCGAAAGTCCACGGCGATGGGACCGTTGTCCACCACCGCTTCGGCGGCGCTCTCAAGCCGGTCTTGGTGACCTTCGGCGAGGAGCCTGAGGTTCGAGGGTTAGCGATGCCGTGCGCGTGGGACCTCGCTCGTGACGCCCCCGCCGTCTCCGCCCGCGAGGTAGGCGACGAGGTTTGCGTCCCGTGACCGTCCTTCACGTCCTCGACAACCCCCCCGAGGCGACCGGCGCGGGCCTCGCGGAGGCGATGCTCGGCGAGGCCCGCGCGGAGGTCGTGTGGGTCAACGCCACCGCCCCCGCCGGTTTCTACGACGACCCCGAAGTCGTCCGTCTCGTTTGGCTGATCGGTGATCTGGCCGCCCAGCTGCGCGGCCGCCTCGCCAACCACAACACCCGTCCCGCTACACCCCGCCTGTTCGACCAAGAGGAGGACAGGTGAACGGCCGCGTCCACCGTCCCTACCGGGACAAGATCAAGTCAATCACCACCGTCATCGGGGTCCTCGACAAGCCCGGCCTGCCGTGGGGGGCAGCCAACGAGACCGCCGCTTTCGCCGTGCACCACCAAGCGGAATGGGACCATCTCTCCTACGCCGACGCGTACGACCGGCTCCGCAAACACCACAAGGGCATCTGGGACGGGCGGGCCGCTATGGGCACCCTCGTCCACGCCGTTGCCGAGGCGTGGGCGGACCAGGGGGAGGCTGACGTGGAGGCCCTCGTCGCCGAGGTCCAAGCCGCCGGGCGCATCTGGCAGCACCTCACCCCCGAACAGGTCATCGTCGAAGCGAACGGGTTCATTGACGGACTCGAACTGTGGTGGATCGACTGGGAACCCGAGGTGCTCGCGGTCGAAGAGGTCGTCCGGCACAACGGCCAGAACGCCTACATCGGCACCTGCGACCTGCGCTGCCTCATCAACGGCGAGACGTGGAGGATCGACTACAAGACCACCGGCAAGACCGAAGACGGCAAGGGGGTCTACCCGGACTCGTGGCGTCTCCAGTTGGCCGCCCTCACCTACGCCGATGAGATCGTCCACTACGACGGGGCCGAGGAGACCGACACCGAGAAGAACTTCCCGGTTTCCCACTGCGGGATCGTCCTCTTGCGAGGCGATGGCCGGTACTCGTTCTACGAGGTCACGGCCGGCGGCACCGAACACAACCGCTTCCTCCAACTGTGCGGGATCTACGACTGGCTCCAGTCCGTCAAGAAGGACCAGGGCCTCGTTGAGCAAGTTCCGCTCCGGCTGCTGGAGCCGGCACAATGAGTCGCCCAGCCCCGTCCATTTCCGAACGCGACGTTGCGCGCTTTCGATCCAAGGTCGATCGCAGTGCAGGCCGTGACCAGTGCTGGCCATGGACGGCATACAAAGACAAGCACGGCTACGGGAAGATCAACATTGGCGGCCGGATCCAGATCGCTCCACGCTTGGCGTTCCTTCTGGAGGTTCGAGAGTGGCCGCCCGCAGCGTGCCACCACTGCGACAACCCGGCATGCTGCAACCCCACCCACCTGTTCGGGGGCACACACACCGACAATATGAGAGACGGCGCCATGAAGGGACGCGTTGGAGGCAAGGCGTCCCGCGCGAAGACCCGCTGCCCTCAAGGCCACCCTTACGACGAACAGAACACTTGTATCTCGCGCGGCGCTGATGGCATCACCCGATGGCGTTGCCGCGCCTGCGCAAGCGCCTACGCCCGCCGCATCTACACACTGAAGGACCCAGCATGAGCACCGACCTTGCAACCATCAACCACAACGATGTGGCGACCACGGCACCCGAGTTCTCGATCGGCGCGGCGGTCGCCGAGTACGCCAACCTCGCCGGCCAGATCGCCAAGACGCAGTTCGTCCCTGCCGACTTCAACGGGCGCCCCGAGGTGGTCCTGGCGGCGATGCTCTACGGCCGAGAGTTGGGCCTCGGGCCGATGCAATCGCTCAGCCTCATCCAGTCCATCAAGGGGCGCGTGGGGCTCAAGCCGGAGGGGATGCGGGCTCTCGTCCGCCAGAAGGGCCACCGCATCTGGCCGACCGAGATGACTGACACTTCGGTCACGTTGTGCGGCTGGCGTCTCGGTGACCCCACCGATGCGGTGGTGTCGGTCACGTGGACGATGGACGACGCTAAGCGTGCCGGGCTTGGCGCCGGGGACAACTGGCGGAAGTATCCCCGGGCGATGCTGGTCGCCCGGGCCACCTCCGAGCTGTGCCGCCTCCATTTCGCTGACGTGATCGGCGGCTTGTCCTACACCCCCGACGAGCTGGCCGACTTCGACGACGCGCCCACCTTCACCCAGCCCCCCGCGCCTGCCATCGTCGGTGAGCCGGCCGCCGCTGATGTTGAGACGGGAGAGATCGTAGTCGACGCGAAGCCGGCTACAACCAGGCGCCGCCCTCCCCCCACCCGTATTGCTGGGGAGCGCGCGGTGCTGGCACGCGAGTGGAAGATGCGTCTGCTCGCCGCGGTCGAGGACCAGGGGATCGGCGCTGATGCGGCGAAGCAGGTGTGCGGGACGTTCGTGGAGTCCCACCCGGAGCTGGCCGATGACGAAGGCCGCGGGGTGCCGTTGGCGGAGTCGCAGGTGGTGGCGCTGATCGCCGAGTTGACCGGCGCCGCCGACGGTCCGGGCCCCGCGCAGGAGGGGGGCGGCGATGACCTGTCCGCCCCGTTCTGACCCCCGCCTTCCCGGTGGGACGCTGCACGCCCGCGGTGCTCGTCTCCCGGTCGGCTCTCTCCTGGACTGGCTCGCCGAGCATCACATCAGCATCGCCGAGATGGGCCGCGCCGGGTGGGAGTTGAACAGCTACGGCCGCCGCCACGGTCTGTCTGTCCCGGTCGCGGACCGGGTAGCGGTCCAGGTCCTGCACGTGCACCCAGCCGAGATCTGGCCGGAATGGTTCGACGACGAAGGAGACGCAGCATGACCGCGCAGGAGATCACCGAGGACCACCGTCTCGACGCCGATGGCAACCCGGCCGGCGGGATGACCTGGGGTCTCGGGTTCGTCATCTACTGGCAGGACGGCCCGCTTCGCCAGCCGGTCACTGTCGATGGACACACGGCCACATGCCGCTGGGAGACCACATCCAGCGACGAGTGCGAGTACCGGGACAGCCACGTCTTCTGCCTTCGCCCCGAGCACGCCTGCGACTGCAACAGCGGCGAGAGGGACCCGACCGGAGCCTTCGTGGAGGACGTGATCGTCGCTGCCATCGGCCGGCTGGAGCACTACAACGGCACCAAGTTGCGGTGCCGCGAGAACAGCCTCGCCATCACCCACCTCCAAGAGGTGCTGCACTGGTTGCAGCACCGCGCCGCCGACCGTGAGACCCGTGGCGTCGAAGGAACGCACCAGCCGTGACCCGCATCGAGGCTCTCACCCCGGAACAGGAGGCGTTGCTGCCGGTGTGGCGTGAGCGGTGGCGTGAGCGAGCCCTGTGCACGGACCGCTGCGACCGTCCCCGCATCGAGGCGGCGGTCGCCGAGATCTACCGGGCGTGCGGGCACGAGCCGCCGAAGGTCGTGGTGTGGATGGACAGCCCCATCGGCGGCTGTGTCGCCGGGTGGGCGCTCAGGCAGTTCCAGGGCCAGCTCTGGGACCAGCTCCGGGGCCAGCTCCAGGGCCAGCTCGGGGACCAGCTCGGGGACCAGCTCCGGGACCAGCTCTGGGGCCAGCTCCAGGGCCAGCTCCAGGGCCAGCTCTGGGGCCAGCTCTGGGGCCAGCTCGCGGGCCAGCTCGGGGGCCAGCTCGGGGACCAGCTCGGGGGCCAGCTCGCGGGCCAGCTCCGGGACCAGCTCTGGGGCCAGCTCCAGGGCCAGCTCGGGGACCTGCTCTGGGACCAGCTCCAGGGCCAGCTCCGGGGCCAGCTCGGGGGCCAGCTCGGGGGCCAGCTCCGGGACCAGCTCTGGGGCCAGCTCCAGGGCCAGCTCGGGGACCAGCTCCGGGGCCAGCTCGCGGGCCAGCTCCAGGGCCAGCTCTGGGGCCAGCTCTGGGGCCAGCTCGCGGGCCAGCTCGGGGGCCAGCTCGGGGGCCAGCTCGCGGGCCAGCTCCGGGGCCAGCTCGCGGGCCAGCTCTGGGGCCAGCTCGGGGACCTGCTCTGGGGCCAGCTCCGGGGCCAGCTCGGGGGCCAGCTCGGGGACCAGCTCCAGGGCCAGCTCGCGGGCCAGCTCCGGGACCAGCTCCAGGGCCAGCTCCGGGACCAGCTCGCGGGCCAGCTCCGGGACCAGCTCCAGGACCAGCTCCAGGGCCAGCTCCAGGTGGCTGTCTGGGGTCTGTCCGACACGCCGTGGGTGGCATGGTGGGCGTTCGCCCGCCACATCGGCGTCCGCCTCACCGAACCCCAGGATCGGTGGCTCACAGCGATGGAATCAATGTGCGGCACAGGGTGGTGGTGGCCGTTTGAAGGGACCGTGGTCCTCACCGAGCGCCCCGCCGCCCACCACTTCGACGGCGAGCAGCGGTTGCACAACGTTGGCGGCCCGGCTATCGAGTTCGGGGACGGGTGGGCAGTCCACGCCCTGCACGGCGTGCGTGTCGCTGCCCAGTTCATCGAGCGGCCCGAAACGCTCACCCCTGCGGCGATCCTCGCCAACGCCAACAGCGAGCAGCGCAGGGTCCTCGCCGAGCGTTACGGCTGGGACCGCCTGTGCGCCGAGGTCGGCACCCTGGTCGACTCATGCGACGACCCCGGCAACCCGGGCAGACGACTGCACCTGTACGGGCTGCCTGATGCGCTCGCCGCGCCCACCGGCGACCCGACAGACGGCACCGTGCGACTGCTGGTCGCGGTCAACGGCTCCCCGGACCGGCACGGCGCTAACCGGATCTACGGGCTCACCGTGCCTGCTGATATGCCCTCGGCCCTGGCTGCCGCAGCGTGGACCTACAGGCTTGACCCCGATGTTTACGCCACCGCGCAACGCCGCACCTGAAACCCCATCCCCAAACAAAGGAGAACCATCGAATGTCGGTTGTCACGTACGGGGCCGCTCTCGCCGCCCACAACATCGACATCCCCGCCCACCTGGTCGCCCAGGCCGAGGTCCCTGTTCTCACCGGGCTCCAGTTGCAAGGCGACCTCGCAGTCATCCCGACGCGCCCGTCCGCCAAGCCGGGTGTGCCGGTCCCGGCTGGGGGTGTGCAGGTGGTCGCGGGGGAAGCGACCGGTAATACGCATTGGTTGGACGCCGCGACCGGCCCTGTGTTCTGGGCGCCCGCTACCAGCGGCAGGCAGGACTTGGGGGTGGTGACCGTCCCGGAAGGGTCGGTCGCTGTGCTCACACACACAGATGAGCACGGCGCCAACGCTGTCGGGCCGGGCTGCTATCTGGTTCGTCGGCAGCGTGAGATGGCCGATGAGGTCCGTCTTGTGGCGGACTGATCGTCCGGTGACGCCGTTGGAGGCGGACCTGGCCCGCCGGGTCGAGGAGGCGTTCGACACGTTCGTCCCCTTCCCGGCCGGGTGGGAGCCGGCGAGCCGGCGCGAGGCGCGCCGGTTGGCTCGCGGCTGTGTCTGTTCGCATTCGCGTCTCGCGCACGCCACTCCCACCGGGTGCGGGTGTTGCGGGTGCGGCCGGTTCGTGCGCTCGCTCATCGGGTGGGCTGTGGTCGGGATGTTGGCGTTCTGCGCCGGTTTCTGGGCTGCTGTCATATGGGCGGTCGTCAGGTGAGCGATGTGGGACCCATCCTCCACGGCATCGGGACTGCTTACGGCTGGCCTGGCTGCGTCCTCGAATGTCTCTGCGGGTACCGCTCCGTCGTCCGCACCGACTGGGAAGGCTCCACGCAGGTTTCCTCCCAGTGACTCTCACCGTCGCCAGCATCGATCCAGGCGCCACCGGCGCTTTCGCCCGCTGGGACGGTTTGAGTGTCGGTTTGCTCGACATGCCAGTCACCGGCCCCGACGTGAACGGGCACGCCGTCGCCGAGCTGCTCCGCGGCTGGGACCCCGAGGTGGTCGTGGTCGAAACGCAGCAGGCGATGCCGAAACAGGGGGTCGCGTCCACATTCCGCACCGGCGCCAACTACGGCGTCATCCTCGGCGTCATCGCCTGCCTCGGCCTCCCCGTCCGCCACGTCCGGGCTGCCGAATGGACCAAAGCGTTGCACGTCGGCTCCGACAAGGAAAAGCACCGCCGTCTCGCCATGGACACCTACCCGACACTCGAACCGCAGCTGCGCAGGGTGAAAGACCATAACCGGGCGGACGCGTTGCTGTTGGCGCACTGGTATGTGACCTGCGCGCGACAGCCCGCCACCGACAAGGAGTCCGCATGACCACCCTCACCACGTTCGTGGAGTCCCTGTCCGACGACGAGATGCACGCCCGGATCGTCGCCGCCGGCGCCACCGTCAACCAGGCCCACCATCTTGTCACCTGGCGCGACGATGTGACCGAGCCGATGTGGGCCGAATGGCTGGGAGAGCCGTGAACCGGGGCACCGCGCTGTCTGACGATGGGCTCTACCGCTACCGGCTCTGGCGTGCCTGGGGCTCGGGGGCACGCATGGTGTGGATCATGCTCAACCCTTCCACCGCGGACGCTGAGATCGACGACCCGACCATCCGGCGCTGCGTCGGCTTCGCCCGGCGCGAGAACTACGACGGGATCGAAGTTCTCAACCTGTACGCACTGCGGGCCACGAAGCCAGCGCACCTGCTCGACCACCCCGACCCAGAAGGCCCCGCCAACCTGGAGCACTGGTGCGCCGTGCTCGACGCCTACCCATCCTCCGAGGTCGTCGCAGCGTGGGGTGCAGGACCGGCCGCGTCTGGCCTCCTCCCGTCATCCAAGGCCCTCGCTTCCTGGGACCGGGCCGAGATGGTCCTCTCCTGCTTGGGCACCACGAAGGCTGGGGCGCCACGCCATTCCTGCCATGTCGGCCGCCAGCGACATCCGCCGCTCGTGGCCAGCCTGCGAGCTGTTCGTCGTGGACCCGGCCCGGGGCCGAACCATGAGCGACTTCGACGACGACGACGCCGACTACGAGAACTTCCTGACCCACTCCAGCGCTTGCCTGGATACCCCGGCGGCGAGCAGCGAAACCGACGGCCCATCGATGCACGCCGCACGGCTCTGGTGGCAACTGCACGGCACCCGCGCCCGGGAGGCGTCGTGAGCGGACTCGTCATCGACCTCTTCGCTGGGGCTGGCGGCTTCGATGTCGGCGCCGCCTGCCTCGGCTGCCTCGCCGGCCACCGGCCCCACGTCGACGCCCCCGGCGGGGACCGCCCCTGGCCCGGGCAGGCCGCCTGCCACAACAAGACAGACCTGTTCTACCCGGACCCGGGCGTTGGGGGCCGCGTCGACTACACCGCCGCGCAGGCCATCTGCGCCCGCTGCCCCGTCATCGAAGCGTGCCTCGACTGGGCGCTCACCCACGGCGAGACCGACCACGGCGTGTGGGGCGGGCTCACACCCCGGCAGCGGCGCAGCCTCCGGGCGAGGAAGCTCGGGTAGGTGACCGCCGGCGGCCTCGACCCCCGAACCCTCCGCGACGTCGCCGACCTGATCGAAGCACGCGCCGGCGCACACAACCCCCGCCGGCGTCTACCGCCAGAAGCGCTCGACCAGCTCGCCGACATGCTCGCAGCCGGCAGGCGGCCCGCCCTCGGCTGGTGGCGCCGCTGCCTGCCGCCCCCCCCGCCCCCCGGCCCGGTCACCGTCGGCGCCGAAACCGTCGCCCGCGCCGCCGCATGGCTCGCGCTCAACGGGCTCGACCCCGACACCCTCCGGGCGCACCTCCCCCCCGACGACCCCACCGTCGAAGCCGG
>JAJZBS010000111.1 GCA_021851885.1 Actinomycetes bacterium | reverse complement strand
CCACCGGGTGCAGGCGGCCGGCTCAGGTGACGATGACGAAGCGGGCCCGTTCGGCTCGGAGCATCTCGAAGGGCGTGACGTAGCGAACGCCGACGCCGATGCAGGCGTTCGGGATCTTGATTTTCTTCGTGGAGTGGGCGACGACTTCGCGAGTGACCAGCACATGATGGTGGGCATGGGCGTGGGCAACCAGGTAGTAGTCGGCGTCTTGCAGGAACGTGGCGACCGCGGCCGGCTCGTACCCGGCGCCGTTCGCCCAGGTGCTGGTGGCCTGCAAGCTCGGCACCACGGCGGCGTCGGCTTCGAGGAAGAAGGCGTCGGGTCGCTCGCTGGCCCAGGTTGCGAGGTCGTCGTCGAGGGCGTCGAGCTGAATGGCGACCTTGTCGATGCTGAAGACCGTTCCCGCCCGGTGAGCGTGATCGATCCAGTCCCAGAACGCGGGGCAGAAGTCGAAGCCGTAGTGGCGGTTCTTGGCCTCGATGAAGACGTTCGTGTCGAGCAGGTAGGCCATCAGCCAGCTCCGAGCCGGCTGGCCAGCTCCTCGAAGGTCGACAGCTTCTTCAGCCCCAGCATCTGGAAGGCGTCGCGGTGCAGGGTCTGGCCTTCGAGGGTGCTGACGATGACCGCGCGGGCGAACCGCTTGGACACCCGCGCCGGCTGGGTGTTGAAGAAGTTGCCGCCGGTCCCCGATCTCTCTCCGAGTATCTCCAGGAGCCTGGCCAGTTCGTCCCGGTAGGCGGTCTGGTACTCGTCCCAGCTCAGCCGACCGGCGTCGTGGACGCGGCGGAGGACCACGAGGGTGCTCACCTTGAACCTGCGAGCCAGCGACTCCAGCTCGTCGACCACTGCCACGTCCGGAGACAGCGCGTCGCGCAGCGACCCCAGGGGTACGAGCACTTCGGCGGCGACCTGGTTGCACCAACGCTCGACCGGGTTGGTCGGTGCCGCCTCGAGGTCGGCGTCGTCGAGCGCGGTCTCGCCCAGGAACAGGTGGACGAGCTCGTGGGTGAGCGTGAAGATCTGGGCCGCCTTGGTGTCGGCGCCGTTCACGAACACCAGCGGCGCGAGCCGGTCGACGAGGGAGAATCCGCGGAACTCCCCGGGGTCGAGCTTGCGGTGGGTGTTGGCGCCGACGACGCCGCTCACCATCACGAGCACGCCCAGCTCCTCGGCATGATCAACGAGGGTTCGCAGCGCGTCCGACCAGGTGTGACCTCGCTCGCCGGGTTCGAACCGCAGGGTCGCCCTGATCTGCTCGGCCGCCTCTACGACAGGTACCGACGTCGTCAGCGACCCGACGAAGGCAACCGGATCCTCCCTGGTCACCTGAGCGAAATCCCGGTGCCACTCCTGTCGCTGCTGGCAGGCGAAGATCGTGTCGAGCAGGTCGGGACTGGGCCGACGCACCCCGACGTCGCCCATGGTCCGGTAGTCGGGGATCGGAACCCGCTCCTCGGGCGGCTCGGAAAGGAACAGGAAGCCGACTGGGGTGTGCGTCGCCCGGGCGAAATCTTCGAGCTGCTTGAGCGTCGGAGTCAGCTCACCGCGCTCCCACTCGGTGAGCTTCGGGAACCTGCTCGCCAGCTCGTCAACGCCCAGACCGGACCGTTCGCGGGCCCACGCCAGGACCTGAGGGCTCACGGGGGCGCGTACCGAGGCGGTCATCTCGTGACCGTACCGGTGGGCTGTGACGGGCTCTCTCCCGAGCTGGGGGCGTCAATGAACCCCCGGTCGAGGGCGGCGACGATCTGGCGGTAGAGGTCGTCGACCTCTGGCGGGCAGTCAGTCTGCTGCGCGTCCCACCTGCCCTTTCGGATCTTGCTCTTGCCAACCTCTGTTTCGGCCTCGGCCAGTTTGCCGGGAGCGGCGCCTTCGATGAAGCCTTCGACGGCCTCTGCGCTGCCGGTCCAGCTCGTGGTCAACGTGAAGACACCGTGGCGGGCTCCCAGGGCCACCTGCTCGTCCCAGAGCGCCTCGGTCATGCACCGCTGGTCCTTTCCGCCGCTGGCGGCGTGTTCGATGAACCGCTTCAGCTCGGGAAGGTCGACGCCGGCCTGCTCGATCTGGCGGAAGATGTGGTTGCTCCAGTTGGTCCCGATATCAAACGACTTGCCGTCGCAGACGACGACCCACGGGATACCGAATCCGTGCAGGACCGAGAGGATGGTGCGGAACCCGCTGTCTCCGGGGGCGCTGTAGAACCCGATGTCCCTCGCTGCCGGAGCGCCAAGGTCTTCTGCCGCCTTGCTCTTGGCGCACCAAATCGAAAACGCACCATGCTCGGTCGGGCCGGACACGATGACTGCGCCGCGGGAGAACAGCAGGGCCCGTGCGTCAGCGGAGAGCGCGAACTCCTGGGTGATCTTGGCGACGCCTGCTGCGTCGAGCGTTCCAGGCAGGCGTCGGCAACAGGAACCGCCGCCGTCATCATTGCTGATCCGAAGCAGACGCGTCAGATCGCCGGCTTCCTCCATCGGTACGAGATGGGGAGAGTGGGTGACGAGCAGGACCTGACCTGGCACCGTTCGCAGGGCCTGTTGCAGGGCGGTCTGCCAAGTGGGGTGCAGCGACACGCCGGGTTCGTCGAGGACCGTGAGTCGGTCGGTCGCGCTCACGAGCGCTTCGGCGAGGACGAGCGCCTCCCACGTGCCGGCTCCGAACAGCTGGATTGGACGCTCCCGCCGAGGCGTGCGGTCGTCGGTCTTGTTCCAGCCGATGACCGTGATGATGCTGCCAGGCTGACCCTCGTCTCCCCCTTCGTTGCCTCCGCCCGAAACCGCAACCTGGCCTGCCCCTATCGGTGCGGTGGTCGCGACCGGCGTCCGCGCTGCCGCGAAGGTGACGTCGAAGGCGCGGCCGGGCGCCAGTCGCTCGAATGCTTCTCGGATCGCCACGAAGGTCTCGCGGTCCTGAAGCGAGGCGCCGTTCTTGAGCGCGAACAGGCGCAGCGGCAGGAACCCGGGGTCGCGCGGTGGCACCGGGCCTGCGAGGAGCTCCCACGGGTAGATCCCGGCTCGCCAGGGGATCGTGCCGCCGACCCCAAGGCCACGGAACTGCTCACCCAGGACGACCAGGCTCTCAGTCAGGTTGAGGCGCAACGCGCGCGAGAGCCCGAATGCCTGTTGGGCGCCCGGTTCCAAGACCCGGAAGCCAAGGAGATTAGCGGCGACACGAAACGGCTCGTGCTGGTCGTTGACCGCGCCGGTGCCGAGTTGAACCACCAGATTGGTCAACTTCTGGTCGGCTGGCGGACAGAGTGCGCTGAGCGTGAAGTGCGGGAGCGGATCGGGCAACGGCGGCGGCGGGCTGGGATTGGTGCTCAGGCCGAACAAGGCTTCAGAAAGCTTCGTCTCGGAGGTCGTTGGGCCAACTGTGGCGCCACGAGCGACGATGCTGGCCCAGTAGCTCGGCGTGTAGAGGACCCAGTCGTAGAGCGACCCGTCGACCTCGAACTCGTACCGAGCTTCCCAGAGGGTATCGTCGTAGCCGGGATGTCGGAACGCCAGCGTGCCGGTGAACAGCGACAGGAGCGTTTCCTCGCGTATCTCCGCAGAGACCCATGCTGCGAGCTGCGCCTTGCGATCCTCGTCTCCAGCCTGAGACTCGTCAGAGAGGGTCGCCAGGAGCGCGGCTCGAACGAACGACACGATCCGCGTGCGCTCGGCTGGCCTCGTGAACTGCACCCCGAGGCGGATCTCCATAGGAGTGCCCGGAGCAGAACCGTCGTGCATGGCCTGCACGTACGACGAGAGCATCGCGTCCGCTGGGGCTGGAGGTGCAAAGCCCGACCGGCTGCGCTCGTCGGCCCAGTCGATGAGCTTGGTGACCAGGTCGAGGACGCGGACGATGTTGGTCTTGCCGGCTCCGTTCGGACCAACCAGGACCGTCAGCCGGTCGTCGAAGTCCAGATGGAACCCTTCGAAGGACAGGAGGTTGCTGACGTCCAGCGAGGTGACCTTCATCGAAGGCCTTGATCGGAGACCGACCACGCTGCGGTGGGCCAGTGATTCACTCCGCCCTCCGGGCGCGTCGGTACACCCGACCGGCGTAGAGGTCCATGAGCACTTGTCGGAACTCCTCGTCGTCGAGGATCCGCTTGAAGATCGCCTCGTTCTCGTCCATGCGGGAGACGACGGTGTCCAAGAAGCGGTGGTCGAAGACCAGGCGGAAGTTCTCCAGCGTGTTGCTGCGCGCTTGGTCGACGACGTCGGGATCGGCGGCCCAGGTCTCTTCGAACTGGTCGAACAGCAACTGGTCGCGCTCGTCGAGGTTGAGCCCGAAGCGCTCGTTGAGCTCGTCCACGATCTCGGAGAGGTGCTCCAGCTGTGGGTCGGTCTGGCGGCCCCGGCCTTCGCCGAAGATGGTCTTCACCTCGCCGGCATCTGCGTCCAGCGAGAGCGAACCCTCAAAGGTCATCTCGGTTTTCAAGTGGGTGAGCTCGACCTCGGTGCCGAGGTCTAGACGCTCGACGGTGGCTGCGTCCCTGAGCAGGGAGGCCAGCGCCCGGCAGTAGGTGTAGTCGCGCTCCAGCTTGGAATCCCCGAAAGTGACTACCTGGGACAAGAACGAGTAGGTCCGGACGAACTTGTCCAGCGCGTCCTTGAAGCCCAGGCGGTCCTCTTCGATGAGGGCAGCGAAGCGCTCGACGGCGGGGTCGAGGGCGGCGTAGACCCGGCCATGACTCTTCGTGTCGCCGGCCAGCAGCAGGGCGACGGCGGCCTCGACCTCGTCGGGTCGGAGCACGTCGAAATCGTCCAGGCGCCGCCGGGTGTCGAAGAGCAAATTGGGGTTGGTAGGCGGAGCAACCGTCCGGCCGTAGTAGGGCTCGAAGGCCTTCAAGATCTCTTCGGTCTCGTTGCGGAAGTCGAGGACGAAGGTGTCGGCCTTGTTGGGATGGATCCGGTTCAGCCGGGAAAGCGTCTGCACCGCGTTCAGCCCGGCGACGAGCACCTTGTCCACGTACATGGTGTGGAGCAGCGGCTGGTCGAAGCCGGTCTGGAACTTCTCGGCCACGATGAGCACCTGGTAGTCGCTCGTGGCGAAGCACTCAACGGTCTGGGACTCGGGGAAGCCGTTCATGGCGGCTTCTGAGTAGCTGAGGTCGTGCTCGTCGATCACCCGTCCCGAGAAGGCCACCAGCGCGGACAGGTCGACGTAGCCCTTCTTGGCGATGTAGGCGTCGATGGCCTGCTTGTAGCGCACGGCGTGGAGCCGCGACGAGGTGACCACCATGGCCTTGGCCTGCCGGGAGATCTTGGTGGCGGTGTGGGTCCGGAAGTGCTCGACGATGATCTCGGCCTTCTGGGCCAGGTTCGAGGGATGCAGCGAGACGAACCGGGCGATGGCCCTCCGCGCCTTGGGCGCCTCGTAGGTGGGGTCGTCGGCGACAGCCTTTTCGATCCGCCAGTAGGTCTGGTAGGTGACGTAGTTGGCCAGCACGTCCAAGATGAAGCCCTCCTCGATGGCCTAGCGCATCGAGTAGAGGTGGAAGGGCTGGTACTTGCCCGTATCGGGGTCAAGAGTTCCGAACATCTCAAGGGTCCGGGCCTTGGGCGTGGCGGTGAAGGCGAAGAACGACAGGTTCTCCTGCCGGCCCCGGGCGCCGACCGCCTTGGCCAGGGCTTCTTCGACCGGGTCGATCGCCTCGGCGATGAAGCCGGCGTCTTCGGCCTCTGCGGCGGTGAGCTCCTGCTCCTCGGTCCCGCCGAGCACGAGGCGCAGGTCTTTCGCCGCCTCGCCGGTCTGGGAAGAGTGCGCCTCGTCTACGATCACCGCGTACCGCCGAGCCGGCAACCCGGCGATCTTGTCCAAGACGAAGGGGAACTTCTGGAGCGTCGTGACGATGATCCGAGCCTGCTCGCCGGCAAGCGCCTCGGCGAGCTGGGCCGCGTCCTTGTCGATCTTCACCACCACGCCCGCGTGTGCTCGAACTGATAGATCGTCTCTTGCAGCTGGCGGTCGAGGACCACCCGGTCGGTGATCACCACCACCTTGTCGAAGACCTTCTGGTCGCTGTCATCGTGGAGGGAGGAGAGCCGGTGCGCCGTCCAGGCGATCGTGTTGGACTTCCCCGACCCGGCCGAGTGCTCCACGAGGTAGCTGTGCCCGGCCCGGTGGTCCCGGGCGTGGGTCTCCAAGGCCACCACGGCGTCCCACTGGTGAAAGCGCGGGAAGACGACGCGCTCGGCCGCCCGACGTGCAGCTGGGGTCCCCTGCGTGGGCCGCTCGACATGGATGAAGCGGGCGAGGAGGTCCATCCAGGCGTCTCGTGCCCACACCCGCTGCCACAGGTACGAGGTGCGATGCCCGGCCGGGTTGGTCGGGTTGCCCGCACCGCCGTCGTGGCCGAGGTTGAAGGGCAGGAACTGCGTGGCTTGGCCGGCCAGCTTGGTCGTCATCGCCACCCGGTCGGGGTCGACGGCATAATGCACGAGCGCCCGGCGGGCCAGGGTGACATTGGTCGGGTCCCGGTCGCTTCGGTATTGGCGGATGGCGTGCTCGACGTCCTGGTTCGTGAGCGGGTTCTTCAGCTCCGCAGTAGCCGTCGGGATGCCGTTCACCAGCAGGACGATGTCGAGGGTCTTGGTGGAGCCCGGCTCGTAGGCGAGCTGGCGGGTGACGCTCACCCGGTTCGCCGCGTAGAGCTCCTGCAGCTCAGGAGTGAGGCCGTGCGCGGGTGCGAAGAACGCCAGGCGGATCGTCACCCCGAGGTCGACCACCCCCTGGCGCAGCACCTCCACCGTGCCTCGGGCGTCAAGCTCGGCTGCCAGGCGCTTGGCGAACCCTCGCTGGGCGGCATCCGGGTCGTTACCGTAGCGTCCGAGGAGCTTCTCCCACTTGGTGATCTGGGTTGCGCCGATGAAGGCGAACAACTCGGCCGTGTCGAGGCCCAGCGCCGGATCGAAGTGAGATGGGACGGACTTGAGGTAGCCGCCGGCGAGCAGCGCGGCCTCTATGGCGTCCTCGAAGGCGTGCTCGTCGGCCTTCATTCCCGGCCTCCGAAGATGCAGGTGCCCGGTGACGTCACCGGTCTGCTCCGTACGTAGGAAACTCCGCGTGTAGCACCCTTGTCGCCTCGGCGAGAAGCAGCGGCACGTTCTCGACAGCGGTCCGGTAAATGAGCTCCAGATCCAGATCGAAATAGCCGTGCACGATACGATTCCGAAACCCGATAGCTCGATGCCATTCGACCTCCGGATAGCGCTCTCGGAGCTCGTCGGAAAGCTGGTAAGCGGCTTCGCCCACCTTCATCAGTCGCCACAAGATGCCGTCGTGAAGCAGCTCGTCCTCCTCGAAGCGAGAAAGATCGATCTCGCTCAACGCCGAGGCGATCGCCTCGGCCGTGTCGATGAGCTCGACCAGCCGAAGCAGGTCACGCTGCATAGAGCACCTTCGCAGTCGAGAGCACTTCATCTCGCACGACGTGGTGCAGGTACTGCTTGGAAACCAGGTCCACTTTCCGATCGAACAGGAGGCTCAGCTCTGCGGCAAGGTCCTCGATGTCCCACCCGAGGTGGGAACCCGGAGCACGCACGTAGAGGAGATCGACGTCGCTGTCGGGCCTTGCCGTACCCTTGGCAGACGAGCCGAACAGCCACAGCTCCGCGATGCCGTAGCGCTCGCAGATGGCCGCCAGTGCACCGCGGTCCACGCCGATGCCGACCGCACTTGTCACGCCGCCACCCCCGGTACCTCCAGCTCGCCGGTGACAGCAGCGGTGATGAGGGCTTGTCGGTGTTCCTGGAGCAGGGCAACCTGGTGGTCAATCTTGTCGACGAGGGCGTCGATACGGGCGGTCTCCCGGTCGAGGTAGTCGGCGATGATCCTCTGGGTTATGACCATCATGACAGGGAATGGGAAGTTCCCCACCTGTTCGGCGTTGAGATTATCTTGGGTATTGCTGCGGGCTATGGCTCCCAGGCCCTGCCGCAGATGCTGCAGCCAATACCCGGTGAAGCGGGGCTCAGCGAGGTGCGGGACGGCGTCGGTGCCGAGGATAGCCTGATTCCAGCTTGCCTTCACTCCGAGAAGAGCGGTTGCACCAAGGCTGGCGTACATAGCAAACAAAAGAGTGTCCGGCTTCCCAACGGGAAGTCTTTTCGATTGGATTCCATCGTCCGACACCGCTCGCTTGGTCACCACGACTCTGCGACCCCGAGTCATGTCGCCTATGGTAACCCAAGGGGTACCATCCTCGGACCACATGGATGGATCGTCTACCGACGGTGTCCCACCTGCGCGCATGACCACAACGTGTTTGAGTCTGGTCATTGCGTTCACTTGGTCACCTCGCGCAGCAACTCCCGGTCCAGATTCGCCTTGCACCGCCTTTGTAATGAGGACTTGGCGTCGCTCGCCTAGAAGCCCGCTCATTCGCTGCTTCTTCCCGATGAGCGCATCGATGCGGGAGGTCTCGCGATCGAGGTAGTCGGCAATGGTTCGCTGGTCGTCCATCGAGGGAATCAGCATCCGATACTCGGCGAGCTTCTCCCAGCTCGTCCGAGGCATCTTCGTACCGTCAGAGGTTGCCACTGCCCATTCCACAACGGGATTGCTGGCTACGAGGTAAGCCAGCCAGCGGCTGTCGACACCAGCACGCGGGCGAAGGCAGAGAAGCTCCGTCGAGGCGAACACGGGCCTATCGGCGAGCCATGATTTCGCTAGGTACGGCCGAAGCTTGCCGAAGAGCACGTCGCCAGGCTCGACGGACGCAGCCCCAATCTCTGGCGGCATCCGCTCGGGTAGCTCAACGTCTGCGGCGAGGCGACCCATCCCACTTTCGAGGTGCTCCAATGCAACGAATGGGCGCGCCCCGGATGCGACACAGGACGTCACGAGGTCCGCGGTCTCCTTGAGGCTAACGCTCACTCGGTCACCTCGCGCAGCAGTTCTTGAATCTCTGCTTCGAGGACTTTGATCTCGGCGTCGATCTCAGCAAGGGGCCGCGGTGGGACGTACTTGTAGAAGTGGCGAGTGAGGGGGATCTCGTAGCCGATCCTCGTCTTGGCGTGGTCGACCCAGGCGTCGGGGACGTAGGGCAGTACCTCTTCGGCGACGTAGTCCTCGACGGCGCTGCGGTACTCGATGCTCGCCAGTCGCTCGGTCGGGTCCGCTACCCAGGTGACCGGGATCGCCGGCACGGGGACGTTCTCGTTGTCGCGGAGATCGGGGTCGGGTTCGGGCTCACCTTTGCGGTTGGTGATGATCGGTGCTTGGGGGTCGGCGATCGCGAGCACGTCCCAGGTCTGCTTCTCGATCGCCTTGGGGAGCGGTCCGAGCTTGGTGGCCATCACCGGTCGTTCGGTGGTGGCAACGCGGACCAGCTCGGACAATCGAGTCGAGATGCCGTGTTGCTGGTCGGTCGAGAGCTTGGCCCACTGCTTGGTGGCGGCGAGACGCTCGGCGGTACCGGCGGTGACTTCCCAGCGGAGCCGAAGCGGGCGTTCGACGGTGACGCGCTGGAACCCGAAGGACTCGTTCGGAAGGACCTTGACCCGCTCCCCCTCGGTGAAGTCGGCGTAGAGGCGGGTGATCTCTACGATCCCCTCGGCTGAGATCTCCTTTCGCTTTTCCCCGAGCGACTTGCGCATCTTCACCCACTGCTCGCGGGCGTCGATGAGCTGCACCTTGCCGCGACGTTCGGGGCGCTTGCGGTTGGCGAGCACCCAGAAGTAGGTGGAGATGCCGGTGTTGTAGAAAAGCTGGTCGGGGAGGGCGACGACGGCTTCGAGCCAGTCGTTCTCGATGATCCAGCGCCGGATCTCCGATTCGCCTGATCCGGCTGCGCCTGAGAACAGCGGCGAGCCGTTGAACACGATGGCGAGTCGGCTGCCGCCCCTCGTCGCCTTCATCTTGGAGAGCATGTGCTGGAGGAACAAGAAGCTGCCGTCGTTGATCCGGGGCAGCCCGGCCCCGAAGCGCCCGGCGAAGCCCCTCGTCTCGTGCTCGGCGCGGACGGCCTCTTCGACTTTCTTCCATTCCACCCCGAAGGGGGGATTGGCGAGCACGTAGTCGAAGCGCGCCGCCTTGTGGCCGTCGTCGCTGAAGGAGTTTCCCGGGACGATGTGGGAGGCGTCCTGGCCCTTCAGCATCATGTCGGAGCGGCAGATGGCGTAGGTCTCGTCGTTGAGCTCCTGGCCGAAGACCTCGAGGCGCGCACTCGGGTTCAACGAGCGCAGGTGGTCTTCGGCGACCGACAGCATCCCGCCGGTGCCACAGGCCGGGTCGTAGAGGGTCTTGATGACGCCGGGGTCGGTCAAGATGTCGTCATCAGTGGCGAACAGCAGGTTCACCATGAGCCGGATCACCTCTCGCGGGGTGAAGTGCTCGCCAGCGATCTCGGTCTCGAGCTGCTTGATCTGCTTGCGCAGCATCGCTGTCTCCTTCCTATCCGCATTGCTCAGCTCCGCGTTGTGGGTCTTCGAGTCCCTATGAACCCATGTGCGAAGAGTTGTATCGCC
>JAJZBS010000110.1 GCA_021851885.1 Actinomycetes bacterium | reverse complement strand
AGCCCCCTGTGCCCGTCAGCACCGGTGGCCCGGCGCGCCCGCGCCCGGCGACGCCGGCCCCACCACGGACGCCACCTCCGCCACCTCCGGCACCGCCGGTGCCCCCGGCGAAGCGGGGAGGCGACAAGGCCGAGCAGCCGGCTCCGGAGACGCCCTCCGGCCCCGGGATTGCTCCCGCTGCCGCTCGTGCCGGCGTCGCTCCCCCCGTGGGCGCGTCTGGCAAGCCCATCCCCCCGCCACCGGGCGCCCGGCGGCCACCCATCGGCCTCTCCGGCCGCCCGATCCCGCCCCCGCCGGGCTTGGGCGGCAGGCGGCCGCCGGCAGGCAGGCCGCCTGCACCGGGTGCGGGAAGGGGAGGTTCCTGGTCATCCGGGCCGATCGCCCGGAGCGGGCCGTCGCGCCCTGGGGGCCCCGGTGGTCCTGGGGGCCCCGGAGGTCGCCCCGGTGGTCCCGGCGGGCCAACCCGTCAAGGGGGCGGAGGTCCTCGTGGTGCCTTCGGACGCCCCGGCGTCGGTGCGCCCGGAGGTCGCCCGGGTGGGCCGGGAGGTCCTGGTGGGCGGGGAAGGCCCCCCCAGCGGCGTCCTCGCCGGCGCCGCCGGAACCTGGAGGAGCTGGAGCCGACGCAGCTGACGGCGACCTACGTGCCGTCGAACGCCCCGGTGCCCGACAACGAGGTCATCATCGAGCGGGGCTCGACCCCCCTCGACGTTGGCCCCCGGCTCAACCGGTCCGCGGGAGACGTCATCCGCTTCCTGCTCTTGCAGGGTGAGATGGTGACGGCAACCCAGTCGCTGACCGACGACATGATCGAGCTCTTCGCCGCTGAGATCGGCGCGCGCATCTCGCTCGTCGACCCCGGCCAAGAGGAGGAGGCGGCCTTGCAGGCCCGCTACTTCCCCGAGGTCGAAGAGAGCCTTGAGGACCAGCGTCCCCGACCGGCGGTCATCACGGTGATGGGCCACGTCGACCACGGCAAGACGAAGCTTCTCGACAGGATCCGCCAGACGAACGTCGTCGCCCACGAAGCGGGCGGGATCACCCAGCACATCGGTGCCTACCAGGTCCCCGTCGGCGACACCCGCTTGACGTTCATCGACACCCCGGGACACGAGGCCTTCACGGCCATGCGTGCTCGCGGGGCCGAGGCGACCGACATCGTCGTCCTCGTCGTCGCCGCCGACGACGGCGTCATGCCTCAGACGGTCGAGGCCATCGGGCATGCCAAGTCGGCCGGCGTCCCGATCGTCGTCGCCGTCAACAAGATCGACCGCGAGGATGCCGACCCGACCCGGGTGATGCAGCAGCTCGGCGAGCACGGGCTGGTGCCCGAGGCCTGGGGCGGCGACACGATCATGGTCGAGGTCTCCGCGCTCGAAGGCCTCGGCGTCGACGATCTTCTCGAGCACCTGGTCCTGCTGGCCGAGGTCCTCGAGCTCAAGGCGAACCCCGAGGCCCCGGCGCGCGGGATCGTCCTGGAGGCCAACCTCGATATCGGCCGGGGGCCGGTGGCCACTGTCCTCGTCCAGGCAGGGACGCTGCGGGTCGGCGAGAACCTGGTCTCCGGGGCGGCGTGGGGCCGGGTCAAGGCCCTCTTCGACGATCGTGGCGACGCCGTCAAGGAGGCGTTGCCCTCGATGCCGGTCCAGGTGCTCGGCTTCTCGGAGCCACCGACTGCCGGGGACACCGCCCGGGTTGTCGGCGAGGCGTCGATCGCCCGTGTCATCGGCGAGGCACGCGCCCGCCAGTCCCGGATCGTTGGCCATGCCACGGCCGTCCACATGACCCCCGGTGCCAAGCTCGAGGATCTTTTCGAGCAGATCCAGCGCGGCGAGACCGCCAACTTGAACTTGATCTTGAAGGCCGACGTCCAGGGATCCCTCGAGGCGGTCACGGCCAGCCTGCGCAAGCTCGAGCGGGACGACGTCCGCCTGACCTTCGTGCACAGGGCGGTCGGAGGGATCACCGAGAGCGACGTGCAGTGGGCCGCCGCGTCCAACGGGACGATCATCGGCTTCAACGTCCGGCCGGACCGCCGGGCACGGGAGATGGCCGTCGAGCGCAACGTCGAGATCCGGACCTACGAGATCATCTACAAGCTCATCGAGGACATGGAAGCGGCGATGGTCGGGATGCTGGCGCCAACCTACGAGGAGGTCGTCACCGGCGAGGCGGAGGTGAGGGAGGTCTTCCGCGTGCCGCGCGTCGGCGCCGTGGCGGGCTGCTACGTCCGCAACGGAACGATCACCCGCGGATCGAAGGTGCGCTTCCTGCGCGAAGGCGTCGTCATCTGGAAGGGTTCGGTCACCTCGTTGCGCAGGTTCAAAGAGGACGTGCGCGAGGTGGCCACCGGTTTCGAGTGCGGGATCGGTCTCTCCGACTTCCAAGACCTGAAGCAGGGTGACGTGATCGAGACCTTCGAAGAGAGGGAAATCCCCCGGATCTGAGCCGGTGAGTGGAACGAGACGCCGGCGCGAGGCCCGGGGACACGCCCGGTACCCGAGGACGGCGCGCGTCAACGAGCTCGTCCGCCAGGTGCTCGCCGACGAGATCGCGCGCCTGGCCGACGTCGACGAGCGCCTGAAGCTTGTGACGATCACCGACGTCTCCGTGAGCAACGACCTCGCGCGCGCCGACGTGTACTTGAGCACCGCCCCCGTGCGCATCCGCGCCTCGCTCGAAGAGCACCGCTTGGATCTCCAGGCGGCCCTCGCTCGCCAGGTCCGGCTCAAGCGCACGCCGCAACTCGTCTTCGGCAAGGACCCGGCGGTTGCCGCCGGCGAGCGCGTCGAGCGGATCCTGCGGCGCTCGTCGCGCCGCGACAGCCCGCGGGACTCGTGAGCGGGGCAGCGGCCCCGCCGGGGCCCGACGGCATCGTCGTCGTCGACAAGGAAGCCGGATGGACCTCCCATGACGTCGTGGCCCGTTGCCGGAAGATCCTCTCGCAACGCAAGGCGGGTCATGCGGGCACGCTCGACCCCGGCGCGACGGGGGTGCTCCTGGTCGGCCTCGGTCGCGCGACACGCCTGTTGCGGTACCTCACGGCCCTCGAAAAGACCTACAGGGCCGAGGTGGTCTTCGGGAGCACGACCCGTAGCGACGACGACGCCGGCGAGGTCGTCGCGCGCTACGACATGGCTTCGCTGTCGCTCGACGAGGTCCAGGCGGCTGCGGACAAGCTGACGGGGCCCATCGACCAGATCCCTCCGATGGTCTCGGCGATCAAGATCGCAGGCGAGCGGCTCCACAAGCTCAGCCGCCAAGGCCGGGTCGTCGATCGCGCCGCGCGGCGCGTCACCGTCCACTCCTTCGTGGTTGGACTGTGCCAGGCGCCCGCGGGCGATCTGGGCGCGGGCGAGCAAGCCTTTGCCGTCGAGGTCCGCTGCTCGTCGGGGACCTACGTGCGCGCGCTGGCGCGCGATCTCGGCACGATGCTCGGTGGCGGTGCCCATCTGCGCAACCTGCGGCGGACCCGGATCGGCTCCTTCGACGCCCGGGACGCCGCGACGCTGGCGGTCCTCTCGCAGGACAGGATCCTGTCGCCCGCCCTGGCCATGCGGGACTACCCGCGCGCGCTGCCTGGCGACGCCGTGTGCGAAGAGCTCGCCCACGGGCGCTACGTCGCGCGCACGAGCCTCGGGCCGGTCGCCGGGGACGGTCCGTGGGCCGTCGTCGATGATGCGGGGCGGCTCGTCGCCATGTGCTCTCCCCGCCCCGACGGCCACGTCGGCCCCGACGTCGTCGTCGCGCCGGCGGGTGGCCACCCGCGCCACGACAGGTAGCGTGATACCGATGCGGGTGGTCACAGACCTCGATGCCCGGCGCAACCCCGCCGGGTCGCTCCGGCGTGGCTCGGCCGTGACCATCGGCGCGTACGACGGCCTCCATCTCGGGCACCGCCATCTCCTGGGCGAGCTGAAGAAGCGCGCGGTACTGCCGCCGGGCAGCGCCGAGGCGCCGCTCGAGACCGTCGTGGTGACCTTCGACCGCCACCCGGCGACCGTCGTGCGGCCGGAGTCGGCGCCCCTCCTCCTGTGCGACGAGGAGCAAAAGATCGAGCTCCTTGCCGCCCAAGGCATCGACACGACCGTCGTCGTCGCCTTCGACGCGGCCCGGGCGCACGAGTCGGCCGAGAGCTTCGTCGACGAGGTGCTCGTCGGCGCCCTCGGCGCGCGGGTAGTCGTCGTCGGGGAGAACTTCCACTTCGGGCACAACCGCGCCGGGACGGTCGCCTCCCTGGCGGCCATGGGCGCGAGCCGCGGCTTCACTGTCGTCGGGCTCCCACTCGACGGGGACCCGTCCGAGGGGGCACCGGTCTCCTCGACGCGCATCCGCAAGCTGTTGGCCGCAGGGGCCGTCGCCGAGGCCGCCGTCCTCCTGGAACGCCCGCACGAGGTGCGGGGGCCCGTCGTGCACGGCGACGGCCGGGGCGGCGCCGTGGTCGGGTTCCCGACGGCGAACGTGGCCGTCGCAGAGGGGATCCTGCTCCCGGCGCGGGGGATCTACGCCGGCTGGCTCGTGCGTGACGGCGGCGCCGTTCTCCCGGCGGCCCTGTCGATCGGGGTCCGTCCCACCTTTGCCGACGGCGCCCGCCCGCCGGTCCTCGAAGCATATGTCCTCGACTTCGCGGGGAACCTGTACGGGGAGAGGGTGGCCGTCCGTTTTGCCGAGCGGATCCGTGACGAAATGGCCTTCGCCTCCGTCGAGGCTCTTGCCGACCAGATCGCCGCCGACGTCAGGCACGTCCGCACGGTTCTCGATCTGCGCCGCGCCTCGTCGCGCTGCTAAGCTCCGTCGAGCCCGGGGCACCCGTCCCGGACCGGCGCCACGCCCGCCGGCCTCCCGTCCGGAGCAGTTCCGGGGCTGATCGGGAGCGGTGGGGGCGTCAACCCTGGCACGATCGCCGAGGTCCACTGCACCAACATGCCTGACAAGACGGCCACGATCGCCGAACACCGCCTCCACGAGACCGACACCGGCTCGCCCGAGGTGCAGGTCGCGCTCTTGACGGAGCGCATCCAGCACCTCACCGAGCACTTGAAGGCTCACCGGGGCGATCATCACACCCGCCGCGGCCTGATGCGGCTGATCGGACGTCGTCGGCGTCTCCTGGACTACGTCCGGGCCAACGACGTCGAGCGCTATCGCGCGCTCATCGCCCGCTTGGGTATCCGGCGGTGACCCGGCCCTGACGCCAGGGCCTACACGGTGCGCCCGGATCGCGTGCCGTGACGTGACATAGGGCGACGGCCGTAGTTGTCAGTTGCCGACCACCGGGGTTCCGACCTCACCGCGGGGTTCGCGAAAGCCCGCACGGTGCCCGGGTGGCCGACAACTGGTAACTGCCGCCGCCTCCCCAACTAGACAGAGGAGCGTCATGGCGGATGCCATCAGCGTCTCGGCCCCGATCAGCGGGACCGAGCGAACACTTTCTTTTGAAACCGGCAAGCTTGCCGGCCAAGCCGACGGCGCTGTCGTCGGGCGGATCGGAGACACGATCGTGCTCGTCGCGGCCACCGCGTCGCGGCGCGTGCGCGAGGGGACCGACTTCTTCCCGCTGACCGTCGACATCGAAGAGCGCATGTACGCCGCGGGCAAGATCCCCGGCTCGTTCTTCCGCCGGGAGGGGCGGGCGACGGACCAGGCGATCCTCACCTGCCGGCTCATCGACCGGCCCCTGCGGCCGTCGTTCCCTGCGGGATTCCGCAACGACGTCCACGTCGTCGGCACGATCTTCGGCGCCGATCTCGAGAACCCGCACGACGTTCTCGCGATCAACACGGCCTCTGCAGCCCTCATGATCTCCGGGATCCCCTTCGAGGGCCCGATCGGGGCCGTGCGCATCGCCTGGACGTCCGACGGCGCTTGGCTGCCCCACCCGAGCTACCAGGAGGGTGACGCCTCGGCCTTCGAGCTGGTCGTCGCCGGGCGCGTCATCGGCGACGATCCCGCTACAGGCGACGTCGCCATCATGATGGTCGAAGCGGGAGGGACCGAGCAGGCGTGGGACCTCTTCGAGGCCGGTACGCCCAAGGTGACCGAAGAGGTCATCGCCCAGGGTCTCGAAGAGGCGAAGACCTGGATCCGTGAGTCTGTGCTCCTCCAGCTGGAGCTCGTGCGCCAAGCGGGGGGCAAGAAGCCCCTCATCGCCTTCGAGCTCTTCGCCGACTACAGCCAGGAGATGTTCGACAAGGTCGCCTCCCTCGGCCAGGAGATGGTCGCCGCGGCGAGCGCGATCGGCGACAAGGCGGCGCGTCAGGAGGCTCTCGACGACGCGGGCCAGAAGATCCTCGACCAGCTGGGCGAGGAAGCCGAAGGCCGTGAGGCCGAAGTCAAAGGGGCGGTCCGGGCGCTCACCAAGCAGATCGTCCGCCGGCGCATCGTCGAAGAGGGGGTCCGCATGGACGGGCGCTCGCCGACCGACATCCGCCCGCTCAGTGCCGAGGTCGGCCTCATCCCCACCGCGCACGGGTCGGGACTGTTCCAGCGGGGCGAGACACAGGTGCTCAACTTCACGACCCTGGGCATGCCCCGGATGAACCAGCTGCTCGACACGATCGGCATCGACGAGTCGAAGCGCTACATGCACCACTACAACTTCCCGCCTTTCTCGACGGGCGAGACGGGCTTCATGCGGGGCCCGAAGCGCCGGGAGATCGGCCACGGCCTCCTCGCCGAGCGGGCGTTGGTGCCGGTCGTGCCGGGCCAGGGCGAGTTCCCGTACACGCTGCGGCTCGTCTCGGAGGTTCTGAGCTCCAACGGGTCGACGTCGATGGCGTCGGTGTGCGGCTCCACCCTGTCGCTCATGGACGCCGGGGTCCCGGTCAAGGCGCCGGTGGCCGGCATCGCCATGGGCCTCGTCTACGCAGAGGGGACCTACACGACCCTCACCGACATCCTCGGCGCGGAGGACGCGCTCGGTGACATGGACTTCAAGGTCGCCGGGACGTCGGAGTTCGTCACCGCGCTCCAGCTCGACACCAAGATCGACGGCATCCCGGCCGACGTGCTCGCCCAGGCGCTGCGCCAGGCCCACGATGCGCGCATGCGGATCCTCGAAGTCATGCACGGTGCCATCGCCGAGTCGCGCCCCGAGGTGAACGTCAACGCACCGAAGATCGTCAGCTTCGAGATCCCGATCGACAAGATCGGCGAGGTCATCGGGCCGAAGGGCAAGGTCATCAACGCCCTCCAGCAGGAGACGGGTGCAGACATCAACGTCGACGACGACGGTGTCGTCGGGACGGTCACCATCGGCTCCAAGGACTCGGCCGCCGTCGAGGAGGCGCGCCGGCGCATCACGCTTGTTCTCGAGCCGCCCGAAGCCGAGATCGGTGCCGTCTACGACGGCAAGGTCGTCAACATCACGAGCTTCGGCGCATTCGTCAACATTCTCCCGGGGCGCGACGGGCTCCTGCACATCTCGAAGCTCGGCGGGCCCCAGCGGCGCGTCGCCAACGTTGAGGACGTCCTCTCCCTCGGCCAGGATCTCACCGTCCGGGTCGACGACATCGATCCGAAGGGCAAGGTCTCCCTGTCGCTTACCGACGGGGGAGCAGGCGAGGAAGCCGACGGCGGGCCCGCACCGTCGAGCCGCGGCCGGGAGGAATCTGCGGCCCCGAGTGCCGGCGGGTCGGCGGCGGGACGCTCCGTCTCCTTCGACGAGGCCTTTGACGCCGAACTGAGTGGAGAGATCGGCGACCTCGGCCCAGGGCCGCAGCGCTCGCGCGAATCCCACCCGGGTGGTCGCGACGGCGGTCGTGACGGCGGTCGCGGGCGCGGTCCGCGCCGGCGCGGTGGTGGTCGGCACTGATCACGATCAGGCATCTCGACTGCGGCCTTCGCCTCGTCGTCGAGACGATGGCCGATGTCGCGTCGGCGAGTGTCGGGTTCTGGGTCGGGACAGGATCGCGTGACGAGAAGCCCTCCTTCCGGGGGGCTTCGCACTTTCTCGAGCACCTTCTGTTCAAGGGAACGCCGACGCGCAGCGCCCGCACCATCGCGGAGTCGATCGACGCCGTCGGCGGCGACATGAACGCCTTCACGACCAAGGAGTACACGGCCTTCTACGTCCGTCTCCTCAGCCGCGACCTCGACCTCGGGCTCGACGTCCTCTCGGACATCATGTGGACCCCGGCACTCGCCGCCGCAGACCTCGAGGCCGAGCGTCTCGTCATCCTCGACGAGATCCTCATGCACGACGATGAGCCTGCCGACGTCGCCGCCGACCTGTTCGCGTCCGCCCTCTACGACGGGCACCCCCTCGGGTGGGAGGTCCTCGGATCGGCGGAGAGCATCACCGCGATGGGAGCCGACGACGTGCGCTCCTTCTTCGAGGAGCACTACCGCCCCGAGAACATGGTCGTCGCCGTCGCGGGCGACGTCGACGTCGACGCCGTCGCGGGAGGCATCGAGAAGCGCTTTGCGGGCCGCAGAGGCGGATCGGCACCGGTGCGCGTCGCCCCGGAGCGCCCCGGTGCGCCGCTCGTGAGCCAGGCCCGCCAGACGGGCCAGGTACACCTCGTCGTCGGAGCGCGTGGCCCGGGCCGCCACGACGAGGCACGGTGGGCGCTTGCCGTGCTCAACCACGCCCTTGGTGGCGGGATGTCGAGCCGCCTGTTCCAGGAGATCCGAGAGCGCCGCGGGCTCGCCTACGCCATCTGGTCGGAGCGCGTTGGCTTCGAGGACACGGGCTATCTCGCGGTCGCGGCGGGGACGGCTCCCGGGCATGCCCGGACCGTGCTCGACCTCGTCGAAGAAGAGCTCGACAGGATAGGCGCGGAGGGGATCAGCGAGCACGAGGCCGAGGTGGCAAAAGGCCACCTTCAGGCCGAGACGCTTCTCTCGCTCGAAGACTCGGGCGCACGCATGAGCCGGATCGGATCGAGCCTGCTCTTACACGGCGACGTGCTCACCGTCGACGAGATCCTCCAACGGGTCGACGCCGTCGACACCGGACGGGTGGCCGAGGTGGCAGCGCGCGTCCTGGGTTCCCCGCGCACGCTGGCAGCTGTCGGGGCCATCGAGGGCCGCGACGACCTCGAGACGTTCGTCCGGGTCGGGCAGCCCGCGGGCAGGGGACAGTAGGGTCGGGACGTGATCCGGGTCGGCGTCTTCGGTGCGGGCGGGCGGATGGGGGGCGAAGTGTGCAGGGCTGTGGCCGGCACCTCCGACTGCGAGATCGTGGCCGCCGTCGACCCGCGCTGCGCCGGGGCGAAGCTCGACCTCCTCGCCCCATCGGCGGGAGTCCCTCCCATCGTCGTGGCGGCCGATCCCGCTGCGATGGCCGAGGCGGGAGCCGACGTCGCCGTGGACTTCACGGTGGCCGAAGCGGCGCGCGTCGACCTGTTGTGGTGCGCGGCCAACGGTGTCCACGCGGTCTCGGGAACGACGGGGCTGGGCGCCGAAGCCGTCGACGAGCTCCGGCAGGCGTTCGCCGCGAGCGTCGGCAACTGCGTGCTGGCTGCCAACTTCGCGATCGGAGCCGTTGTGCTGATGCGGCTCGCCGAGATCGCGGCCCCGTACATGGAAGGGGCCGAGATCATCGAGCTCCATCACGCGACCAAAGTCGACGCGCCCTCGGGAACGGCTCTGGCCACGGCGTCGGGGATCGCCCGGGCCCGCGCCGAGGCGGGGCGGGAGCGTTGGCCGGCACGCCCGGCACCGGTCGAGATACTTCCCGGGGTCCGCGGCGGCACCGGCGCCGGTGGCGTCGGGATCCACTCGGTCCGCCTCCCCGGCCTTGTCGCCCACCAGGAGGTCGTCTTCGGTGCCGCCGGCCAGGCCTTGACGATCCGCCACGACGCATTCGACCGCACCTCGTTCATGCCGGGTGTCCTGGCAGCGGTGCGCGCCGTTTCCGGCCATCCGGGGCTGACCGTCGGCCTCGCCCCCGTCCTCGGGCTCTGACCGGGCGCTTCGACCTGCGGCGCAGCACACCTGAGTGCGCACCCGGCACATGCCGGCGCCGCCAGAGCGGTATCGGCGGCTCTAGCCTGGCTGGGTGACACAGCTCGATGCGCGGGCCCGCATCATCGAGGCTGCCTACGCCTGCGTCGCCCGCTATGGGCTGGCCAAGACCACGGTGGACGACGCGGCTCGCGAGGCGGGGCTGTCGCGAGCGACTCTCTACCGCTACTTCCCCGGTGGCCGGGACGAGCTGGTCCGAGCCGTCGTCACGTGGGAGACGATGCGGTTCTTCGGACGCCTCTACGAGGTGCTCGCCGGGATCGACGATCTCGAGGAGGTCGTGGCGACGGGCATCACCTACGCCCATCAGGCGGCCGATGGCCACGCCGTCTTCCAGAAGGTCCTCCAGACCGAACCGGAGCTCCTGCTGGCGCGCCTCACCGTCGAGAGCGGTCGGGTGATCGACATGGTGGCCGCATTCCTGCGCCCCTACGTCGAACGGCACATGACAGCCGATCGCAGGCAAGGCCAGAAGCCGGCCCAGAAGCCGGCCCAGAAGCCGGCCCAAAAGCCGACTCAGAAGCGCGATGCGAGTG
>JAJZBS010000011.1 GCA_021851885.1 Actinomycetes bacterium | reverse complement strand
AGGACAACCTCGAAGCCACAGAAGACCTGGGTCCCGATGTCCTCTGTGCGACCGGGAGGCAACGCCACGGCGAGAAGTTCCAAGAGACACCACGCGGACCGGTCCCGAAGAACGCGACACGACGCGAACGCATGGCTCGGTGGCCCCGGACGAAGAAGGGACGCGCCGACGACGCGGGCAGAAAGGCGATCGTCGAGCCGGCCTTCGGGCAGATGAAGGTTCGCCAGGCGGCCGGCCAGCTTCGCCCGCGCGGCCTCGCCGGAGCGAAGGGCGAGTGGACGCTCCACGTCATTTGCCACAACTTGCGCAAGCTCGCCAACGCAGGCGGCAGCGTTCTGTTCGTCCCCGCATAGTGAGGACAGAGCCTCTCTTCACGGCGACCGGGGGATCTGAGCCGCCTTTTGGAACGGCAGCAGGAGAAGATGCTCAGGTTGGAGCTCGTCACCAACGTCGCTGGACCTGGCGCCATAGCCGATTCAGACCCACGCTCCTAGTAGCACGGGAGATCATCGACGTTGCGGCACGCATCCGTTCGTCGACGACGGGGTGCTTCAGGTTCAAGAGCCGGCCGCACGGGCCAGGTCCGGGTCCTTGTCCAGAGCACGCTGATCGAGTACAACACCTAGGACCTCGTCACTTCCTGAGCCGGTTTGCCTCGGTCGATATCCGGGAGGGGCGCAAGGCCAAGAAACAAGCCGTGCTCTCGCCGCGAGTGGTGCCACGGACCGGTTCTGTCAGGAGAGCGATGACGACGTCAGGCGCACAACCGACCTGGGATGGACCCGCGGTCTACGTCGAAGGCGTCCACAAGTCCTTCGGCGAAGTGCAGGCGCTGCGCGGGATCGACTTGGTCGTCGAACGTGGCCACGTTCTCGGGCTCCTCGGTCCCAATGGAGCGGGAAAGACGACGGCTGTCAAGGTCCTGACGACGCTGCTCGCACCCGATCGTGGGCGGGCCTTGGTTGAGGGCCGCGACGTCGTGCGCTCCCCCGAGGCAGTTCGCGAGATCATCGGCCTGGCCGGCCAGTCGACGGCCATCCAGGAGGAGCTGACCGGCCGGGAGAATCTCGAGATCATGGGCCGCCTGTACCACCTTGATGCCGAAACGCGACGGCGGCGAGCCGGGGAGCTGCTCGAGCGATTCGACTTGGGCGAAGCGGCTGACCGGCCCACGAGAGGTTATTCGGGCGGGATGCAACGACGTCTCGACCTCGCGCTCAGCCTGGTGTCGCGCCCGGCGGTTCTCTTCTTGGATGAGCCCACGACAGGACTCGATCCTCGCAGTCGCCTCGGCATGTGGGAAGTGATCCGGGAGCTCGTCTCGTCGGGGACCACGTTGCTTCTCACCACCCAGTATCTCGAAGAGGCCGACGAGCTTGCCGACGAGATCGTGGTCATCGACCACGGCAAGGTCATCGCGGCCGGCACCGCGCAGGATCTGAAAAACCGGGTCGGTGGCGACGTCGTCGAATTTCACGTCGTCGAACGTGATCGCACGGCCGAAGCCGTCGAGGCAGTACGTGCCCTGTCCGGGAGTGCTCCGAGTGTGGACGCCGATGCCGGCCGCGTAAGCATCCGGGTGGGGGGGAGCGGGTCGAGTGCGCTCGTGGAAACCGTCCGCCGTCTCGACGCGCGCAGTATCCACACCGAAGGCCTCGGCGTCCGGCGCCCGTCCCTCGAGGATGTCTTTCTCGCCCTCACCGGCCACGGTGCCGCCGAGGGCGACGCTCCGGCGTCGCAAGCGAGGCGCGGCCGCCGATCTGGCCGCCGGAGTTGAGGGCCGCCGCATATGCGTGATGCATTAACCGAGCCGCTCGTGGCTGTCGAGGTGGGCAGGCCACCGGCCTATCAACAGGTGCGATCGGCGGTGGCCGATATCGCCACGCTTACCCGGAGAGAGCTGCTCATCTGGTTGAGGAACCCCGCCTTCATCTTCTTCACCATCATCCAACCGGTGATGTTCGTCCTCCTCTTCCGCTACGTCTTTGGGGGTGCGATCCCCGTCAAGGTGCGCGGCGGGTATGTGAACTTCCTCATGCCGGGAATCATCGCCCAGTCGGCGGCCTTCGCTTCGTTTGGAACGGCCATCGCCCTGGCCCGGCAGCTCCAGAGGGGTGTGATCGACCGCTTTCGGGCGATGCCCATGGCGCGCTCGGCCGTCTTGCTTGGGAGACTGTCCGCCGACACCATGCGCCTGGTCGTCACGGTGCTGGTCATCTTGGCCGTTGGCTACGCCGTTGGATTCCGCTTCCAGAACGGATTTGTTGCCGGCGTGTTGATGGTCCTCCTGGCGATCGTCTTTGGGGTTGTCATCTGCACTATCAGTGGCTTCGTCGGCCTCGCCATCAAAGACGAGGAGTCCGTCGGCTCCTTCGGGCTCGTCTGGCTCTTCCCGCTCACGTTCGTCAGCGCCGCCTTCGTGCCCATCCAGTCCATGCCGGGCTGGTTGCAGGCATTTGCCAAGAACCAGCCGGTGACCACGGTCATCGACGAGATGCGGGCGCTCGCGCTGGGAGGGCCGCTCGGGCTGCACGCATGGCAGAGCGCGCTTTGGCTGGCCGGCATCGCCGCCGTCTTCGTCCCCTTGGCGGTACGGGCCTACCGGCGGGCCACCTGAGGTAAGCGTCGCGAACGCCGTGCAGCGCCGGCGCCGGGATCTTTGTCCGAGGACCGTTCACTGCGTCGGAGTGTTAGACCGGGGGACCTCGTCGGGGGGATTTCCGCATGACGATAGAGACTGCGCTGCAGTACCCGGGGATCAGCGCCCAGGGTTTCGCCCACCCGGCCGATCGGCTGCGTCGGCAGCGATCCGGACGGTGCCTGGCCTCGACCGGGTGGTCAAGTTCCTGACCGAGCACGGCTATGAACGCCGTCTCCGCCAACTGCACTTCGGTAACTCCGTGCGCATAGGCGACGACCAGCTACCCGCCCTGTGGACCATCCAGCGGAGGTGCGCTCACGTGTTGGATGTCGCCGCGTGCCCGACCCTCTACATAACCCAAGAGCCCGTCGGCAGCGGGCTGACCATCGGGTCGAACAAGCCGCTCACCCTGGTGAGCTCCGGCCTCGTGACGTCCTAGGACGACGACGAGGTCGCGGCGGTCATCGGCCACGAGATGGGCCACGTGCGGGCCGGCAACGCCGTCTGACCACGACGTTCGAGCTCGTCCGAATGATGGTCGACGGTGTCCTGCGGAGCGTCCCGTTTGCCGGCCTCCCGCTCGGGGCCATCTACTTCGCCCTGCTCGAGTGGTCGCGCGCCGCGGAGCTGACCTGTGACCGGGCCAGCGCCATCGTCTGCGGCGACCCTCTCGTCGTCTGCCGGACACTGATGCGGATCGCCGGAGGCCCGGTCAGCGACCTCAACCTCGACGTTTTCGTCGCCCAGAGCGCGCAGTACGAGGGCGAGCCCGTCGCCTACTCCCGATACTGCCGTCTCTTCGACGAGATCAGAAGCAGCCACCCCTACCCGGTCCGGCGCGTGGGCGAGCTCATGGCCTGGGTGGACGCAGGGGAGCTCGATCGCATCTGGAGCGGCAACTTTGTCCGCAAAGGGGAAGAGCCCCCTCCCTCCGCCGAGTTCGAAGCGGCGTTCGAGCATTACAGGGGGCGCTTCATGACCATCGTCGACCGTGCGAGCGACGGCGTGTCGAGCGTGCTCGACCGCCTCACGTCGTGGCTGAACAGCGAGGGCGACGGCGCCGACGACTGACAGGTCGAAGATCCCGGCGAGCCGGGAACCGAAGCCGGCGCTGATCTGGGCCGTCGGCCCCTCACTCTCCCCCGATCCCCCGATCGGAACGTGATCGCCAAGGCGATGATCTTGAGGACGACCGCACGCAGCCGGATCCCGCGGGGACTGTGGTAGACCGCCTCGGCGACGGCGGGATCCCCCCGCGAGCCGAGGCCGGCTTTGTGTCCCGCCGCCCTGGCGGAGCATGGTTGTGTCATGGCCGGCCCGATCCGAGAACGCACAGCCCTGGATGTCCTCGCGACGCGCGCTATCGATGGCGAACCGCTCGGTCGGGCCGAGGCTCTCGGAGTCCTGGGCACGCCCGAGGAGATGCTCCTCGATCTCGTGGCGGCTGCTGCGCGGGTGCGTCGCCACTACTTCGCAGACCGGGTGCGCCTGCACTTTCTCGTGAACATGAAAAGCGGCCTTTGCCCCGAGGACTGCTCGTACTGTTCCCAGCGGCGCGGGTCGTCGGCAGATGTCGCGACCTACGCCTGGGCTAACGCCGACGAAGTCGCCGACGTGTGCGATCGCGCGGTGGCAGCAGGCGTGCGTCGGGTGTGTCTCGTCGCGAGCGGCCGGGGGCCGTCGGAGCGGGATGTGGCTCGGGTTGCCCAGACGATCTCGGCCATCAGGAAGCGGCGTCCCGGCGTCGAAGTGTGCGCGTGCCTCGGTCTATTGCGCGACGGCCAGGGCGAGATGCTGCGCGACGCCGGGGTCCTCGCCTACAACCACAACCTGAACGTCGCCGAGGACCGGTACCCGGAGATCTGCACGACGCACAGCTTCGCGGATCGCAAGGGGACATTGGAGCGCGCACGCCGGGCCGGGCTTTCGCCGTGCTCGGGTGTGATCTTCGGGCTGGGGGAGGACGACGCCGAGGTCGTCGACCTGCTTTTCGCACTACGCGCCGAGGAGCCCGATTCGGTGCCCGTCAACTTCCTGATCCCTTTCGACGGCACCCCCGCGCACGAGCGATGGGACTTGACCCCCCTGAGGTGCCTGAAGATCCTGGCCCTGTGCCGCCTCGCCTTTCCGGCCACCGACGTCCGCATCGGCGGCGGTCGCGAGATCCACTTGCGCGCCCTGCAGCCGCTGGCACTGCACCTCGCGACGTCGATCTTCCTTGGGGACTACCTGACGAGCGAAGGGGCGCCGGCCGCGGGCGATCTCGCCATGATCGCCGACGCGGGATTCGTCGTCGAAGGCCTCGACGGGACAGGCGTGCCCACTCCGACCGCAGGTACCGTCGCGCTGCGCCGTCGCGGCATCGGCACGGGCAAGCCCGCCAACGTCTGAGCTTGTAACTAGACCATTACGGGCGCTTCTCGATGAAGTGGGGAGAGTGATCCGAGTACCCGGGCCCCGGTGTTTGGGATTTTGGTGGACTGGCCGGCGTGCCGAGCGTTGCACGAAGTCGACGAAACCCCCGCCGGACCCGCGCAGGTGTCAGCTTCATGGGCGCGAGCGGCTTCTCCCAGGGGAGCCGGAGATCACCGACGAGCCCGCGGGCGAGCCGGAGCTCGGTGAGCACCGCGGCGACGAGCCATGCCCAGCGGTCTGCCTGTTCGAGGGTCTGGACCTTCGAAGCCGTCCAGCCGAGCGACTGCTTCATGAAGCGGAAGGTGTGCTCGATGTCGAAGCGGCGGAGGTAGGCGCGTGCGCACCGCTCGATGTCGGGCTCGCCCTTGCCGGACCACCATAGCCACAGCGTCTTCTTCGCACGCGACGTCGGGCGCGGCAGGTGCTCGACGTCGACGCGGATCACCGAGCCGCGCACGATCGGCGGCTTCGCCCACTCGGCCCAGTGGCCGCGTCCGGAAAGGCGCGGGTGCATAGCGTGCCAGGCGGTGACGGTGAGCGTCCCGTACCGGGAGTCGTCGATGACGAGGTGCGCGTCCGGCTCGGGCCAGCTGTCGCGATCGGAGCACTTCGATCGCCGCCCGTGGAGCGGCGGGCGCCCGCCGGTCTCCGGCGGTCGGTTCGGCTTCGTCGGCGCGTCGGCGTAGAAAACGCGGTCATCGCGGACGCGACAGACGATCTCGCACCGCCCGTCGTTGAGGTCGTGGCCGATCGCGATCGGGTCGTAGCCAGCGTCGAGCACGAACAGCGGCACCTCGCCCTCTCTGGGCACGAGCGCGACGAGACGCCGAGCTGGGAGACGGTCGCGGTGGTCTCGTCAACGCTGAGAGGCAAGCGCAGCACATCCACCGGCGCCGTCCGGCCGTCCGGTGCCCACGAGAGCTGGCAGATCCACTGGTAGTGCCACCCGGCGACGATCGGCTGGCCGGCTGAGTGCCGCGAGGCGGAGTAGTAAGAGCCGCGCTCCCCGCTGCACTCCGCGTCGCAGTGCTCCACAGGCGACGCGTCGACGGCGAAGACCATCGGCCACTCGTCGGGTCGGTTGGCGACGAGCAGCGACCGCAGCGCCTCCTCGTCGACCCGTCCGCGTTCGAGCGCCTTGTAGAGGCTGCCGTGGCTGCGCGAGAACTCCGGCTCGATACTGAGCGCGAGCAGCGAGGTAACGGGTTCGGAGGTGCCAACAACACCAGCGCGTCGGCCAACTCGAAGAGAGCGTCGCCCCACCGCTCGAACGTCGCGTACAGGTCGCGACGAAACGACTGGAGCGTCGCCTTCTCGGCGGAGACCATGCACGATAGTCTGGGTACTATCGGGTACCAGCTAGTGGATCCCCTTCTGGCGGAAGACTGGCGACGTGGCGCGAAAGAAGACAGCGGACATCGAGGAGCACGAGCGGCGCTATCGCGAGCTGCTTGGCGAGATCGGCGAGATTGGGTTCGTCCGGTCCGGCTCAGTCGCGAAGCGCTTCAACTACTGCGGCACGCCGAGCTGCCGCTGCCACGCTGACCCCTCGCAAGCGCACGGGCCGTATTGGCAATGGACGGCGAAGGTCGGCGGCAAGACCGTCAACCGACGACTCTCCGATCGCGAGGCCGAGCGCTATCTCGAGTGGATCGGCAACGACCGAAGGCTCCGCGCGCTCATCGACGAGCTACACGAGGTCGCCGAAGAGGCGACGAACCTCATTCTCGAGGCCGAAGCGGAGGTTTAGTTACAGGCTGAGCAGGTGCCGCGGTGGCGGCTCGTGGCCTAGGCCATCTCCGGGTGCGCCGTCCCGATGCGTTTGCGGGGAGCGGGAACGGGGGAGACCTCGGGGGCGGCAGTGACCGGGGGTTCGGCGGGCACTTCGTCGAGGGCCCGGGCGACACGCCGGAGGAACGAGCGCACGGTCGAGCGTGCGACGCGGGCCATGAGGGCATCGTCGACGACCATGCCGGCTTTGCCGAAGGGCGGGCAGTAGTGGCCGGTCAGGCGGAGCTCGGTGCGCTCCGGATCGATGGCGCACAGGCGGAGCTCGCCGTCGAGGCGCGGGAAGAGGCCGCTGCGGCCGGTGGCCTCCCATGCGAGGGGGAGGGCGATGCCGTCGCTCTTGGTCTGGCTGCGGCCCAGGTGGACGCGCACCGTCTTGCCGAGCCACGACGGTCCTCCCGGGCCGACGCGCATCTCGACCGTGGGCTCTACTGCACCGCCTGCCGCAGCTTCGGCTGAAGCGGCCGCCGCGTGTGGGGCGAGCCAACTTGCGCCCGTGCCGAGGCGGCCGGCGACGACGGCGACCGGCAGCTCGACGTGCACGGAGTCGGCGACCGCGACGCCGCCGGTCAGTGCCGGTGCCAGCCGGTGGGCATCGGCGGGGACAGGGTACGAGCCTTCTTCGATCCTCCGGTCCCTCTCGGCGAGCTCCGCAAGGGTCGTCGAGACCAGCACCTCGGTCAAGGCGTTGCTCGCGCGCGACCAGGTCTCGTGGAGCGGGCAGACGTCCTGCCAGTGGCAGGGCCCCTCGCCGAGGGCGCACGCCTGGGTGGCGATGGGGCCCTCGGCGGCCTCGACGATGGAAAGCAGGTTCACGTCCTCAGGCTCTCGGGCGAGGCGGTAGCCCCCGTCCTTGCCGGCGAAGGAGACTGCCAGGCCGGCGTGGACGAGGTCGCCGAGGATCTGGGAGACGAAGGTGCGAGGGATCCCCATGTCGGCCGAGATCTCGCGCAGCTTGGTCTGGACATCGGGCGAGGTTGCGTGTGCTCGGGCGAGGCGGACCGCCGCCCGCACCACGTAGTCGCCCCGCTTCGACAGAGCCAGGTTCACGCAAGTAGTGTAGTGCAGAACTTGACGTGATGTAAGACAGTGCTATTGTAGCGTCCAAGCAAACGATAAGTACCTAGACACAGGGGGTGGGCATGGCCCTTTCTGTACAGGAAGAAGCGACGAGGATCGCCGATCCGGTTCCGGTGGCCGTGCACCTACGGCCGCCGGTCCGCAAAGGTGTCACTGAGCGATTCAGCTCGAGCGACGTCCAACCGAGCCTCGAAGTCACCCGGTTTCCGCTGGTCGCCCGGCTCATTCGCAACAGGAAGTTCCAGTTCTTCCTGATCCTGCCGAACCAGATCGTCTTCTGGGCCGTCGTCCTGCTCGGGTTCGTCGGCACGGCCGACCCCGGGCTCAACTTCGGCACGGCCATCACGTGGTACGTGTGGTTCTGCCTCGTCTTCGTGATGATGGTCGTTGTCGGGCGGGCCTGGTGCGTCATGTGCCCCTTCGGTGGGTTCGCCGAGTGGATCCAGCGCCGGACCTTCTGGAAGCGGACGCAGAAGAGCCTCGGGCTCGGCCGCAAGTTCCCGGCCCGCCTGGCGCGTTACGGGTTCCTCATCCCGGTCGTGTCGTTCCTTATCCTCACCTGGCTCGAGGAGTTCTTCAACATCGCGGGCCCCGGCAACCCGATTGCGACCTCGTTCATGGTGATCGGGATCGTGGCCTCGGCGCTCGTGTTCTTCATGGTCTTCGAGCGGCGCACTTTCTGCCGCTACATCTGCCCCCTGTCGACGTTGATCGGCTCGGTCGGGTCGATGGGCTCGGTTGCCGGGTTCCGCACCAAGGACCGTGAGGTCTGCCTTTCGTGTACGACGAAGGACTGCATGCGCGGCAGCGCCGACGGATATGGATGCCCCTGGTACACCTGGCCGGGCAGCGCAGACTCGAACCTCTACTGCGGTCTGTGCAGCGAGTGCTACAAGTCGTGCCCCGAGGGCAACGTGGGGCTCTTCCTCCAGAAGCCCCTCACCTCGGTCGTCGCTCCCCGCCGGCGCCGCATCGACGTCGCATGGGGCATCGCCCTTCTCTTCGGCCTCGTGCTCTACCAACAGTTCAACGCAACGAACGTCTTCGCCGCGATCGACAACTGGTTGAACACCGAGCTGCACTTCCCGCAGTACCCGAACCCGGTGGACTACCTGGGCTTCATCATCGTCGGCGCAGCTCTCGTCTCCGGTGTGGCCTGGCTGGTGAGCAAGGCATTCGCCAACCGCTCGCTCCGCTTCGACCAGCCGGGGAACTTCATCGAGAAGAAGTCGCAGTTCCGCACCTACTTCATGCCCATCGCCTACGGGCTCATCCCGATCGTCGGAGCGGACTACTTCGCCCGCCAGCTGCCGAAGTTCCTGAAGTACTCGCCACGGGTCGTGCCGGCAGTGATGCACATCTTCGGCTTCGCTTCGGCCAAGTCATCCCTGTTCCACCTCTCGATCATGACGAACGGCTGGATCGTGTTCACGCAAGTCGCCGTGATCGTCGTCGGGACGCTGGCGTCGGCCTGGTCCATGTGGAGGATCACCCGACGCGAGCTCGTGTCGGTCAGCCGTGGGCACATAGGCATCTACATGTCGACGCTTGCGATAGTCCTGGCGAGCGGGGCGGCGACCGCCGTCCTCTACGTGATCATGCACGCGGCGAACTGAGCGAGGAGGAGACATCACATGACTGTTCTCGACACAGCCGGTGCCGCACAGGGGACGCAAGCAGGCCAGACCAACGGACACCCCCATGTCTCGATCTTCGCGGACAGGTGCGCGGGGTGCCAGGAGTGCGTCGTGCGCTGCCCGGAAGAGGCTCTGAGCATGAACAGCGAGCTCTGGATTGCCGTCGCCGACGAGACCAAGTGCGTCGGATGCCGCCAGTGCGTCCGCACGTGCCCGTTCTCGGCGATCACGGTGAGTGGGCCTCTCATTGTCACGGCGCGCACGGCGGTCACGACCCAGCACCCGGCGCGCATCGAAGGTGACGTGTCCGAGACGCGTTCGGGCTTCTCGACCTGGGATGAGGCTCTCGCCGAGGCATCCCGCTGCCTGAGCTGCCCCGATCCGACATGTGTCCGGGGCTGCCCGGCGCACAACGACATCCCTGGTTTCATCTCGGCGGTGGCGGACAAGGACCTGGAGCGCGCCCACACGATTCTGCGGCGGACGACCCTCCTGCCCGACGTGTGCTCGCGTGTCTGCGACCAGTCAGCCCAGTGCGAGGGGGCGTGCAGCTGGTCACTCGCCGGCGGGACTCCGGTTGCGATCGGGGCCATCGAGCGCTTCATCACCGAGCAGGCCCCGGTCCCGCCCCTGGCCAAGACGTCATCGGCAGGTGACGACCTGTCGGTCGCCGTCGTCGGGGCAGGTCCCGCGGGGATCGCGGCAGCCTGGGACCTTGCGTCGGCCGGCGCACAGGTGACCGTCTTCGAGAAGGACGACAACCCGGGTGGGCTCCTGCGCTGGGGGATCCCGGACTTCACCCTGCCCGAAGCCGTCGCCGACCGTGCCTGGGATCAGCTGCGCGCGGCCGGTGTGACGCTCGAGTGCGGCAAGGAAGTGGCCGCCGGCGACCTTGACGAACTTCTTAGCGTCCATGACGCGGTCGTCCTCACCGTCGGCGCGGGCGTGCCGATGCGGCTTCCGGTGCCCGGAGGAGACCTGAACGGCGTCGTTGACGCGACGAGCTTCCTGCACGCATCGAAGGCCGTCCTCGACGGCGAGGCGACCCTGGCGAGCGTGCTCCCGCTCGTGGCACCGGCCGCGGGCGAAGCCCCCCAGGTCGACCGTGCGGCGACGGCCGGGGCGCACCGCATCCTCGTCCTCGGAGGCGGCAACACCGCGATGGACGTGGCCCGGTCGGCCCGCCGCCTCGGCATCGAGGCGACCTGTGTCGAGTGGCTGGATCGCCGCTTCGCTCCCGTGCGGCCCGACGAGTTGGCCGAGGCGGAGGCTGAAGGCGTGGAGGTGCGTTTCCTCCACACGCTGGTCCGTCTCGAGGGGGGCGACGGTCCGGCTCCCGGTACGGCGACCGCCGGCCGCTCGACGGTCCGTCGTGCATATCTTGCCACGACAATCCAGGAGAGCCCGACGACGCTTCCGAAGGTTCAGCGCGCAAAGCCTGTCGAAGTACCCGTCGACATGGTCGTCATGGCCATGGGCTACCGAAACGACCCGGACTTCACCAAAGTGCTCCCGGGGACGCCGCTCAAGCGTGTCGCACCTGCCGGGGTCCCGGACCGGAGCTGGATGGCAAGTGGGGTCCTTGCCGGCCCTGCCTCGCCGTTCGCGCACAGCCGCCCGGTCGGCACGCTCGCTCTCGGTCGGGAGGTCGGCATCCAGGCGGCGGCACTCCCGTTCCGCGATCGCCTGTTCGCCGCCGGTGACGCCGTCGTCGGGCCCTCGACCGTCGTCGAGGCGATGGCTCAAGGTAGGGCCGCAGTCCGGTCGTTGCTCGCGTCCCAACCGCGGCGCCCGGGCCGCCCCACCGTTGCCCCGAGCAGAGTTCTTGTCTGCTACGAGAGCAACGGGGGTCGCACCGAGACGGCAGCCCGTGCCATTGCCGGTGCGTTGACGGGCCGCGGAGCCCAGGTGACTGCCCTGCCCCTGAAGAGGGTCGGAGCGCGTGAGCTCGCAGCCGCAGATGTCGTCATCGTCGGATCGTGGGTCGAGGGGTTCGTCGTGGCGGGGGTCCATCCGGCACGGCGGGCTCGCGATTGGCTCGCGGCGCTTCCGCACCTCGGGGGTAAGAAGGCCGCCGTCTTCTGCACCTACGCCGTATCCCCGAAGGCGGCACTCGCAGAGATGGCCGCGGCACTGGAGAAGGCCGGGGCCGACGTCGTGGCGCACGCCGGATTCTCCCGCAACGGTGCGCCGAGCGACGCCGTCGGCTTCGCCCGCGAGCTTCTCGCCCTGTGCTGGCCGGCGGGCGTAGAGGCCCAACGGGCCCAAGCAGCAGCAGCCGGTGCCGGCGGGACGCGGGCGGTGACGCGCTAGAGATCCCCGGACAGAGGTGAGCACAGCAGGCCCGCCGGGCGTTGCCTCAAGGGGGGCGACGGCAATCGAAGCGGACCCGCTCGTCGTCATGGCGAAGCCCGTCGGGCCGCTGTGCAACCTCGACTGCCGGTACTGCTACTACCTCGACAAGACGGGGCTGTTTGCCCGCGGCGAGCGTTATCGCATGAGTGACGCCGTCCTCGAGGCGTATGTGCGGGAGTTCATCGCAGCGAGCCCAGGACCGACCGTCCACTTCGTCTGGCATGGAGGGGAACCAACCCTGGCCGGCCGGGAGCTCTACCGCAGGGCTCTTGACTACCAGGCGCGCTACCTGCCTCAAGGCTGGCGCGCCGTCAACAACCTGCAGACGAACGGCACCCTGCTCGACGATCGCTGGTGCAGTTTTCTCGCCGCCAACGAGTTCTCGGTCGGTCTCAGCCTCGACGGCCCGGCCGCCCTCCACGACGCCGGGCGCCCCGATCGCCGCGGGCGCCCGAGCCACGAGCGTGCCCTGCGAGGGCTTGAGCTGCTCCGTTCCCACGGCATCGAGCCCGACGTGCTCTGCACGCTCAACGCCGCGACGGCCACCGCTCCGCTCGGCGTGTACCGGTTCTTCCTCGACGCCGGTGTGCGCTGGCTGCAGTTCCTGCCGGTCGTCCGGCGCACCGGTGACGGCGCCGTGACCGCTGAGTCGGTGCCTGCCGAGGCGATGGGAGAGTTCCTCTGCACGATCTTCGACGAGTGGGTCCGCAACGACGTCGACCGGATCGGCATCCAGAACTTCCTCGAGTGCCTCCTGGTCGCGGGGGGGATCTCACCCAACCTGTGCGTCATGGCGGAGACCTGCGGGCGGGTACCTGCTGTCGAGCACGACGGGAGCGTCTACTCCTGCGACCATTTCGTCGACGCCGAGCACCGTCTCGGCAACCTGACAGCCACCGGGCTATTGGGCCTCGTGGACAGCGCCGAGCAGGAATCCTTCGGGGCGGCGAAGCTAGACCTTCTCGCGCCCGGCTGCCGGGCGTGCCCGGTGCTTCGCTACTGCAACGGGGGATGCCCGAAGGACCGGTTCCTCGTGCCGCCGCCGGTGGATCGCGCAGAACGGGGCGTCGCGAGTGGCAGTATCCCCCACGGGGGCACCGAAGTCGGGCTCAACTACCTGTGCGCCGGTTACCGGCGCTTTTACGGCCACGTCCATCCCTACGCCCAGCGGATGGCCTTGCACGTGCGGTCCGGGCGCCCAATCGCCACGATCATGGGAGAGCTCGCCGCACGGGAGCGGGAGGAACGGGCCCGCTGGTCACACGCATCGCGCAACGAGGCGTGCCCCTGCGGGAGTGGTCGGAAGTACAAGCACTGCTGCCTGGGGGCACGCCGCCGTTAGTTCGAGGGGATTGTGAATCGGGAAGGGACGGAGCGGGCTGGTGGCGGGCGGACGCCTTTACTCGCCTCCAGGCCGCTTCGGTGCATCTGCGTCCAGCCCTTGTGCAGTGGCAACGGCTGCCGTCGTCGCGGTAGTTGCGAGGCGGGAGTGGAGCCGGACCACGACGGCGATGAGGGTGATCCACAAAGCGACGAGCGCGATGAGCAGCACGGCGACGACCCACCGGCCGATGGTCCCGTCGGGCCGCGACGCTTCTGTCTGCAGCACGCCCTGGACCGCGCCGACGATCGGCTCCAAAGAGTGGAACATCAGGACCTCCCGATCTCGTCGCCGGCTCCGACGGGCTGCCGCTCGTCAAGGCGGGCATTGGGTGTGGTGACTTCGAGCGCATCCAGCGCGCCGTTCCCGTTCGTGCTCCCGTGCTGTTCTGACATCTCTTCGATCTCGGCGACCGGAAGGATTGGCACGAAGCGGAAGACGACAAGGAGCAAGAGCGGGATGGCGGCCGTCGCGGCGAGCGTGATGGCGATCGGGACCCACGTGAAGTGGTAGGTGCCCCAGTCTCCCGACAAGAAGCCCGACGACGTCAACGGGGAACGGACAAGGGGCTCAGAGGCGGGCGGCACGACGATCACGAGCCGCTTGATCCACATGGCGACGACGACAAGTCCCGATGCGACGACGACGCCGTTCATGGTGCGCAAACGCTTGACCGCCACGATGAGAAGCGGGATGAGGCCTGCGGCGACGAAGTAGATCCAGAATGGGACCCAGTACCGGCCGACGATGATCTGGCGAACCCACGCGGCGTTGCCCTGCGCCCCCGAGTACCCGTCGATGAGGTACTCCGTGAAGGTGAGGTACAGGTAGGCGGCCCCGAAGGCGACGAGAACGAACCCCAGCCGGACGAAGTGACGGCGGTGAATGTAAGGCTCGAGGTGGTAGAGCTTGCGTGCGGCCGCGACGGTGAGCACCACGAGCGCGACCCCCGAGTAGAGGGCGGCCACCACGAAGTAGACCGGGAGGATCGTCTCGAGATAGCCGGCTCTGCTCGACGACGCGAAGGCGAACGACAGGACCGAGTGCACCGAGACCGCCATCGGGATGACCATGATCGCCACGAGGCCGATCGACCCGTGCAGCAGACGGCGCTGGGTGTTCGTCGCTGTCCAACGACCCGCCCCGATCCGGTAGAGGGTGCGTGCGGTCCGCAGCCGCGCGTTGCGCATCCGGGCACGCAGCCCGGCGATGCTCCCGAGCCCGAGCGAGTCGCCGGTGCGGGCGTTGTTCGGGTCGTCGAGGTACGCCCTGCACGTCGCGAGGTCGGGAATGAGCGGGAGGTAGAAGAACACGATCGTCGCGAGCAGGTAGGTGCTCACTGCGAAGAAGTCCCAGAGAATGGGGGAGGAGAGGTTCCAGTACGGCGGCCAGATAAGCTCCCAGATCTTCTGTGGGCTCCCCAGGTGGGGGATGATGAAGAGCATGCCGATCGGCAGCGTGACGAGTGCCGTCGCCTCGGCGATCCGGGTGAGCGGCGCCCTCCACTGAGCGTTGGTCAGGCGCAGGATGGCCGAGACGACGGCCCCGCCGTAGCTCACGCCGATGAAGGCGACGAGGTCCGCCTCGTAGACGGCCCAAAAGGCATTGTCGTTGTATCCCGCGACGCCCAACCCGTCTCCGAGCTGGACAGCCCAGGCGACCACGCCGGCCACGACGACGGCACCCAGCGCGAGGACCGCCGGCCACCACCAGCGCGGTGTCTCCATGATCGGGCGCATGGCGGCCGAGCGCAGATGGCGACCGTCGATTGCGGTTCGTTCCATTCCGTCGTCCATGGCCCCAGCCTCCTCAGCTTGCCGACGTATCGGATTCGAGGTCCTGGCCGTGGCCGAGGATGTACCAGACCCGCGGGCTTGTCCCGTAGGACTCTTTGAAGCGGACAGCGTCGTTCTCTTTGAGGAAGGTCGACAACGTCACCGTGTTCCCCAAGCCGTTCACGGCGACGTCGCGCACGATGTCCCCGAGGTAGAGGACGCCCATGGGGCAGTCGGCAACGCATTCGGGCACCTGTCCGGAAGGGAGCATCGCCGCGCAGAAGATGCACTTGCCGACGGTGCCCTTTTGCTGGGGGACGGGCCACTCCGGTTCCTGGGGGAAGGGTTGGCGCGGCACGGAGCGCGAGTCTGACCAGTTGAAGTAGCGGGCCTCGTAGGGGCAGGCGTTCATGCAGATGCGCGTGCCGATGCAACGGGACTGGTCGACGAGGGTCAGCCCGTCGCTCGTGCGGACGTTGGCACTCACCGGGCACACGGGAACGCACGGCGGGTCCTCGCACATCATGCAGGGCCGTGGCATGGAGTAGGTCTTGTTCTCGGCCGTGCGCATCGTGAAGACGTCTATCCAGGTCTGCTCAGGGCGTAGGTAGTGAGCGGCCTGGCACGCAGCCGTGCAGAGCTTGCAGCCGTTGCAGTAGCGCAGGTCGATGACCATGGCCCACTGGTGGTCGGCCTGGCCGCTCGAGCTCGCGGTCGGTGCCGAGGAACCTGCCTTCGTCGGGGAGGCTCCGGCCGGTGCGGGAGTTGCGAACAGGCGCTCGGCGAGAGCTCCGAGGGCGGTGACGCCCACTCCTCCGACGACGGCGCGCCCGAGGAAGCTCCGCCGCTCGATGCGTGCGGGGCCGGAGGTCTCCTGGGGCTCGCTCTGGGTCTCGGTTGCGGCGGGGGGGCCGTCCTTGCCCGAGTTCGGCGGCTGCGGTTCGTCGTTCATGCGGACACCGTGACCTTTCCCTCCATCCATCCCATGGTCGACATCGCCCCGCCCATCGCGTTCTTGCCCGAACCGCACGGCGCGTAGCACTGCCACATGAATACGCCGGTGACCTTTGGGACGAACCGGGCGACGACGGTGACACTCCCGCCGGTAGGAGCTGCCGGAATAGGCAGGTTGAGGCGCAGGGCGACGATCGTGAAGGTATGGGCGACGTCCTCCGTCGGCATACCCCGGATGGTGCGTCCGTCGACGGTCTCCGTGCCGCCGACGGTGCCTTCGACCGTGTTGTACATGGCCTGGGAGCCCATGGGTGGGGCAGTGCCGTCGTCGTAGCTCGTGATCTTGATCGTGACCGACTGGCCTGCGTGCACCGACCAGGAGGCGTTCGTGTAACGGGGCCAACCGGAACGCCCGTCCATCTTGCCCGTGAGGATCTCCATCGACTCGGTCACGGGAGGGCCGCCGGTCAGAGGACGGGTTGACGCGGCAAGGTGGCCTGACGCGGTGCTGACACCCTGCGCGATCCCGGCGACCGCCGCGACGGTGACGGCGAGGCCTGCGAAGATGACAGCGAGAGTGGCGCCGACGATGCCGACGGAGCGGGCGAAGCGCGAGATGGAACGGCGTACGACCGGTTGTCCGAGATGGTCGAGGCCGGCGAGTAGGTGCTCGCCCAGGTTGGCGGCCGTCGCCGCGGGCGAGCGACGGTGCTTGGCTGATCCGCTCATGCCGTCACCGTCACGGTGCCCCGCATGAAGCCGTTCGTCTTCATGGCAAACGAATCGCACGGCGTGGCGCAGTACCAAGAGAAAGTGCCGGCTTTCGTGGGGTGGATCGTGAAGGTGGTCCGGCTTGGCGATGTCGACGATCCGGCCGGCACCATCGTGTTGACGCCGAGACCGGGGGACGTCCAGGTATGGGGCAAGGTGTCGTAGTTGAGGACCGTGACTTTGACGGTCACGCCGACCTTCATGGAGAACGTCGCGGGGACGAAGGCATCGTAGACATGTCCGTCAGGGCCTTTCCGGCCGCCGAGCGGCGGGGGATCGACGACGAGCGAGACGTCCTGGACGGCACCTGCCGACGCGGCGCCGGCGGCCGGTGCCGAACCCGTTGCGGACGAAGCGCCGCTCTGGTTCATCGAGCTCATGCCTGTATTCGACGCAGCCGCAGAGCCTGAGGCGCCGTTCGGTGCGGCCCCGCCTGAGCTGCTCGACGCCGACGGTGTCGCCGATGCCGTGACGGACGACCAGATGGCGCCGACTCCCGCCGCCATCCCGAAGACGAGACCGAGTCCAAGGACGATGCCTCCGAGCAAGGTCGCAATGCCGACGGCATACCTTGTGGGTTCGGTCCCTGTCTGTATCGGATCGCCCATCACAGTCCTTTCTGGAAATGGCGAGCACGCTGGCTCAGGCGAAGCTCGCGCCGTCCGCGCCGCGCCGACGATGCGGGGGCATGCCGCAGAATTGTTCCGGCGGGCGCGGCCGGCGCGAGGATCTCGTCAAGGACGCTGTCGAGCTCCTCTGCCAGGGGGTCTGCATGGGAGCCGCGGATCAGGGTCCAAGCGGCCAAGGCGAAGAATGCGAGCACGTACGCGACGACGGTCGCCAAAGCGACGACCAACAGAACGCTGAGCCCGAGACGGAGCACGTCGACCACGGTGCAAGCCTGAACGAGAGGCCCGACAGCGGGAACCAGGAGACCACGTACGACGGCAACGTTGTTTCCACGGACCGTGCGCGTGGAACCCCGGGGGCGGTTGCCTGGCTTCTACGCTGGCGCCGGCGTGAGCGGGGCCGCAGACTGTAGGGCGTGAGGGAAGCCCTACCTGCCCGGGAGCCGGGAGCCGAATCGCATCCGGCCCCCTCGGTCGCCCGGGCCGACCTGGTGCGCGTCATGGTCGTCGACGATCACGCGCTGGTGCGTGAAGGGACCGTCCAGCTCCTTGGCCAGGAAGCGGGCATCGAGGTCGCCGACGAGGCCGGCAGCGGAGAGGATGCCCTCGGCATCCTGCGGCGCCCAGGTGGGCGCCCGCCTGACGTCGTCCTCGTCGACGTCAACCTGCCCGGAATGAGCGGGCTGGAGCTGGCCCGGGAGGTGCGCGAGAGCTTCCCGGAGATCCAGGTGCTCGTCGTGAGCGCCTACGACGACTACGCCTACGTCTCCGAGGCCCTCGAGCTCGGCGTCGGGGGCTACCTGCTCAAGACGGCGAGCTCGCGCGAGCTCGTCGATGCAGTCCGCGCCGTCGCGGACGGGGTCTTCGTCCTCGACCGGGCGATGTCCGGCCGGCTGTCCCGGCGCTGGCGAAGCGGCCCTCCGGCGACGCCGCCGGGACCCGGGTCATTGACACCGCGCGAGACCGACGTCCTCGAGCGCCTTGCCCGGGGGATGTCGAACAAGCACATTGCCAACGAGCTCGGGCTCGGCTTGCGCACGGTCGAAGGCCATGTCTCGAACGTGCTGGCCAAGCTGGGGGTGGCCTCCCGGACCGAGGCCGTCCTCTTCGCCATATCGCACCACCTCGTCGCCGCTGCAGACGATGGACACGCGCCCTCCGACAGCTGAGCTTGGCGCGGTCATCGCGCGGGCGGCACACCCGCCGGTGCGCCAGTGGCGCTTCTGGGCCATCCAGGCCGCCGTCATCCTGATCGCCGGCATTCACCTGCTCGTCGACGCCAAAAGCCAGGCCGAGTCGGCACAGTTCCCCGTCGGCCTCCCGGTCGCCTTGCTCATCATCCCCGTCGGCTACGCCGCCCTCCGCTACGGGCTCGCCGGATCGGCCGCGACCGGCGTCTGGGCGACACTGTTGTGGATCCCCGACCTCGTGCTGCCCCACGGCGAGGGCCACATCGGCAGTGACCTTGTCGAGCTCGCCCTCGTGGACCTGGTCGCCTTCTTCGTTGGTCAGCGCATCGAAGCCGAACGCATGGCACACGCCCGGTTCGAGCGGGCAACGGCCGGCCGGCTTGCCGCCGAAGCCGGCTACCGGGCGCTCTTCGAGGCAAACGTCGCCCCGATTCTCGTCGTCGACGAGCGTGGACGGATTGCCGATACGAACCCGGCGGCGGCAGCTCTGTTCGGGGAGCTGGTCCAGGGCCGGCCTTGGCAGACCGTCCTCGGTGATGGCGGGCCGATCGACACCCGCGCCGGGAAGGTCCTGACGGTTCCCGGTGGCCGCGACTACCGGGTCGCCCTCTGCCCACTGCCGGTTCTCGGCGGGCGGACGGCGACGCAGGTCATCTTCGAAGACGTGACCGAGGAACGCCGGGTCGGGCGCCAGGCAACCCGCTATGCCCAGCTCGTCGTGTCCGTCGAGGAGGACCAGCGCCGGAAACTCTCCCGGGAGCTGCACGACGAACCCCTCCAGCTGTTCCTCCACCTGGCCCGGCGTCTCGAGAGCCTCGGCGGGTCTTCGGGGGTGCCCGGCCCGGTCGCCGCCGGCCTGGCCCAGGCACGCCATCAAGCGATCGACGCCGCCTCGCGCCTGAGGGTCCTCGCGCGTGACCTGCGCCCGCCCGCCCTCGATCAGCTGGGCCTGGTCGCGGCCATCTCCAGCATTCTCGCCGACGTCGAGGACGAGGCCGGCTTGAACGGGGACATAGCCGTGACCGGCGGCGAGGTGCGCCTGGCCCCCGGGATCGAGCTCGGCGCCTTCCGGATCGTCCAGGAGGCGTTGCGCAACACGGTGCGCCACGCCAAAGCCCACAGTGTGGCCATCGCCCTCACCTTCGGGGAGGATGCGCTGGAGCTCACACTCAGCGACGATGGCGTCGGTTTCGACCCGGCCGCGATCACCGTTCAGGGCAGGGCACGTCTCGGCCTTGTCGGCATGCGTGAGCGCGCCCACCTTCTCGGTGGTCACCTCGAGGTAGAAGCGCGGCCCGGCGCCGGTACGCGCATCACAGCGACCCTTCCGGTGTCCGGCGCCTGAGACACACCTAAGACACGCCGTTCGGTCGGTGGCGCCGACACGGTGCCGCAGCCGTCTGAGTCCTGGTGCGTCGCCGCGCGGCCGCCGTGCCCGGCGTGCCGGCTTGAGCCGTGCCGGGTGGCGCATGCAGGGCACGCGCACCGTAGCATTGCGCCAATGACGGCCTTCGGACCGCTCGCCGTTATGGCGATCGTCCTCGTGGTGAGCGGCGCATTCAAGATCGCGGACCCACGATCAAGCGAGGACATGCTTCGCGCCCTATGGCTGGGCTCGACTCCGGCCGCAGCCCGGACGCTCGGTGCGGCAGAGATAGGCCTTGGCGCCGCGACCGTGCTGTCGGCGGGCCGCCTTCTCGCCGCGGCTCTCGCAAGCGTCTACCTCGTCTTTGCGATCGCGAGCCTCCGATTGCGCCGGACGGCTCCGGAACGGTCCTGCGGATGCTTTGGGAGCCGATCCACCCCGCCGTCGTCCCTCCACGTCGCGGTCGATCTCGGCGGTTGCGCTGCCGGTGCCGCGGCGGCCGCGACCGGTGCACCCGGTGCGATCGGGGGGTGGTGGCGCCTGCCGTACGCGGGTGTCCCCGAGGCGATTGCCATTGCCGTGGCGGCGTGGCTCGTCGTCGTGGTCATGACGACGCTGCCGGCGACACTTGCGGCGGCGCGGCGATGAGCTTTCTGTCGGGTGCCGTCGATACTCTTGCGGGTTCGCTCCCCCGGGTGACCCGTCGGGGGTTCCTCGGGCGGACAGTCGTCACGGCAACCGCACTCGCGCTCGAGCCCCTCACCTACGCTCTCGAGCCGGGCGATGCCTATGGCGCGGTGTGCAACTGTCATGGCGCTCTGTGCGGATGCGGCGCGATGTGCTGTGACGGCTACACCGAGTTCTGCTGCACCCTGACGGGGTACAACGCCTGCCCCACGGGCACCGTCATGGCCGGGTGGTGGAAGGCAGACGGGACGCAGTTCTGCGCGGGTCCGCGCTACTACATGGACTGCAACGCCACCTGTGGCGACTGCGGCTGTGGATCGAGCGGTGTGTGTCCCGGTTCTTGCTCCGGGACGGGATGCGGTTGCGCTGAGGATGACTGCGGGCTCCGGGCGACGGGCTGCAACGAGTTCCGCTACGGCCAATGCAACCAGGAGATCCCTTGCCTGGGTCCAATCGTGTGCCGGGTGGTGGCATGCATCCCTCCATGGGAGATCGAACCCACGTGCACCACGACGGCCCAGACCGACGAGTCCACCGCGACCCACGACGCTCCGTGCTTGCACGCCGTCGTCGGCCATCTCGACTCGGCCACGCAGGTCGCCGGCGGGATCGCCGTGTCCGGTTGGGCGGTCGATTTCGACACGCCGGCACCGATCGACGTCCAGATATCGGTTGCAGGCGCCCAGGCGGCAACGTTGTCCGCTTCTTCCAACCGGCCCGACGTCGGCGCGTTCCTCCCCGGCTACGGCTCCGACCATGGCTTTACGAACGTCGTGCCCGTGACGCCGGACACAATCGAGGGGTTTGCCGTGTGCGCGACGGGGGTCAACGTCGCATTCGGCCCGGGCAACGTGCTTCTGGGATGCGCGACGGTCGCCCCCCACGACCCGTTCGGCCACCTCGACGTGATCGCCGTCGCGCCGGACACCTTGGACGTGCGTGTCGCGGGATGGGCGATCGATCCGGACACGACGGACCCCGTCACGATCCAAGTCACGATCGACGGCGCCGTCGCCGCGCGCATTGCCGCGTCTGTCGCTCGTCCCGATGTGGGTGCCCTGTTCCCCACGATGGGGCCGGCCCATGGCTTCGACGCCGTGGTCCCCGTTCCGCGCGGAGTCCACGACGTCTGCGTCACGGCTCTCAACGCCGGCCTCGGGGAGCCCACCCGACTCGCCTGTGCCACCCTGAGCTGTGGAGCCCCCTTCGGCAACCTCGACAGTGCCTCCGCTGAGGGGAGCGTGCTCCGGGTCGCCGGGTGGGCCATCGACCCGGCAACCCCCCAGCCGATCGAGGTCCTCGTGACCGTCGACGGGGTATTCGCGACGCGTGTCCTCGCCGACGTCGACCGGCCCGACGTCGCAAAGGCATTTCCGGCGTTCGGGCCCGCGCACGGCTTCGATGTCGTGGTCGCGACGGCTGCCGGTGTCCACGACGTGTGTGTGGTCGCGGTTGCGGCGGGTGGGATGCCGGAATCGCCGATTGGGTGTGCGAAGCTCGACGTTCCCACGCCGTTCCCGGCGGGTGGAGACCGCGGATGAGGAGTGTCGCGGTGACGAGAAAGGACGGGTCGTGCTGGCGCTCGTAGTGGTCGAAACCGTCGTTGTCGCCCTGCTCGCCGTCCTCGTCGTCGGTTTGTTGCGCAGCCACGGCGAGGTGCTGCGCCGGCTGCACGAGCTCGGCGCCGGCGTCTACGAGCCCACCTCTGCTCCGGACCGTGGTGGACGCGCCCCGACGGGAAGGCGGCTTCGCGCAGCGACGCGTGCGGTTGCAAACGATCTCAACGGCGTGAGCCCCACCGGCTCGGCTGTGGCCGTCGCCGTGAGCGGGGTGCGTCACTCCACGCTGCTCGCCTTCCTGTCGAGTGGCTGTTCGTCGTGCGCGGGCTTCTGGGAGGCCTTCGCCAACGGTGGGGCACGCGACCTCGGGCCCCACACGCGCCTCGTCGCCGTGACCCGTGGCCCCGAGGCCGAGAGCCCGTCTGCGGTCGCGTCAATCGCGCCCGGCGACGTCGTGACCGTCATGTCGACGGAGGCCTTCCGCGACTACGGCGTCCCTGGTGGCCCCCATTTCGTGCTGGTCGACGGACCGTCGGGAACGGTCGCGGGGGAGGGGTCCGCACCGCTGTGGGAGGAGGTCGTCGCGCTGCTGCAGCGGGCCGTGGCCGACGCCTCGTTCGCCGCTGACGACGTTGCGGGTGCCGACGTTGCGGATGCCGACGGGCACACGACCGACCGTGCCGGCCCGCGCCACGGTGGTGCCGGACATGACCGGGCACATCTCAATGGGGCCGAACGCGCGACACGGGCCGACGCCGATCTTGCTGCGGCGGGGATCTATCCCGGTGATCCGAGCCTCTACCCGGGCCGGCCCCAACAAGGGGCGGTGACCGGCGAGCGGGACGGTATGGACGAGGCGCGGTGACGGCGACCGTCGCAGCCTTCGGCCTGTCCGTCGAGGTGCCGGCCGGCTGGGAGGCCGAGATATACCGGCGCGAACCAGACGCCGTCCGCGGCGAGGTGACCATGCCGATCCTGCACGCCGCCAACGTGCCGTTGGCGCGGAACCGGGGCGACTATGGCGGAGGGACGGTCGAGACGCTGGGCCAGCGCGGCGTCTTCGTCGCCCTGCTCGAGCACGACGTCGAGGCCGCACACACCGCTCTGTTCTCCGAGAGGCGCGTGCCCTGGCCGCTTAGCGGCGGCGAATTCCGCCCCAACGCGCTCCAGCGGAACCTGCCCGGACAGGCCGGCTGCCAGTCGTTCTTCGTGACGGCGAAAAGGGCGTTGTGCCTGTATGTCGTCATCGGCAGCTTTGGGTTGCGCCATGTCTTGGCGAGCGAGGCAAACCGGTTGCTGTCGGCGGTGCGCGTCTCCGCCACCTTCCCGGTGGCGCCTCGCCGAGGAGGGGGTTCTCGATGATCTCGTCACAGGAGGGCCTTGTCGGCCTCGCAGCCGCGGTCTCCTGCGCAGCAGCGCTCCGTTCGACCTGGTCACCGTGTGGCCTGTCGATCCTGTCGACCATGACACCCCTTGCCGAGCGAGGGCGTCGTCACCATTTCGCGGCCACCGCGGCATGGTTCGTTGCCGGAGCTTTGCTCGGGGGAGCGAGCCTCGGGCTCGTCGCCGTCATCGCCGAGATCGGCGCCTCGGCGGTCGGCCTGGCACCACCGGCCCACGGCGGAGCGACGGTCGCTTTCGCGGCGGCGGCGTGCGCGGCGTGCGCGGCCTGGGCATTCGATCTCGAGCTCTTCGGGCTCCGGCTCCCGATCCATCGGCGCCAGGTCAACGAGGACTGGCTCGACCTCTACCGGCCTTGGGTCTACGGCTCCGGCTTCGGCTGGCAGATCGGGTCCGGTCTTGCCACCTACGTCATGACGGCAGGGACCTACCTGACCGTCGTCCTTTCCGCGCTGAGCGGGTCGAGCGCAGCGGCGCTGTCGATTGGCGTCGTCTTCGGGCTCGTGCGCGGCCTGGCGATCTTCCTCGGCGCCGGCATCACGTCGCCGGCCCGGTTGGTCTCGTTCCACCGGCGTCTTTCGTCGCTTGCCGGTCCGTCGCGCGTCGCCATCTCTATCGTTGAAGGAGCAGTGGTGGTGGCCGCGACGGGAGCCGTCGGGGGGTGGAGCGCAGGTACCGCCGCCGCGGCGGTCGTCTTCGTTGTCACGGTCGCTGCCCGAACTCGGCCGTCGCCGGCACGCGCTCCGGCGCCCGGCGCCGTTGTGCCGGGCAGTTCCATCTCGGCGAGGCAAAGTGTCACAGCCAACTCTCAGGCTCGGAGTCACTTTCACAGGTAGCTCACAGGCCTCGGGGGTAGGGTGCCCCTGAGGTCCAACTGAGATGCCCGCACCAAACCCCCGCTTGACCGACGCGGGCACCGCCCGGTCGGCTCGCATACTCGTCGTCGACGACGAGGTCAGCATCACCGATCTTCTCGCCATGGCTCTGCGCTACGAGGGCTTCGACGTGAAGGTCGTCCACGAAGGCCGTGCCGCGATCGAGGCCGTGGGCTCCTTTCGTCCTCATCTCGTCGTGCTCGACGTCATGCTCCCCGATCTCGACGGATTCGAGGTCCTCGATCGCTTGGGCGCGGACCGTCGTGCCGGATCGCTTCCCGTCCTGTTCCTGACCGCGCGCGACACGCTCGACGACAAGCTGCGCGGTTTCACGCTCGGTGGCGACGACTACATGACCAAGCCATTCAGCGTCGAGGAGCTCATCGTCCGGGTGCGGGCCGTCTTGCGCCGGGTTCACGGGGCTGATCAGGACAACAGGCTCGTCGTCGGCGACCTCGAGCTTGACGAGGACAGCCACGAGGTCCGCCGCGCCGATGCCGTGGTGAACTTGACCCCGACCGAGTTCAAGCTCCTGCACTACCTGATGCTCAACGCCGGTCGGGTGGTCTCGAAGTCGCAGATCCTCGACAGGGTCTGGAGCTACGACTTCGACGGGAACGCCAACGTGGTGGAGATCTACATCAGCTACTTGCGGCGCAAGGTCGACGGAAGTGCGCCGGCGCTCATCCACACCGTCCGCGGGGTCGGCTACGTGCTGCGCCCACTCAAGGAGAGACCGGCTTGACCCTCCGCCTCCGGCTGGTCCTGGTACTGATCAGCCTGGTCGCCGCGGGCCTCCTCGTCTCCGACGTCTTCACCTTCACGTCGCTGCGCTCGGACCTGACGAGCCAGCTGGACAGCCAGCTCCAAGGCGCGACGGGCCCTGTGACGCGCGCGCTCCTTGCGACCGCGGGCGAGGCGTCGTCGGGCGGGCAACCTTTCGGTGTCGGCCGGGGAGTCCGCCCCGGCAACCTTGTCCCGCCGGGCACCTTCGGCGAGCTGCGGGACGCCTCGGGCAAGGTCGTCGCTACGGACTTCTTCACCTTTGGCGGTGCCGCGCCCCCCCAGCCGAATCTCCCGACCAAGCTGCCCGGCTCGGGAGCGTCGCCGGCCGACGGCGAGTACTTCACGGCCACATCGGGCGGGTCGGTGTCCTACCGGGTCTTTGCCATCCCTCTGACGGCACAGGGTGGCACCGTCATCATCGCTATCCCTCTGACGTCTCAGAATGCCACGCTGCACGACCTTTTCCTCGTCGAGCTGCTTGTCTCGCTCGGCGTGATCCTGGCCTTGGGAGCGCTAACGTGGTGGGCGGTGCGCCACGGGCTCAGGCCCCTCGAGGAGATCGCCGAGACCGCAGACACGATTGCCGGAGGGGACCTTTCTCAGAGGATCGAACTGGACCATCCGGACACCGAGGTCGGTCGGCTGGGCTCGGCCCTCAACTCCATGCTCGGTGAGATCGAAGAGGCCTTTGCGGCACGGGCTGCCTCCGAGGCGCGTTTGCGGCGCTTCCTTGCCGACGCGTCCCACGAGCTCCGCACCCCGCTCACGGCGATTCGCGGCTTCTCCGAGATGTTCGACAGGGGCGCGGCGGCACAGCCGGAGGACCTGGAGATGTCGATGCACCACATCCGCGCGGAGGCCGATCGGATGGCAGAGCTCGTCGAGGAGCTCCTCCTGCTCGCGCGCCTCGACCGGGAAAGGCCCCTCGACTTGCAGCCGGTCGCCATCGCGGAGGTGGCAACGACCTCTGTCGACGCGGCTCGCGCCGGCCAGAGTGAAGCGACGTCCCATCCGATCACGGTGGAGGTGCCAGAAGACCCGCGCGCGTCGACGGTGATCGGCGATGCCAACCGGCTCCGTCGTGTCATCGACAACCTCGTGACGAATGCGTTGCAGCACACCCCGCCGGGGACGCCCGTCGTCGTGCGCGTCCAGCGGGAGCCGGACCACGTGGTCTTGGAAGTGGCCGACCGAGGGCCGGGGATCGCGCCCGAAGACCGTGCACGGATCTTTGAACCGTTTCGGCGAGCTGACCCGTCGCGAGCTCGCTCGACCGGTGGAACCGGATTGGGTCTTGCGATCGTCGCGGCAATCGTTCGCGCGCATGGGGGCTCCGTCGGCGTCGACACGCGGCCCGACGCCACCATGGCTGCCGTGGGGTCGCATGGCGATGCAGCGACCGGGGGCGCCGCCTTGCGGGCACGGGCACCCGAGACACTTTTCTGGGTCCGCATCCCCGTGTCCGCCACGCCGCAGCCCCTGGCCGGAAGGGCCCCCCAGGCAGGGGGAAGCACCCAGGCAGGGGGAAGCACCCAGCCCACCCAGGGCGCTCACGCGTCGGTTGCGCGTGTCGGTCGGGACGGGGTACCGCTTCGCGATCGCGTCACGCGCACTGTGACGCACACCTCCGGCGAAACCTGAGTCGACCCTGGGCTCACAGGGCCGGCGTCCTGGATCGGTTGTCGCTTCGCCATGAGCGGCGACGGGAGACCGTCGTGAAAGCGGCCCACGGTGGCGATCGATCGGGATGCGACCGTGACGTGGCGGCCGGGGTCCGCCTGGCCAGGAAATCCACGGGAAGTTCCAAGGCGCTCTTACTGGAACCCACAGGTCAGGCTCGCATGATCAGTCCTACCCAGATGAATCGAGTGAAACATCGGGGAAGGACAGTCAACTGAGAGAAGGACGCCATCATGAGGAATGCATCGGAAAAGACAGAATCAGAGGGGAGGCAGGAACGGAGGGGTCTGCTGCACAGTCGTGCTTCCCGGATCATCCCTGCTGCGGGCCTGACGGTCGGGCTCGCGCTCGGCAGTTACGGGATAGCGTCGGCCGCGACGAACCCAACCACGCAGTCGAGGCCCGGCTCCCAGGTCGTCTCGCATCCCGCTCCGACGACCGGGACCGGCTCCGGGTCCGGAACGGCCAACAGCGGAAAGAAGCGACCGCCGAGGCGTCCGTTCGTGGGAACGCTCGCGGCACTGACCAGCACGTCGGTCACAGTCAGCGGACCGGGAGGGACGAGTCGCACCTTCGTGACGAACGCGTCGACCACCTATCACAAGGACCGCACCACCGTGACTCGTGATGCCCTTGCGACCGGTGAGCGCATTGCCGTGCGTGTCGTGCCGTCTCCGTCCGGTCAGAACGCGTCGGCGTCTCCGTCCGGGCAGACCCCGACCGCGGTAGCTGTCGACATCGTGTCGCCGCACCTTGCTGGGACGGTCGTCTCGGTGAGCGGCAACACCATCACGATCGCCGACGACCAGGGCATGTGGCGCACGGTCAACGTGACCGCTTCGACGACGTACACCGATGCCGGGACATCGGCGACCGCGTCCGACGTGACGTCGGGCACCTTCATCGTCGCCGTCGGGTCCGTCGATGCCAACCACATGGCTCTCGACGCGACCTCCGTCCGTATCGGGATGCCCGCCTTCAACCGGGGTCCCGGCGCCGCGGGTCCGAGCGCGTCCGGCGGTGACGGGGCCACCTCCAGCGGCGCATAGGGCCGCCCCCGGGCTGCGGGCACACCGCCCCCTCGTGCCCCACCCGCGATGCAGCCACCGTCTCGGGATTTGCCTCCCGGGACGGTGGCCGCGAGCGCTAGTAGAGTCGGCGCGTCGGCGTCGGCTGGGAGCCGCGCCAGGAAGGAGTCGGTGATGCAGGACAAGATCATCGGCACGACGATGCCGGTCCTCGAAGTGGGCCTCGATCCGGGTGAGAGCGTCGTCTCGGAGAGCGGCGAGTTCTCTTGGATGAGTGGGGCGGTCCAGATGGCGACCGGAATGGGCGGTGGCATCGGCGGCAAGGGCCTCATGGGTGCTCTCAAACGCGCCGCGGGAGGCAGCTCGCTCCTGTTCAACACCTTCACCGCCGAGGGGTCTCCCGGGTTCGTGTCCTTCGCCGCGAAGCTCCCGGGACAGATCCTCCCGGTCGACCTCGGCGCCGAAGCGGAGTACTTGGCCCACCGTCACGGATTTCTCGCCGGAGTCCCGGGGGTACAGGTGTCGATCGGATTCCAGCAGAGCTTCCGCGGCGGGATCTTCGGTGGCGAGGGGTTCATTCTCCAGCGCCTCGCAGGCAACGGACGTGCCTGGGTCGAGCTGTCGGGCGAAGTGGTCACCTTCGACCTCGATCCGGGTCAGGTCATGCGCGTCCATCCGGGTCATGTCGGCCTGTTCCAGGCGTCGGTGTCGTTCCAGGTCGAGCGGGTGCCGGGTATCGCCAACCGCTACTTCGGCGGTGATGCCCATCACTTCGTGGTGCTGACGGGACCGGGCCGGATCTGGCTCCAGTCAATGCCGGTCACCGTGCTCGCGGCGTCGCTCATGCCCTATCTCGGCGATGCCGGTGCGGGTCGAACGGCTGCGGCGGGTGCCAGCGGCGGCGTCGCCGGCGGCATACTCGGCGGCATTCTCCGCAGCTGATCGCAGTGCGTAGGGCGGACGGCGAGGGCCGGGAGGATTTTCCGGCCGGGCCCCGCGTCCGCCCCGCTGTGCGGCGGGACCTCGCTGCGTTGGCGCGCGTCCTTTCCCGCGCCTTCCTGGACGATCCGCTCGCGTGCTATCTGATCTCCCGTGATCGATCCCGGGCAGCCGGGCTCCGGCGGTTCTTCTCCGTCGAGATGCGGACGATCTTCCTGCCGCGCGGCGCCATCTACACGACGGAGGGGCGCGAGGGCGCGGCCATCTGGGCACCCCCGGACATGGCGCGACGGGACCTGCACGACTTCATCCGGCTCTTCCCGATGCTCATGTACGTGGGGCCGGGGGACCTGGGGCGCACACAGCGCCTCTTCGGCCACCTCGACATGGCACGCCCCGCCTACCCACATTGGTACCTCGCCACGCTCGGCACCGAGCCGAGTCTTCAGGGCAGAGGTATCGGGTCCGGTCTTCTGCAGGACGTTCTTGCGCGCTGTGACGAGGAGGGGCTCCCCGCCTACCTCGAATCGTCGAAGGAGCGCAACGTCCCCTTCTACCGGCGCCATGGCTGGGAGGTCGTCCAAGAGCTCAGGGTGGAGCCGCAGGCTCCACCCTTATGGCTGATGCTGCGTCAACCCAAAGCCAACGGGGCGTGGCGGGTGACGCGCCCCGAGGGCTGAGAACCCGGGACGGAGAAGTGGCCTGCTTGCAAGGGCCCGCCGCCGGCCGGATCCGCGGGCGCCCGTGCGATCGCGGCCTGTGGCCACCGGCCACGGAGATCCCGACGCCGCGGGAGTGGCCCCGAGCTGCTCACGCGTACCCGGTTTCGGACGTGCGCCGGTTGCCGTCGGCATCCGCCGGTGCCGGGCGAAGGCGGTCGGGCATGTCCTGGGCCTCGCGGACGAGCTCGTGCAAGATGCCGTGCAGAGCGCGCGCCGGTGCCGAGAGAAGACCGCGCGTGCGCTGGGCCACGCCGACACGCCGGGGTGGCAGGTCGCGCACGCGCACCATGCGCCATTCGTCGCGCAGGAATGCAGGCACTGCCGTCGCGGGCAAGACGGCGGGGCCGTAGCCCTCGAAAGTCAGCGAAGCGATCAGCCGGGTCCCGTCGATCTCGACCCGGGGGCGCAGCCGGATCCCCAGAGGTGCGCACGCCGAATCGAGCTCATCCCGAAAGGCAGTCCCCGGTATAGGGAGAATGAGGTCGAGGTCGGTGAGCTCGGCAAGGGATATCTCCGAGCGCCGTGCCAGGACGTCGTCGGCGGGTACGACGAGAACGAGCTCCTCTTCGAAGAGGAGCTCGGCCGAGACGTCGTGACCGGGGACCGGCAGGTTGAGGACGGCAAGATCAAGCTGGCCCGACGCGAGCTGAGGCCCGAGAACGGTGCTGGTGCCTTCGACGACGACGAGCTGGACGCGGGGGTGGCGCTGGGGAACGAGTGCCACGATTCGCGGTGCGAGCCATCGCGCAGTGGTCCCGATCATCCCGACGCGCACCGAGCCCGATACCTCGTGTGTCAGCGCGGCCACGTCCAAGGAGATCGCCTGGAGCTCGGCGATGACGCGGCGCGCCCGCGCGACGACCACCTCGCCTTCGGCCGTCAACCGGCCGGCAAGCCGGTCGTAGAGGACGGCTCCGAGCTCCTTTTCGAGACGGGCGACATGTGTGGACACGTTCGACTGCACGGTGCCCAAGGCGTCGGCAGCCGCCGAGAAGCTGCTGTTGTCGGCAACGTTGACGAGGGCGGTGAGCTGGCGGACGTCCATCTGATCTAGAGATACAATATATCTGCAAAACCTGTTTGACAGATAATGCTTGCTACTGTTGAATATAGAGCAAGGCCCAGGGAACAGGACCCCCCTCCGATTGCCCTGGTAGCCAGTTAGTGCAGCGGCCGGCCGCCCCCCTGCCGGCCCGCACGTTATAGCGAGAAGGGGCCGGCATCCCCCCCGCCGGCCCCTTTCTCGTGCCTGGGGGGAGGTAGCGTCGGTGCCATGGGCGCGACGGAGATAGTCAAGCACGGCATCGAAGGGGAGAATCCACAGGCTGCCGCCTTTCTTGACCTGGACCGCACAGTGCTTGATGGCGCGAGCGGTCCAGCGCTCACCGAGGCCTTGAGAGCCGAGGGGATCCTGTCCGATCGGGGGTCCGGAAAGCTCGTCGAGTCCCTGGAAGGCGTCGCGTACCGCCTCTACGACGACTTCGGTGAGTCGATTGCGTCGATGGCGCTCGCCCGGGCGGGAGCCTGGGCTGCGCGCGGCTGGCCGGTGGACGCGGTCCGGCGAGCGGGTGAACGGGCCGTCGGGGCTCTCGACCACCGTGTCGCCGGCTACGTGCGCGCCCTGCTCGCCGAGCACCGCCGCGACGGCCGCGTGGTCGTGCTGGCGACGACGACGCCGGCCGACCTCGTGGCGCCCTTCGCCCGGCATCTCGGGTTCGACGACGTAATCGCGACACGATATGTAGAGCACGATGGTCACTACACTGGTGCGATCGACGGACCGTTCGTCTGGTCGTTCGGCAAGCTCGCGGCCGTGCGCGGCTGGGCCAAGGCGCGTGGTGTCGACCTCACGCGGTCCTACGCGTACTCCGACAGCGTTTTCGACGTTCCCCTGTTGCGCGCCGTCGGCCACCCGTATGCCGTCAACGCCGACGCCCGCTTGGCAATTGTCGCTGCTGTCCAGCGTTGGCCGTCGATCCGGCTTGACGCCCCCCCGGGCGTCCCCAAGGTCCTCGGTCGGGAGGCGTACCACTTCCTGCGGCCTTTCGTGCGGCCGAGCCTCGTCCCGTACGCGCGCTTCGACATCGCGGGGGTGGAGAGAGTCCCTCCCGCCGGCCCCGCCATTCTCGTCGCCAACCACCGGAGCTACTTCGATCCCGTGCCCCTTGCAATCGTCGCGGCGCGATGCGGCAGACCGGTTCGGTTTCTCGCCAAGAAGGAGCTCTTCGACGTACCCGGCCTCGGATTGGTCGGCCACGTCTTGGGCGGTATCCCTGTCGATCGCTCAGGCCACGGTTCACGCTCGCTCGACGCGGCGCAACGAGTCCTCGAAGCGGGCGAGCTGCTCGTCGTCCTGCCACAGGGCACGATCCCGCGTGGCCACGCCTTCTTTTCGCCCGTGCTCGAAGGCAAGACCGGCGCCGCCCGGCTGGCCGCCAAGACCGGAGCACCGGTCATCCCCGTGGGCCTCTGGGGGACCGAGGCGGTCTGGCCCCGCTCAGCCCGGCTCCCCCGTCTCACGAATGTCGCTTCCCCACCCCTCGTGCAGGTCCGGGTTGGGGAGCCCGTGGCCCTTTCTCGTAGGGACGCAGCCGACGACACGCGCGTCATCATGGATGCGATCGCCGCCCTGCTCCCGGCCCTCGCATCGCGGCCCAAGCCACCAAGTGCCGAAGAGCTCGCCGCGACCTACCCGCCTGGGCATGGTCCTTGCGGGAAGGATGACCGCTAGGGCGGGGGATCGCCGCCGCGGGCGGGAGGGCGATTCCTCACGCCGCCAAAGGCCTCACAGACGCACCTTCGTAGAGCAGCGCACCTTCGTAGAGCAGCGCCCTAGCATGAGCTCTTCGTGCCGCTTCCCCCCCTCGCCGACCGTCCGCTCACCGAGCCGCACCCGTCGCGCCTCGCGCCGGATCACCCCAGCCGGGCCGAGATCCTGTCCCGCCACGCCCAGGCACTGGATGCCGGTGATGCCGGCTACGACGATCCCGACAGCGGCCTGTTCGTGCTGACGTCCCTCTTCCACGCCGAGCGCGGCTACTGCTGTGATCGGGGATGCCGCCACTGCCCCTATGTCGCCTGACCCGTCATCCGAGCGTGTCGTGCCGGCGGCCGCCTGGATGAGCTGGAGCAGCGGCAAGGACAGCACGATGGCCCTGGCCGATGCTCGCCGCGACCCGGCCATCGAGGTGGTCGGCCTCCTTGTCACCGTCAACGCCGAATTCAACCGGGTCGCCATGCACGGCGTCCGCCGCGCCCTGCTCGAGGCTCAGGCTGCGCGCCTGGGCCTTCCTCTCGTGGTGGTGGAGATCCCCTTCCCCTGCCCGGACGACGTCTACGAGGCCCGCCTCGGACGGGCGATGGCCGTTGCCGCCGAAGACGGGGTGCGCCATATCGTGTTCGGGGACCTCTTCCTCGAAGACATCCGGGCCTACCGGGAGGAGAGGCTCGCCGGTTCCGGGATCGAGCCCCTGTTCCCGCTGTGGGGCCGCCCGACCGACACCTTGGCCGGCGAGATGCTCGCCAACGGCATCAAGGCGGTGGTCACCTGCGTCGATCCCCGGCAGGTGCCCGCCGAGCTGGCCGGCCACCACTACGACGCGCAGTTTCTGGCCTCTCTGCCAGCAGGGGTGGACCCCTGTGGCGAGCGCGGCGAGTTCCACACCTTCGTCTTCGACGGCCCGGGCTTCTCGTCGCCGATCCCCATCGAGGTCGGTCAGGTCGTCGAGCGCGACGGTTTCGTGTTCTGCGACGTTCTCCCGACCTGTCCGTGAGACGAGCCGGGATCTCCGGCGTGGGTGGCCCAGCGCCGATCAGGGATCCTTGGGTCGGCGCAACGGGGCCGGCAACGCCGGCGACGGCTCTCGCCTCCCCTTGCGGGAGGGTCGCCGTCCCCGCTCAGGAACGACGCGCCCAGGGGCTGCCTTCGCGCGCTTCCTCTCGCATCCCGGGCGCGGCAGTGTCGCCCGCCGCAGACCCAACTCCCGCCGGTCGGGGCCCCCGGCGTTGCACGACGCCCTGTTGTCCCGTTCGCCCAGGTGCCCGACGGCCGTTCTCGCGGGCCCAGGCACGGCGCCAGGCGACGAGATCGGGACCGGTCAGCGGCGGGGTCGCGCCCTCTGCGGCGCGTCGGCGTGCCTGCCACCAGTCGGGGCCCGATCCGTCGGAAAGTTCGGCGAGCCGGTCTGCGATGTGGGCCGCCAACCGGCGTGCATCCGATCCTTCCTCGGGCACGATCGGTGCCCCGAAGGTCACCGTCGTCCGCCCCGGGCGAAACCGCTTGCTGCCCTTCGCGAGGATCGCACGGGTCCCACCGAGGTGGACCGGCACGACGGGTGCAGCCGTGCGGGCCGACAGGTAGGCGGCTCCCGCACGCAGCTGCTGCCCCCATCCATCCGGTGAGCGGCCGCCTTCGGGGAAGATGACGAGGTTCCAACCTTCAGCGATCAGCGAAGCAGCGAGATCGGCAGAACGGCGGCTCGGGCGGGTGCGCTCGAGGGGGATGGCACCGAGAGCGAACGCCCAGAGCGCCCCCTTCCAGGTGTGGTCGAAGAAGTAGTCGGCGGCGGCGGCGACGACGGCCCGGTGGCGGAAGCGGGGTGGCAGGCTCGACAGGAGCAGCGGCGTGTCCACATGGCTCATGTGGTTGGCGACGAAGATGAGCGGACCGTCGAGGTGCTCGATCCTTTCTCGTCCGGCGATCTCCGGTGTCGCCACTGCTGTGACGATCGGTCTCGCCACGAAGTCGACGAGTGCGACGCGGGCGACCCGCGCCGGGTACCGGCGAGCCCAGTCGGTCGTGTAGTCGACCCCGACGGACCGTCGGGGCGGGTCACGCGGGACCGTTGCCGGCCAGCTGGGTCGTGCCAGCGGGAACTTCATCGCACGTCGGCCATCGCGAGCGGAGGGCTGTGCAGGTGCGTCAGGGTCGGGCTCGGCCCGACGACGTCTTCGGCCATCTCGAGAGCATCGGCCATCGTCGAGGCGGGCTTGAAGCCGAGGCGGCGGACGGCGGAGCGGTTCCCCCCGACGACGATGACCGAACCGAGGTGCTCGAGGGCGTGCGCACACCAGTACCACATGTAGAAGGGATGAACGCCGTGGTAGGCGTACGACGTGCGGTACAGGTGGACGTACCAGGGGTCCGTCGCGTAGCTCTTCTCGAAGCGCGCCTCGATCTCGACGGGGTCGGTCGTCTCGGCGAGGACTTCTTCGAAGAAGTCGACGTAGCTCGGATGGTGGACGGGATGGAACGACCACGGGGTCGGGTGGCTCATGATGAGGACCCCACCCTCGCGTACGAGCGGCTTTCCCCTGTACATGTTGAAGAAGTACCCGAGGCCGAGGCAGGCGACCAGGATGGGGTTCATGATCGAGTCGACGTTGTACGGGCAGATGTAGGGCAGCCCGAGGGTGAGGATGTCCGTCTGCCCGTCGACCTCGACCAGCTGCTGCGCGTAGACGTTCCGGGTCGTTGCTGCGTGAACGGCCTCGACCTCGCCGGCCTGGACGGAGGACATGGCGTGAGGTGAGCGGATCGAGTGGAAGATCGAGCGGGTCATCCGCTCCGGCGCGGCCGCTGTTGCGCGCGAGACGGCCGCGTAGCTCGCCCTGTCTTTGAGGGACCACTCCCATTCCCGCCTCTGGAGGAAGCGGAACTGGTTGGGGAAGGTGTCGGTGTTGAGCGTCGTCTCGATCTGGAAGATCTTGACGCCGCTCTTGGCGATATGGCGACCCATGCGCCAGTTCGACGAGTGCAGCTCCGAGTGGTGCTGGTCCATGAACGACCGGCTGGCACGCATCGTCGCGACGTTGTGGTGGTGGCGGATGCTGCGGTAGCTCGCCAGCCCGGTTGCCACGCTCTTGTGGCCTCCGTCCATCGCGACCAGATTGATGTTGACGTAGACGACGAGATCGCTCTCGGCAGCCCTCTTGTTGATCTCCACGTCTTCCCCGGTGTCGGTCACGCCGAGGTGGACGACGCCGGTGGGATCCTCGGCGTCGTGCTGGAGGAGGAGCCCGTGCGGGGCGAAAGCGTCGAAGACGCGCTCGCCGAGGGCGTGACGAAGCTCGTCATCGGTCATCCGGCGGTGGAGGGCGAGAGCCGCGACGAGGACCACGTCGTCCACGCCTGCTGTGGCCGCCATCTCGAGGACCTCCTCGATGACGAGCTGGCGGACGTCCGGCCGCCGCATGGGGGGTAGCGGGAGGGAGACGTCGTCGAATGCGATGGTGAGGCGCATACCCGGCCGCAGCTGCTCAGGGAGCGGAAGTGCATCCCCGAGAGGGTGATGCAATGCCTGGCGGATGGCATGGCGGGGATCAGGGATTGCGGTATGTGGCTCCGGTGGGTAGACGACCCTGCTGCCCTCGGGGAGCTTCTCCAGGCGGAACCCCTCCCCGTGCCAGAACAGTGTCGGCGGTGTCGAGCGGTCCACGTCGAGGACGAAACCAGGTCTCGGGCTCACAGCTGTGCTCCTTGTCCTCGGGGGGTGTCGCCCTGGGGGGCTCCAGCCGCCCTGCCGGGCTGCGATCCAGCCGCGGCTGCACGGGTCGCGGCTGTTCGCCGCGCCCCTGGCCGCCGCCGGAGGTCGAAGACGATCTTGACGGCGCCACGCCGGCCGGCCGATCCCGCGTGGGCCACGGCGTCCTCGAAGCGGTCTATCGCGTAGCGGGCGCTGACCAGCCTGCCGAGTCCTGCGTCGGCGACGACTTCGGCGGCCAGGGCGAATGTGCGCGGCCGATCCTGTGGTGTAAGCCCCGCTTGGCCCTGCACGTCTTCGTGGCCGGCCTCGTGCCACGCGCCGAAGAGTGCATCAAGGCGCTCGGTCCCGTAGGCGTATGCCCCCGACAGTGTGATCTCGCGGTGCCACAGGGGGGCCAGGTCGACACGTGCGGGCCCCGGCATGCCGACGAGCACCACGTGGCCGCGCGGCCGCACCGCCGACAGCGCGTCGGTGAACGACGACGGGCTCGCTGCGCAGTCGACGATGACGTCGGCGCCTCCGGCGAGCCGGTGCGTGCCGCGCACGGAGACCGCTCCGCCGGCCGGCGGGATCTGGTGGGTGCGGGTCGCCCTGCGCACAGCTCGGGAGAGCTCCGACGGGGGAGCGACGCGGTCGGCGCCGAGCATGCGTGCCAGGCGCTCCTGGTGCGGGTGCTTGGCGATCACGATGAGCGTCAGGGGTGGAGCGCCCGGCGACCTGCGCAGACGGTTGAGCGCGGCAATCGTGCAGAGCCCGAGGGTGCCGGCGCCGACGACGGCGACGACGGAGGGTCGCTCGTCGTCGATCGCGTCGCGCAGGCGTGCCGCAGCGACGGACGCGATCACTCCGGTTGCGGCGTGCAAAGCGCACGCTGTGGGCTCGATCATGACCGCTGCGTCGTCGTCGAGACCCTCGGGCACGCCAAACAGCTGGCGGTCGTGTGCGACGAGCATGCCGGACCATCCCCCCCCAGTCGCCGCGCAGTAGCCGGTCTGGAGGCCGGGTGGCAGATCTCCGGCCGCGATCATCTCGCAGTCCTCGGTTCGCCCGGTGGCACACGACGGGCAAACGGGATCGATGCCGCGCACCGCGCAGTGGAGCACCGCTTCGACGGCGACGCGCTCGCCATCGCGGGGGCCGCCCTCGACCACGCCGACGATCTCGTGCCCGGGGACGAACGGGAAGCTCACCAGAGGCTCGAAGTAGCGCGAGCTTTTCCCGTCCAGCAGGGCGAGGTCGGAGCCACAGATCCCCGAGAGCAGGGGCCGGACGCGATGCCAGCCCGGTCCGGGCAGCTCGGGCTCGTCGACGTCGGTGAGCCGGAGCGGACCGACCCCGGCGCCCTTACCGGAGCCCGCCGCCGCGATGAGCCGGCTGGCCGCGAAGCGGGGGAGGTTGCGTTCGAAGAGGAGGGCTTTCATCGCGATGGATCCGTGCCCGTACTGTCGTGCGCGGCATTACCGGTGATCGCCGAGCGGGCTGCCACGCGCGTCTCGGCACTCCGCCGGCCAAAGAGGGTTTGTGCCGTCGGCAGGAGTGGCCGTGGGCCCCCGGGCGCCTTCTGCCAGATCTCGACGTGCCAGCCGCGCTTGCGCGCGATTGTTGCAAGCTTGGCTTCGGGGTTCACGGCGACGGGGAATCCGACGGCTTCAAGCAACGGTAGGTCGCTTGCGGAGTCGGCATACGCGATGGACTCGGTGAGGTCGAGACCTTCAGCTTGCGCGTACGAGGCGAGGAGGAGGGCCCGGGCCTCGCCCGTCGGTGGGGAATCGACGAGCCCGCCCGTGAAGTAACCGTCCCGCTCCTCGAGGCGCGCGCTCACGATCTCGTCGAACAGGGGGCGCAATGGTGCGACGACGAAGTCGAGGGCCCCGGTGATGAGGATCGTCCGGTGCCCGAGGGCGCGGTGCTCCCGGACGCGGCGCAGACCGGCAGGGAAAGACTTGAGGGCGAGAAGCTGCGCGTACATCTCCCATGCGTCGGCGCGCACCAGCTCTGCCGGGGCGCCGTCGTAGCGGCGGTAGAAGTGGCGGAGGAAGTCACCGCGATCGCGCTTGTCGAGCGCGAGAAGCCCCGGCGCCTGGCGGAACATCCGCAATGCGAGCCGTACCTGGTCGTCACGGGGGAGCCGTCGCGTCGCAAGCCACGCGTAGGAGTCGACGACGTTGGCGGCGATGAGCGTGTTCTCGAGATCGAAGGCCGCGAGCTGGCGGGAAGGCGACAGCAAGGCGCGCTTGGCGCGCTCGGCGCGTGACGCGACGGAACGGCCCCCGGGCGTCGTCCGCACGCGCGCATGGGCAACGACCGACGGGAGGTGGATCGCGGTGACGTAGTGGTCCCAGTCGACCACCGCTGGGTCGAAGCAGAAGGCGGCCTTGTCGCGTTCGTCGAGGCGGCCATAGGCGGCGATCAGCTCGCCGACGGCGAATCGCGCCTCGGTCTCGGTGTAGGCGCCGTAGAGCGTGACGTAGCTGAGGGCTCGCTCGGCAAGGGAGCGCTTCTGTTCCACGGTGCCCGACAGTTGGGCCTGACGCCCGCGCACGGGAAGGGTGGTCAGGACGCGTTCGACGAGCGCGAGGGCGCGCTCGGAGCGTTGGAGCTGGCGGGTCACCCGCCCGCGTCCGGGGAAGGACCACTCGGGCACGACGATGGGCTGGCCCTTTTCGTCGTAGAGCGGGTTCGCGGAGAACCATTCCTGGGCGAGGTCGACGAGGCGCCCGTAGGAGAGAGGGTTCCGCATCCCCGACGCGACCTGCAGGATGCGGGGGTCACCGGGCTGCGGCCGGTCGGCAGCGGCGGCGATGACGGCCGCGACGACCAGGTCGACGGGAATGACGTCGATGACGCCTTCCGGCAGGCCCGGGAACTCGCGCAACAGGCCGCGCGCGTAGCTGATGATGATCGGCTCCGCCATACGGAAGCCACGGATCCAACCGGGCGCGGGCTCGGCGAGGGCCGACTCGATGATCGACGGTCGGACGATGGTCAGGGCAAGATCCGGATGCTGGTCGAGGAGGGCGCGTTCGCCGAGGGCCTTCGTGTAGGCGTAGGCGTCCGGCCACCCGAGCGACTGAGCCCGGGCGCGCCCGGCTTCGACGAGGCGATTGCGGACCCACTCCTCGCGCATCTTCTCGGAGCGCTCCGAAAGCAGGTGGGTCCCCGCGGCGCCGAGATCTCGGCGTGCGGCACGCATGAACTTGGCGAGCTGCTCGGGCGAACGGCTCGCCGCGTCGGCATCGGCGCGCACGCGCCGGGCGGCGCCGACCTCGGCGCGCCAGTCGACCTCGATGGAGAACGGCGTGTCCGCGAGGGGGCGTTCGGGGGCCTCGCCCGGACGGCGCCCCGCCACGTAGGCAGTCGAGACGCTGACGAGATAGGGATCGCCAGCGCTGCCGGCGCCCTCTGTTGCGGTCTCCTCGAGGACGGAGGCAACCCGGCTCGGGCCGAGCAGGTTGACCTCGACTGCCGCGTCGAGAGCAGCGTCGAAGCTGACGGTCGCCGCAGAGTGGACGACGACGTCGCACGCGGCGAGCGCCGCACGTCCCGCCGCATCGAGGGCGAGACCGTCGACGCCGACGTCACCGGCGATGACGTCGAGGCGCCGGTCGATCTGTCCGTCGAAGCGGTCTCCCCACTCTGAACGCAGGCGGTCGAAGCAGTCGTTGCGGACGATCTCGCGTCGTGCCCGCTGCTCGGCGCTCGCGCGACGGCTCGGGCGGATGACGGGGACGACGGTGCAGTCGGGCACGCACCTGAGCAGCCGCTCGACGAGTGCGGTCCCGAGAAACCCCGTCGCGCCGGTGACCGCGACGCGTTTGCCGGCCAGCGACTCGACGATCACGCGATCTGTCTACCATATGGTAAGTGGCCGGGTCGACAACGAGTGAACGGATCCTGGCCAGCGCGCTGGCCTCGTTTGGGACCAGGGGGTACGAGGCGACCAGCCTCGACGCCCTGGCGTCGACCCTGGGCGTGCGCAAGCAGACGATCCTCTACTGGTTTTCCTCGAAAGAAGCTCTCCTCGACGCCGTGATCGACCGCAGCGCGGTGGAGCTCGCCGGGGCGCTCGAAGGCGCGCTCGCGCGGGCCGGGACCGGGTGGGCGCGGGTCGAGGCGATAGTGCGGTCGGTGTTCCGTCTCGCGGCGCGCCGCCCCGAGCTCCTCGGGCTCCTGCGCGAGGTGAGCCGGCTCGGTCCTCCTGCAACGGTGCGCCTCACCGAGGCCCTCGAGCCGCTGGTCGTGCGCGCCGCGTCGTTCCTCGACGCCGAGATGGAGGCCGGCAACCTCCGTCGCCACGACCCGCGCCTCGTCCTCCTGGCGGCGTACTCCATGGTGATCGGCATGGCGACCGAGGTCGAGGTCCTGCGGGCCCTCGGCGAGGAGCCCAACGCGCGCTCGCTCGTCCGTCGCCGCGCGGAGCTCCTGGCGCTGTTGCACGCGGCGCTCGTGGTGTGACGGACGCCGCCGCCGTGGCCGATCACCCAGCCGCCGCCCGGCGCCTACCGTCGTTCGTCCCGTGGGCCTTCCGGGGAGGTGTTCCGGCCCGAAAGCCGCCCCTGGCTTGATCCGGGGCGGCGCTTCGGAGGCGTGTAGCGCTTCGACTGCGTCCCGGCACGACGGACCGTCGAAGCCTCCGGTGCACGGCGCCTCCACAGTCCCCAACCCCCCCGGGCCTGGGAGGCCTCGCCTGATCTCCGGCGGCGAGCGCCCGGTGACCCTGCGGGTGGTGTCCGCCCCGGTCCGGGGCTGCTGCGGTCGAGCGACGTGGAGTTGCCCGCGGCTGCGAGCTGGGCGCGATGCGCTCGGACGATGAGCCAGATGAAGACGCCGAGGTAGGGGAGTGCCAGGATCGGTGTCATCCCGAACGTGGCGACGCCGGTGAGCACGAGGGAAAAGCCCAGAGAGGCGCGCCGGCGCATGGCCGTCCCGATGGCGATGAGGACTGCGAGCCCGAGGAAGACGAAGAGGATCTCGAGGATCGACAGCGGTCCGGGATTCTTCGGGTGGGTGTTGCGGAGAGGGATGAGGAGGGCCGCGAAGACGACAGCGGTGCCCGCCGCGGTGACATAGCCGACACGCTGCTCTTTGGCGTCGAGGGTGCGGACTGTCCTGCTCAGCGACGGGCGCGGACGGCGTGCCCGATCTGAGCGGTCTCCGTCGGTTGCGCCGTCGACGGGGCTGTTTTCGTTGGGGCCGTGGCCATTGTGCGCGGGATCCGGCATCGACGTGAACCTAGTACCCTCGCCGCGCGGCAGAGCTTCAGCGCCGGTGACGCCGGTGACGCCGGTGACGCCGAGGCCCGCGGGCACGGGCACGGGCACGGCAATGCGTGGAGGGAGCAGGGACTGTCTCGTGGAGGGGGTCGCCGGAACGGCCCGCCTCGTGCGCCAGACAGAGGTGGGCGCGCGAGAAGCATGTGAAGACGCTCTTGAGCGCATCGGTGCCCTCGACGGCAGCGTCTGCGCGTGTGTCTTCGTCGACCCGCAAGGTGCTCTCGACCGGGCGGCGGCCGTCGACGATGCCCTCGCCGGAGGTAAGCCCGTGGGGCCGCTCGCGGGGGTGCCCATCGGTGTCAAGGACCTTGACGACGTCGCCCGGATGCCGACGCGCTTCGGATCCGCCGCCGTCGCGCTGCGGGCTGGAGGGCTTCACGCCGTGGTTCGGGCGCGTGCCATCCGGCGGGCGCGTCGGTTCCGACTGGCTCGACCTGTCGAGCCTCGGCGTGGTGACGCGCCGGCTGACGGATGCGGCTCTCGCTCTGGACGAAGTCGTCGGCCCCGTCGCCGAAGACGTCACGTCGCTGCCGGTGGACCGGACATCGTGGTACGAACGAGTAGCCGCCAGCGGCACCCAGAACGTCTCACGATGAAGATTGCCTGGTCGCCGACGCTTGCGTCGTCGACGCTGGGGTCGTCTTCGAAGACGACCCCCTCCCTGTTTGGCTCACGATCGTCAACGAATGCCTCTACCGCACCCTGTCCCCGTATGGGGCCGCAGACTAAGACCGTCTCGATCCCGGCTTGCGTGTCGTGGCCGAGTGGGGAAGGAACCTGTCGGCATACGACCGCGTTGCCGCCATCGACGAGAGCCGCCGCTTGCACGCGCGCCTCGCGGCCGTGTTGCGCGACGTGGACGTGCTCGTGACGCCGACATGTGCATCCGCTCCGCCGCTCAGCGGCCGGCCCGGGCGACAGGGAGGCGGGAGGTCGCGCCGCCCACGGACGCCGGCGTCCTGGCCGCCGCGGCCGCATTCGCGGCGGTGCCCGATGCAGCGGGCGCGGGCGTGGTCGCTCCATTGGCACGCCGCTGAGCACGGGGCGTGAGCCCTGCCGGCGGCGCAGTCGCCGCCAGGTGCGATGACCCGGGCTCGTTGCGGGTTTAGGCTGAGCGTCCGACCGCCGGCACGCCGCCGCTCCACCTGAAGGGACGAACAGCCGCCTTGAGACCGATCCGCCTTGCCGCCGTTGCCGGCACGCTCCTCCTTGCCATGACCGCCGCCTGCGGCTCCAGTCCGGGCTCGACGACGGCGACGACCGCCGCCGCTCCGGCTATGGCCGTCATCCCGGCCGCGCAGCGCTCACCGGCAGGGATCCCGGGCAAAGAGCCGACGGTCGTGGTGCCGGCGGGGCAGCCGCCGTCCGCGCTCGAGTACGCCGACCTGATCACCGGCAGAGGCGCGGCGGCGACCGCGCGGGACACCGTCACGGTCCAGTACGTCGGGTACTCCTGGACCAACAGGAAGATGTTCCAGGCCTCGTGGACGACCGGGAACGGCGCGCCGATATCTTTCAGTCTCGCCGGGGTCATCCAGGGATGGTCGGAAGGCCTTGTCGGGATGAAGGTGGGCGGGCGCCGGGAGCTGTTCATCCCGCCGTCGCTCGCCTACGGGGCGTCCCCACCGGTGGGCTCGGGCATCCCGGCCAACGACACGCTCATCTTCATCGTCGACCTGATCAAGATTGGCTGACCAAAAGCCAGGCACGCCCGCCGGCGTCGCGCGCACGGCGCGGACCTATCGCCGCCGTACGGCGCGCATCGCGGCCGCCGCTGCGACCGTCCTGCTCCTCGCTGCCTGCAGCACCTTGGACTCGTCCTCGGCCGGGACGTCGAGCGTTCCAAGGAGCGATACCGCGTCGTCGACGAGAGCGCCGCGCCCCGCCGGTCCCTTTGCGGTTGGCACAGTCGTCGAGACCCTCACCGAGCCGGCGACGACCACGGCGGCGGCCCGCATGATAACCACCTACCTGCGTTATCCCGCCGCTGCCGGGACGCCGGGCGTCGAGTCCCCGGGGGCACCGCCGGAGCAGGCCGGAGCGCCGTACCCGTTGGTCGTCTTCTCCCAGGGTTTCGACATTGCGGCCTCGCGCTATAGCGCGATGCTGGACGCGTGGGCCGAAGCCGGCTACGTGGTTGCCGAGCCCGTCTACCCGGGAACCGATCCACAAGGCCCCGGCCCGCTCGACCGCGCCGACATCGTCAACCACCCCGCCGACCTCTCGTTCGTCATCTCGCAGCTGCTGCACCAGAACGCGACCAGCTCGTCAGTGCTATCGAACCTCATCGAGCCCTGGAACGTCATCGCGGCCGGGCAGTCGGACGGTGGCGACGTGTCACTGGCAGCGGTCGCCAACAGCTGCTGCCGGGATGCGCGGATCCGTGCGGCGATTCTTCTGTCCGGGGCGGAGTACGTCGCCTTTGGCACGACCTACTTCACGACGCCCTCGGTTCCGCTCCTTATCGTCCAGGGGACCGCCGACGTCATCAACCCGCCCGTGTGCAGTAACCAGATCTTCGACGCAGCGCCTAAGCCGAAGTACTACGTCGTCCTCCAAGGTGCCGACCATCTCGTCGCCTACACGACGACCGGCGTCTATGCCGAGGTGGTCGACAAGGTCACCTTGGACTTCCTGGCGGGAGTCACCGGAGCCGGAAAGGCGAACTTGGCCCGCATCGGCGTCGACGGAAATGTTGCCGGGGTCGCGTCGACGGTCGCTCCGGGGACCGAGATGCCCCTCAGTGGTGTCTGCCCTGGCGCTCCCGCATCAGCGTCGGGATGAGAGAAGGACCCCGGCGACGCTATGAATGGGCGGGCCGGCTGGCCATGACGACCGCCGCCTCGGCGACGACCGGGATTGCCACGATGTCGGTGAACCCGGCGTCAGCGAGGTACGCCTTCCAGACGTCGACCTTGACCGGCTGCTCGTGGACGCGAAATGTGAAGCGCCATGCGTTCTTGGCGATGCGCCACCAACCTCCGGGCCCAAGCCGGGCAAGGGCCGCGACCTTCGATCGGATGATGGCGCGATCGCGCCCGTCGGAGCCACGGCCGAACATCATGTCGCCGATCACGATCCTGCCACCGGGCCTGAGCCAGGTCGCGGCGCGGGCAACGACCTCTTTCTTGTCCCGGTCTTTGAGATGGTGCAACGCGTAATTCGACACCACAAGGTCCAAGCTGGAGCCCGGGAACGTGACCGTCTCGATCGCACTCTCGACGCTCGCGACGTTGGCGAGGCCTTGAGACTGTGCATTCGCCTGGAGGAGATCGAGCATCTTGCTGCTCACGTCGACGGCGAAGACCCGCGCCGCTCCCCGGGCCAGCGGGAGGGCGAGTTGACCGGTCCCGGTCCCCAGGTCGGCCACCTCGTCGGCCGGCGCCACCGGGCATTCCTTGAGGATGGTCTCCACGACCTGGGTGAGGCCCTGAGATCCTTCGTGCTCCCAGGTGCCCGCCCGCCGGGACCAGACGCGGCTCTGATGGCGCGCCAATCGCTTGGGTCCGCCTGTTCGATTGGTGCTCGTCGACGTCACGTGTTCTGGGTCTCCTTCACGCCTGGACAGTTATCGTCCACACTGCGCGAGGAATCTTGCGGGAACATGAACACATGCGCTGGACGCAGCTGCCAGCATAGGGCCCCGATAAGGATATGAGCCGAAGCATATGACGGATCCCTGGACCCCTTTGCGCGACCAGGCACGGACGCTCGCGAACAGTGCGAAGCACAGGCGGGCTGTCGTTCGCCGGTGGCGCCGCATCGTCGGAGGCGTGGCCGGCGCTCTCTGTCTTGCTCTCGCAGCTCTGATCGGCGTCCTCACGTCGGGCAAGGTGGGGGAAGCGACCCCGACGACTCTTGCCCGGCACCCGACCACGACGCTTCCCATTCAACCCACGACGACGACCGCGCCTCCCCCGGCATGGCGCGTCGCCTGGGGATCGGCCATGGCCTGGGGGGACGGGACCGCCTGGGACACGACGGTGCGCGAGCTGACGACCGTGGCGATCAGCGGCGAAGCGGTACGCGTGCGGATATCGAACCTGTTTGGCGACCAGCCGCTCGTCGTCGGCGCGGCCACCGTTGCCCAGGGCCGCGCGGGGGGTTCGATCGTCCCGGGATCTGCGGTGCCCTTGACGTTTGGGGGACAAGCGGGTGTGACCGTCGCACAGGGAGCCGTTGCCTACAGCGATCCGGCGCAGATGGCGGTGACCGGGGGGGAAGTCCTGGCGGTCAGCGTCTACGTGAGCGGCCGCGACGTGGTCACGGTCCATCCATGCTGCAAAGGCCCTCCGGTCTCGTTCGCCACGCCCAATGGCATAGGTGACGCGACCATGGCGACCAACGCATCTGCCTTCAGCTACAAGAGTGCTTGGCCGCGCTGGGTTGACGCGGTTGACGTCCTGCAGCCGCCTGCACCGTCGAGCGCGGAGCCGCCAGGCAGCATCGTCGTCGTCGGCGACTCGATCACCGACGGCTTCAACGCGACGATGCGCTGGACCGACGTGCTCCAGCAGCGCATAGACCTCCTCCCGTCCGCCGAGAGGCGCGCGGTCATCAACGAGGGGATCACCGCGAACACGCTGACGGACCTGGCGGACGACTATTCGAAGATCGGCGGCGGGCTGTCGGGGCTCGACCGGCTCGCCCAGGACGCGATCGACCAGTCGGGCGTGTCGACCGTCGTGATCTTCCTCGGCACGAACGACCTGTACTTCGGGGCGACGGCCGGCCAGGTCATCGCCGGGCTCCAACAGGCGGCGAACGAGATCCACCAGGCCGGCCTGCGGGCTGTCGGCGTGATGCTGACACCGCGCATGGCCGGCAGCGAGAAGTGGGACGCGACCCAGCAGAGCTATCTCGAACAGATCAACCAGTGGTTGTCCACGTCGACCGTCTTCGACGGCGTCATCGACTTCGCGACGGCCGTTGCCGACGACTACAACGGCGCCTGCGTCCCCACGTCGATATTCCCGCCCTACGACTCGGGTGACCACCTGCACCCGAACGCCGTGGGCCAGGCTGCAATGGGTGACGCCGTCGACGGTCCGGCGCTCGGCCTCCCCGCTTTGCCACAGGTGCCGCCCTTGCTGGCCGTCACGCCGACGCCGGGGTGCCAGGGGGCGCCGGGTTTGCCGGCCCCGGCCTAGGCGTGCGAGGCGCGGCGTCGCCGAAGTCTTTGCGACGGCCTGTCGGCGCCTCGCCGGCGGTCAGAGCTCCAGGCGGAAGCGGACGAACCGCTCGCCGCTACCGCTCGTCACCTCCCCGTCTTCAGCCCATCCCAACCTGTTGTAAAAGCGGCGGGCAGGGGCGTCCGGGGGAGTGACGAGCACGAGCATTCCGACTCGCCCTCTGCGCGCTGTGGCGACCATCTCGTCGACGAGTCTCCGGCCGACGCCCCGCCCCTGCATTCCAGGATCGACGAGGAGATGCGCCAGCTCTCCGGTGGTACCCGCCGCTCCATGGGCGTCACGCTGGGCAGCTGCGGGACCGCCTTCGTGCGACGAGTGAGCATTCTCCGGTGCCGACGAGGTGTGTGCTGCCAGGGCCTTAGCTGATCGCCGGGCTCCGAGTGCGCCGCGGCCCGCGCGCAGCAGGCCCCGGCCATAGCGCAAAGCGCGCGTGCGGAGCAGGGTCCCGGCGAACTTCGGGTGGACCAGGGCATAGGCGACGAGTCGCGCGGCGATGCCCACGCCGCCGGAGCGGAGCATCGACCGATAGTGCCGGACGGGGTCGAGTGATCCGAGGAGCACGCCGACGATCTGACCCCGGCTATCGACGGCACAGAGCGCCACGCAGGAGGGGCTGTCGATCCATGCCTTGTAATAGCGGCGGAGGAACGGCCCTCCACACGTCGACAGGAACTCGGCATCGAGGACGTGGCGGTGGAGCACGGCGGCGGGAGGGATGTCGCCGACCTCGAGCCGGCGGATATGCGCCCCTTCCACGGGAGAGGGCGTGGCCGTGGGCTCGGTCGGAGCGCCCGCGGAACGGGCAAGCATCTGGCCGTCGCCAGGAGCACCTTCGCCGCCATCCTGTGCATGCATCGACGTTCACGCTAGTTCTCGGCTACCTGGTTGAGCTCGGCAGGCTTGTGGGGCCGGTGTAGCCTCGCGGCCGTCCCGTCCCAGTACGCGGGCGCTTAGCTCAGTTGGTTAGAGCGCAGCCTTCACACGGCTGAGGTCGGAGGTTCGAGTCCTCTAGCGCCCACCGTGTGATGTCGCGAGACATCGTGGACAGACGAACCTATGAACGGTAGGCCATCAGGGCCCTCCCGTGATGGGTTGATAGTCCTTGGACGGGTCC
>JAJZBS010000109.1 GCA_021851885.1 Actinomycetes bacterium | reverse complement strand
CCGGCGTCTATCCCGAAGCCCCGTTCCGGTCGCTCCAGGGCCTCGAGGAGCCTGGTGGCTTCCGGGCGGCGACTCCAGGGCAGCGCCCGGGAGTGGCCGATGTCGAAGAACTCGGCAACCACGATCCCTCCGGCTGGCTCGATGAGGGCCTGTGAGCGGGCGAGCTGCCAGCCACGGGAGGACTCGGGGTCCTGCTGGTCCTCGGTCGACACCCTCCCGTTAGTTCTGCGCTTTGGGCGTGTCTCAACTGGGAGGGGAATCCTCCTGCCTCTTGACCATGGATGGTCGGTTGGGCGAGAGGCCGTCACACCGCCTTCGTAGGGTCGTCGGGGTGATCCTGCATCACTACGACTCCAAGGGCTGGGAGGGCTGGGACATCCGAGCGGTGCCGTTGATCCCCGACGGCATGCCGATATTGGTCGATGACGACCTGCGCTTCGAGGACCGGAACGTGTGCAGGCCGGCGACGGTGATGAGCCGGTGGTTGCGGGAGCTGCCGGTGAGTGGGGCCTCGAGCCCGCGTACCTGGCAGGCGTACGCGGCGGTGCTCAAGGGGTGGGCGGAGTTCCTGGCGGCCCGCGGCGTCGATGTCTTCGCCGACCGATGCGATCTGCGCGACGCCGTGTCGGTCTATGCCGAGCACCGCCTTTCGGGTCCGTTGAATGCTCGGTTGCGCCCGGCGAGCTGGAACCTGGTGGTCAAGACGCTCTCGGCCTTCTACCAGTGGGCGGCGGGCGAGGGGCATGTGGCGGCGGTCCCGTTCACCTACGCACCGCGTTCGGTGATCCGGCCCGACGGGATGAGGGTGCAGGTGGCCAAGAACCTGGCCACGGTCCGCACCGGGAATGCCCACGCGACCCGCAAGTACCTGGAACCGCCGTATGTGGAGTTGCTGATGAACGCCCTGGAAGGCAACGACGCCACAGGGGCCAGGGATGGCTTCAGGGGCCGGGAGACCGGCCGGAACGCGGCGATGATCGGCTTGGCCCTGGCCAGCGGGCTGAGGGCCCGGGAGTTCACCTACCTGACCGTCTACGAGGTGCCAGCGTTGCCGGTCCGGCGCAGTGAGGTCCCGGTCCGGTTGCCGGTCTCTCCGCCCACGGCCAAGGGAGGGCGGGGCCGCTTCTCGTGGGTCGACTACGACGCGCTGGCCCGGGTCCACGGCTACGTCGACTTGGAGCGGGCGGTGTCGGTGGAGGGATCCCGTTGGCGGCCCACGGAGGCGCTGCAGGTGGAAGCGCCGACCTACGACGGGGCGCGGATCAACGGGGTCTCCCGGCGATGGCACACCCTCACCTCCGAGGAGCGTGTCCGGCTGGTGGCACCCGGCGGAGGTAGCGCCCTGCTCGCTGTGCAGGCAGGCGGGGAGCCGTTCGTGGACTGGTCGACGGTGCTGGCGCGCACGTCGGCCCGTATCCAGGAGCGCTACGAGCCAGGGTTCCCCCATGTCCATCCCCACATGACCAGGCATTACGTGGACGGATGGATTATGTGGCCGGCTGACGCGTTCTCCCTGGTAGAGGTGGTGCGCGAGCCGGTTCCGGCCACATAACGTTGGGAGGCCGTCCGCTGACGCCTTGAGCGCGGCGAAGAATCGCTCCTGTTCATCACGATCAGGGAGGCGATTCTCATGCAGGTAGCAGTGGTCCGTGACGCGTCGGTGCAGGTGATCGTCGCGTTGGAGGCGGCGGGGCGGTCGAAGGCGACGATCAAGCGTCATCAGGCGGAGTTCAACGCGTTCGCCGGGTTTCTCGAGGCTCGCGGCCGGGTGCTCCCGAGCGAGGCGGACTGCCTCGATTTTATCGCTGAACGGTCCGGGTCAAGGCTCGCGGGTTTGCGCGAGCCAACCAGTTGCGAACGGGCTCGGCTCGCACGCCGGCCGTTGCTCTTGTTGATGGAAGCGTTGGCTGGAGGCGCCCCGTTGGTGGGGCAGGCGACAACGCCGCCGGTGGATCGCTGTCCGGCGCGGTTCGGGGCGGTCAGGGACGAGTACCTGGGGGCGTGCCAGCGGCGGGGGAACGCGGAAGCGACCGTTGTGAGCAAGCAGCAGGCGGCGGACCAGTTTCTCGTCTACCTGGAAGAGGTCGGCCGGGAGACGATCGCGGAGGTGGCGGCCCGGGACTTGGCTGGGTTCTGGGCTCGGCGTCAGCGGCGGGGCTACGCCCCGAAGACAACCGGGTTGCTGCGTTCGTCGTTGGCTGACTTCCTGCGCTACCTACACGAGGGCGGGCAGATCCAAGAGGACCTGGCTGGGCGGCTCCCGCCGCAGCGCTATCCGCGACGTGGCCAGTCGGCCCCGCATCCGTGGACGGCGGGGGAGGTCCGCCTGGTGCTGGAGCAGATCGACCGGCAGTCCGCGATCGGAAAACGCGATTACGCGATGGTGTTGTTGACCGTCAGGCTCGGTGTGCGGGTCGGAGATCTGCGTCGGTTGGAGCTCGGTTGGTTCGACTGGCGGGCCAAGACGCTGGCCTTCACACAGCACAAGACCGGGCTGTCGCTAAGACTGCCACTGCCGGGCGACGTCGGCTGGGCGGTCATCGACTACATCCGCCACGGTCGGCCTGAGACGGTCTGCCGGCAGGTGTTCGTGAAACACCGCTATCCGTTCACCGCGTTCGGATCGTCCACGTCGGCAGGGTGCCGACTGAGCTATTACGCGCGGCGTGCCGGGATCGTGTTCGGCGCCGGGCGGTCCCACGGCCTGCACTCGCTGCGTGGTGCCCTGGCAGTCGCGATGCTTCAAAGCGACACGCCACCGCCGGTTGTCACCGCGGTCCTGGGTCACGCAGCTGCCACCACGACCGCCGCGCACTACCTCAGGCTCGACACCGAGCACCTGCGCCGTTGCGCGCTCGACGTCGAAGATGTCCTGGTCGCGCTGGAAGGGGCACGGTCGTGAACCCGCTGACGTTGGGCGAGTTGGTCGACACCTTGGTCGCGGCCCGCCGTGCCGGCGGGTTTCGCTACGACGACCAAGCACGGGTTCTCGGGCAGTTCGCCGAGCACTGCCACCAAGACGGCTACGGCGACGGGTCGATCATCCAAGAGGCAGTCGAGGGGTTCCTCTACGGCCGTCACCTCAAGGCGTCGACGATCCGTCGCGAGGAGATCATCGTGCGCGAGTTGGCAGAACACGCCCGCCAGTTCGGCTGGTCGGCGTGGGCGCCGCCGAGCCTGACACGCCTCAAGACCCGCCACCGGCCACCGCCGTATGTGTTCAGCGACGAGGAGACCCGCCGCTTCTTCCACGCGATCGATACCCAGCCGCTGTCGGAGATGTCCAACCGGGCGCTGGTCGACCCGGTGCTGTTCCGTGTCCTCTACGCGACCGGGCTGCGCATCTCCGAAGCGCTCAACCTCCAACTGCACGACGTCGACCAGGAGCAGGCCACGCTCGAGGTGCGCGACGCCAAAAACCGCGAGAACCGCATCGTGCCGATCACCAGGCGCCTCGCCGCCACGCTGGACGGCTACATCGCGGCCGGGCACCTCGACCCGGAGCCCTCCCACCATCTGTTCCACACTGGCGACCCGTCCAAGCCGGCCGACAAGTCCACGATCTACAACCGGTTTCGCCGCTACCTCGCCGACGCTGACATTCCTCATTTCGCGCCGGGCGGACCGCACATCCACTCGCTGCGTCACGGGTTTGCCGTGGCGAACCTCCGCCGCTGGGCGACCGACGGCGCCGACCTGGCGGTGATGCTGCCCTACCTATCCGCGTACATGGGCCACGCTGATCTGCGGGGAACCCAGTACTACCTCCGGCTGACCGCGGACGCGTACCCAGAGGTCGCCGCGATGGTCGAAGCGAGGTTCGGATATGTCATCCCGGACCCGGCCACCCGAGAAGGAGGCGAGCAGTGAGCCGCGTCACCCCTGCTAGCGGGGATCTGGCCGGCCGCTGGCTGTCGAAGTTCCTCACCGACCACCTCGCTAGCGAGCGGGATCTGTCTCCCCAGACGATCTCCTCCTACCGAGACGCGATCAAACTGCTGCTCACCTGGTTTCGGGACGTGCAAGCAATCCCGCCCGAGAAGCTGCGGCTCTTAGACCTCGACCGCGAGCGCGTACTCGCGTTCTTGGACTGGCTCCAAGCCGAACGCGGCAACTCCCCAGCGACCCGCAACCAGCGCCTCGCGGTGATCAAGTCGTTCACCCGGTACATGGCGGTCGAGCGGCCAGAGTTCCTCGACCAAGCCACCCAGATCATCGCCGTCAAGCAGAAGAAGACCCCGGCCACCGACATGGGTTACCTCACCGGCGACGAGGTCAAAACGCTCCTGGGCGCACCAGACCCGGCCACCCGGCCCGGACTACGCGACCTCGTCCTGCTCTCCACGCTCTACGACACCGCCGCTCGCGTCCAAGAGATCTGCGACTTGAACACCGGCGACGTCCGCGCGGCGCGCCCGATGCTCGTCACGCTACACGGCAAAGGCTCCAAAACCAGGCGCGTCCCGCTGATGGACCCCACAGCCCGACTCCTCCAGGACTACCTCGACCGGCGCACCGCTCATATTGGCGTTGGCGCAGACGCTGACCCGCTGTTCTACGGGCCCCACCAGACCCGATTGACCCGCTGGGGCGTCACCAAGATTCTCGCCCGCCACGTCCAGGCCGTCCGCCGCAGCGACCCTGGCTATGGCGCCGGCGTGAACGTCACCCCGCACGTGATCAGAAGGACCCGGGCAATGCACCTGCTCAAAGCCGGAGTGAACGTGATCTACATCCGCGATCTGCTCGGCCACGCCGACGTTTCCACCACCGAGATCTACGCCCGTGCCGATCCCGAAGCGAAGCGCAAAGCCGTCGAGAGCGCCTACGGGTCACTCACCCCCGAGCCCTTGCCCAGCTGGACAGTCGACCGAGATCTCCTCGAATGGCTCGACCAGGTCTGTCGATAACCTCCCACGTTATGTGGCCGGAACCGGCTCGCGCACCACCTCTACCAGGGAGAACGCGTCAGCCGGCCACATAATCCATCCGTCCACGTAATGTCGGTTATGTGGAGTTCCACATAACCGGCACACCTTCGCCATGGCTACCCTCGAGCGGCTGGTGCGCGGCTACTACCAGCAGGCGGCGCGCCTGGTGGTCGATACCGACGGCGACGATGCCATGGCGCTGTACCTTACCAAGGCGGATCCGCTGTTGGTCCTGCGTGACCTGCTGGGCCATTCCAGCGCGACCACCACCCAGGCGTACCTGCACCTCCTCGACACCCAGCGCATCTACCGCGAGGCTTACGAACAGGCCGCCCCGGGCGAAGGCGAGCCTTGATGCCCGCGGAGCTGGTCGAGCCGCTCGGGGTGGTGTTCTCGCTGCCTGATGGTGCGCTATACCAGCGCCGCTTGGACGACCTGCCCGACTCGGTGCTGGCCGGCGACCTGGCCCGAGCGTTGGTGGCTGCGACGCATCCTCACGGGCCGATCCGCACCCGCTCGGTGGCTGTGTCCTACGTCCAGACCGCCCGGCGGATGGCGAGGGAGCTGAACGCCGCAGGGGTCTGCGGAGGCGTCGGTGCGCTGAGCCCGGCGACGCTGGTGGAGCATTGGTTGACCTGCGACTTCCACCAGGAGCGGCGGATCAGGGGCCTCCTGAGCGCGTATGCCAGCGCCGGCGGGGCGCTGCACCCGGGTATCGGCGCGCATCTCGCCGGGCGGCGGATCAACGCCATCAAGCCGAGCCAGCCCTATCGCCCCTACAGCGACGGCGAGTGGCGCCGGCTCGCAGCGGCATGCACCGAGTCGACTGGGGCGTCCTACGCCGCCCACTGCCAAGCCAGGGAGGCCGCCGAGCGCGGCGGTGACCCCGCCGTGCACGGGGCGGCTTACGACAACCTGGCCTGGCTGCTGGCCCGCTTGGGCCCGGTGCCCGACGAAACCGTCGTCGCCGCTCTGCCCGCAGGGTCGGACCGCCCCGACCGGGCGGGTCTCGCCGCCCTGCGTCGGGCGCTGTTCCCTGACGCCGACACCGCCTTGGCCTACAACGTCGCGTTCGCCATGCGCACCGGCATCGTCCCCGACGGTGTCGACGCCCTGAGACTCGGCGATATCACTCGGACCGGGCCGGGCAGCGCTTTGGCCGCCTACCGCAAGGGCCGGACCGGCGCCGAGGCGCTGAACTTGCCCGCCGATGCCGTGCGGGTCCTCGACCACTGGCTCGATCACTCGGCCGAGCTTCGTGACCACGCCGGGGAGCTTGGCAGGTCGTTGTGGATCTACTCGCGCCCAGAGGGACGCGATCACCCCGGGGCCCGGGTGTTCGCCCTGGGCAGTCCGCGTGCCGAGCAGCGCCGGGCGTGGGCTCGATCGGCCGGGGTGGTCGGCGACGACGGCGAGGTCTTGGTCTTCCATCGCGGCCGGCTGCGTGCCACCTACCAGCACCGCCGCGACCGGGCGTCGTGGACCGGACGGACCACGATCGACCCCAACCACAGCGCCCAGGTGGAAGGCGACCACTACCTGAGCTCGCACACCCCGGCCCAGCTGGACGCCATCGAAGGCGTGATCGAGCAAGCCCAGAGCGACATCCGCCGCAGGGCCGAGCCGCCGGTCGTCACCAGCGCCACCGACGCCGCCGAGTTCGCGGCGAAGTTCCCCCGTCTGGTGGAGGATGCCGGGCTCGACGCCGAGGACCTCGCCGCGCTGATGGGCGGTGAACAAGACGTGTTCGTGGCTGCGTGCGCGTCGCCGCTGCACAGTCCCTACGCACCGGGGGGAACCCTCTGTCCGGCTCGGCCGTGGGTATGCCTGCTCTGTCCGCTGGCGACCTTCACGCCCCGGCACCTCCCCAACCTGGTCCGGCTGAAGGAGTACTTCTCCCGCCAGGCCACTCAGATGACCCTCGCCCAGTTCATGGCCGTCTTCGGCCCCTACGCGACACGCCTCGACGACGACATCCTGCCCCGGTTCCCGGCCGCCGCCATCGACGAGGCCTCCCGGGACACCTCCGGCCCGCTCCCGCTTCGCCTCGAGGAGATGGCCCCGTGAGCGTCGCGTCGCCGACCTCGTCACCGGGGGTCGTCGGCAGTGTCTTCGCCGGCACCGACGTGCTGGCCGCCGCCGGCCTGGCGGCGCTGACCGGCACGCCCAGACCGACCTTCGACCAGGACGTGTGGGACCTCTCCGGCCTGGCGCGAGCCCCGGCCACGATGGGGCCACATCGCAAGATCCTGGACTTCACCCAGATCGTCAACCCCCGCTGGCGGGCCGTGGCCCGCGAGTACCTCCTGGCCAGGGTCGCCCCCCACCACCTTGCGGTCGCGACCCTGCCGGGGGCGTTCCGCATGCCGCTCAACCCGACCAGCTTGTGGGGCGAGCTCGCCCGCCTGGCGCGCTGGTTCGACCACCTGGAACAGGCCGGGGTGGCCAGCCTGGCCGAGGTCGCCCAGCACCACTGCGACGCCTACCTGCAAGAGGTGAGCTGGACCACGACCGGGACGCGGCGGCGGGCAGCGCCGGTCGTGGTGGCGGCGTTCGTGCGCAGCGCCCAGGTCCTCACGTTGTACTCGGAGATCCTCAGCGACTCCTACCCGCCCGGCTTCCGCCCGTGGGGGACACGAGGAGCGGAGGAGGTGGCCGGCTATGTCCGCACCAACATCAACCTGGTTCGCCCGGTCCCCGACGCCTTGTTGCGTCCGCTGCTCGCCGACACGCTCTACCTCGTCGGCACCATCGGCCCCCACTTGAGCGCCGAAGCGCTGAGGGCCCGGGACGCAGACAGCCGCGAGGCCGCGTCGCGCCGAGGTGTCCGGGTGGGCGAGCTACCACAGCTCGCCGCCGCCATTGAGGGCCGCCGACAAGCGGGGGTGCCCGCACCCCGCCTCGCGGCCGCCATCGTGAGCCGGCGCCTGGCCGCCGGCTGGGAATCCCAGGACCCCCTCCTGCATGTGGCGTGGCATTCCGTCGTGGTCGGTGCCCTCGGCGCGATGGGCCACCGCCGTGACCTCGAACGCCTCCGCCCGGAGCTGGAACGTTGGGTCGCCGAGTGCGGCATCGAGGAACGGTGGTGCCGGGATGCGGCATCGGTCGCCCGGCTCGACACCGCAGAGCCCGTTGCCTGGGCGCTGCCCGCCGACCGTAACCACCTTTCGGTGATGGTCTCCACGGTCACCTCGGCCTGCTTCTACTTGACCTCCGCCCTCTCGGGCATGCGGTCATCGGAGCTGTTGGAGCTGACCTCCGGGGCCCGCCAACGCGACCAGCGCCCCGGCGGGACCACCCGCTACCGGGTCACGTCCCGGCGCATCAAAGGTGAGCCATTCGGCGGAGTCGAGGACTCCTGGGTGGTCCTCGAAGACGTCTACCACGCCCTGGGCGTCGCGGAAGCGCTCACCGGGGCCGGGCTGGGCGAGCTGCTGTTCACCAAGTCGTCCAACACCGCCCACGAGCGCTACACCCGCATGCGCACCTGGATCAACGGGCCGTCCGGCCAGCGCCTCGGGCTGATCGCGCTCCCCGACGGGCCGGTCAACCCCCGGGCGCTGCGGCGCACCCTCGCCCTCAGTATCGCCCAGCGCCCACACGGGCTCATGGCGGCCAAGGTGCACCTCAAGCACGTCAGCGTGGCCACAACCGAGGGCTACGCCGCCCGTCCCGGCGGGCACCAGGCCGCGTTTCTGGCCGAGGTGTCTGCCGCCGAGCATGCCGAGCAGGCACGCCTGACCCTCGCCGCCTACCACGACTACCGCCGTGGCTCCCTCCCCTCCGGAAAAGGGGCACGAGAGCTGCTGGCATGCTTCGAGGCGGTCGACCGGGCCCTGGCCGACCACGACGCCGGCCCGGGGACCGTCATCGAAGACCGGCGCGTCGAACGACTCCTACGGGCCAAGGCAGAGACCCTGCATGTCGGCGTCGCCAACTATTGCTGGTTCTCCGACCCGAGGAAGGCCCTGTGCCTCAAGCTGGCCGGCACCCCTGACGCGGCCGAGCCGCTGATTGGGATGTGCGACTCGGCCCGCTGCCCCCAAGCCACGCACCACGCCGAGCACCGTCAGGCCTGGGCCGACCACGCCACCGCCACCAAGGTCGCCTTCCTCGACAACCCGCGGCTGTCCAAACCCGAACGTGCCCGCGCCCAGTCTGTGTTCGACCGGGCCACCGCCGTTGTCGCGGCGATCGACTTGGCCGCCACCCCGGAGGCCGACAGCCGTGGCCGCTGACTCCCGCACGCAGGTCGAGTCCAGGATCAGGATCGCCATCGGCCAGCTCCTCTCGGGCGCCCCTCCCAAGGAGCTCAAGCGAGACGTGAAGAGCCTCTGCGCCCTGGCCGGTGTCCCCAGGGCCACCCTGTATCGCACCTACCCGCACCTCAAGGCCGAGTTCGACCAGGGCCTCGAGCGCCTCCGAGACACCGGTGACGAGCCCGACGCCCGCTCGGGCCAGATCGAGCGGCTCAAGGCCGAGGTGGCCGCCCTGCACCAACGCCTCTCCCGAGCGACGACTACGATCGCCGAGCTGGAAGCCTTCCGGGCAACCGCGCTGTCGCGCCTCGCAGCCCAGCACGACGAGATAGCCCGCCTTCGCCGTGAGCTAGACCGGGCTGGAGGGAACCAGCTCAGGGTCCTTCGACCCGGGTAGTGACCACCAGTCGAACCGGCCTGCAGCCGCCTGCCGACGACCGACCTAGCCTAGCATTTCCCGATGACCTGGGACGAGGCGTTTGGGTACCGCTACGACGACTGGTCGGCCCACATGACGGCCGACATCGCCTTCTACGTCGACCTCGCTCGCGAGGTTGACGGGCCACTGGTCGAGCTTGCGGTCGGAAACGGTCGGGTGGCCATACCTGTCGCACAGGCCACGGATCGACAGGTTGTCGGACTTGACTCCTCTCCAGCGATGCTGGAGCAAGCTCGTGCCCGGGCGACCGCGGCCGGTGTCAACCTCGACCTGCGCGAGGGAGACATCCGCGACCTCGCGCTCGATGAGCCAGCAGCGCTCATCTACTGCCCGTTCCGGGCGCTGCTGCACCTGCCGACCTGGGCCGACCGGCGCCGCACGTTCGAGCGCGTTGCAGCCTCGCTTCGGCCGGACGGGCGCTTCGCCTGGAACGCCTTTGCCTTCGATCACCGGGTAGCCACCCGTCTCGACGGCCAACATCAAGACGAGCCCGTGCCCCACACGGTCCACTACTCGGTGGGCGACAACCGTGTTGACCTCGTACTTGACGACGGAGCGAGGAGCACCCTGTGGTGGGCGACGAAGAACGAGTGGCTCGGGCTTCTCGACGTCGCTGGTCTCAAGCTGGAGGCCCTCTATGGCGGGTTCTCCGGCGAGCCGTTCGCCGACGACGCCGGAGAATATGTGTTCATCGCCCGGCGCTGAGGCTCTTCCAACGCTGAGGATCCCCACCCCCCAACATCACACATTGCCAGCACAGGACACAGCCGTCCGATGCGGCTCGCCCTGAGGCCTCATCGACCCTCTGTGCGGTCGCCCCTTTTGAGACGTGGCCCCTACCGGATCTGTCTCAAGCCGAACTAACTCCCGTACCCGACGAGTAGGGCGCTCATGGCGCACCTCCTTGATCGGCCGGCCCGCAGGCATCCTTCCCCGGTACCGGCAGCGGCCGCAGCCGTTCCACCTAGTGATGCGGCTTCGCGACGAAAAAGCGACGG
>JAJZBS010000108.1 GCA_021851885.1 Actinomycetes bacterium | reverse complement strand
GGTACCACCGGCTACTGCATGGGAGGACGACTCTCCTTCCTCGCCGCGGCGAACCTCGGTGGGCGTGTCGCCGCGGCGGCGTCGTTCCACGGGGGGAACCTGGCGAACGCCGCCGACCCCGACAGCCCTCACCACAAGGCTGCCGGCGTCAAGGCCACCATGTACGTGGCCGGTGCCACCGACGACCGGTCGTTCCCCGCCGCGCAGAAGGACCTGCTGGAAGGCTGCCTCAGCGAGGCCGGGGTCGTCCACACCATCGAGACGTACGACGCGCACCACGGCTTCGCTGTGCCCGACAACCCGAGCTACGACGAAGCGGCTGCCGAGCGCCACTGGAAGGCGACGGAACGCTTCTTCGGCGAGGTGCTGGGCTCCTGACCCACAAGCGGGGCGCGGCGCGCCAGCCGAACGAAATGGCCGGCTCGCGTGACACCGGCTCGCCACAGCGGGCCCCGATCGTTGCCGGCCTCCGCATACGACCGAGAGCGGCGGGACGGCCGTAGGGTGGCACGCATGGGCCTCGACACCCCCGCCGTGCGCAGCATCGACGCCACCGATCTCGCCTACCGCCTCGTCGTCACCGAGATCCCCGCAGGCCCCGCGGAGAGCGCCGCTTGGCAGGGGATCACCCTCGGCCAGCTGATCCGGACGATCGTCGTGCGCCGCAAGGAGGGCGAATACGTCTTCGTCCTCGTGCCCGGCGGGCGCCAGATCGACTGGCCGAAGCTCCGCACCGTCCTCGGTGCCCGGCGCCTGTCCCTTCCCGACCAGGACGAGGCGAAGGAGGCGACCGGTTACGAGAGAGGCGCCATCACGCCGTTCGGAGCGACGACGGCCTGGCCGGTCGTCGCGGATGTGGCCGTTGCCCAGCAGGGTCTCGTGGCGATCGGTGCCGGTGCGCGCGGCGCAAATTTCCACCTCGACGCAGCACAGCTCCTGGCTCTCTTCGGTGCCACGGTCGCCGAGGTGACCAAGCCCGGCTGAGCGGGCGACCAGCCCTCGGTCCCGACGGCCGGGTCCCGAGTTGTACGTACAAACGAATGTACGTACAATAGGACCAGTGACGCCGTTCGACTTCGTGATCTCCATGGCGATATTCGCCGTCGCCGCCGGCGTCCTCGGCTCGCTCATCGGCCTCGGCGGCGGGGTCGTCATCGTCCCGGTCCTAACGCTCGTCTACCACGTCGACATTCGTCTGGCCATCGGGGCAAGCATCATCTCGGTGATCGCCACCTCGAGCGGGGCAGCGGCTGCCTACGTCCGGGAGCGGATGACCAACCTGCGCGCCGGCATGTTCCTCGAGATCGCCACAACCACGGGAGCGGTGAGCGGCGCGTATCTCACGACCATCTTGCCCACGCGGTCGTTGTTCATCTTCTTCGGGCTCATCCTCGGATACTCCTCGTTCGCGACGTTCCGTCACCGGCACGTTGCCGAGCCCCTGACGGTGTCGAACGACCGGATCGCCAACTACTTCAACCTGCACGGCTCCTATTACGACCCGGCGGAGAAACGGGAGATCCCCTACAAGGTCGTCGGCACCAAGCTGGGGCTCGTCCTCATGTACGTCGCCGGCCTGGTGAGCGCCCTCCTTGGCGTCGGCTCCGGTGCGTTGAAGGTGCCGGCCATGGACAGCGCCATGCACCTCCCCATGAAGGTGTCCTCGGCCACGAGCAACTTCATGATCGGGGTCACCGCGGCGGCAAGCGCAGGCGTGTACTTCGTCCGAGGCCAGATCGACCCGATCATCGCCGCGCCTGTGGCGGCCGGGGTGCTCCTCGGGGCGACTGTCGGCGCGCGGGTCCTCGGCCGGATCACGAGCAAGACCGTCCGGCTTGTCTTCGTCGTCGTGTTGGTCGCCATCTCACTCGAGATGCTCCAGAAGGGTCTGGTCCCGTGACGGATCCCCGCCCGGCGTCCGATCTGCCCCGCCGCGGGCAACGCCGCCAGCCCAGCCCCGAGGAAGCTGCGGTGATGGAGGAGAAGGTCCGCAAGGTCGAGCTGGTCATCAGCCTGGTGTTGCGTATCGGCGTCGTCTCGAGCGTCCTCGTCATCGCCGTCGGGCTCGGGCTCATGTTCGCGCACCACGGTGCCTACCTGCCGGTCCGGGGGAGCTTCTCCTACAAGGAGCTCACGTCGTCGACGACACCGTTCCCACACTCCCTCGCCACGCTCGGGCGCTCGATCGCCCGCGGGCAAGGGAGGGGGGTCGTCGTCCTCGGCGTCTTGTTGTTGATCCTCACCCCCGTGGCCCGGGTGGCGGTCGGCGTGGTGTCCTTCCTTTACGAGAAGGACCCCGCCATGGCTCTGGTCACCCTCTACGTCCTCGCCGTCCTCGTCGGCTCGTTCTTTCTGGCAGGGGCATGAGTGGTGCCGGCCACACTCGACCGATCGAGCCCCGTCCCGCTGTGGGCCCAGATCGCCGACGACCTGCGGCACCGCCTGCTCGGCGGTGAGTTCGAGGAGCACTTCGCGACCGACGAGGAGCTGACCCGCCAGTACGCCGTGAGCCGCCAGACGGTGCGTGAGGCGGTCCGGCACCTGACGGCAGAGCGGCTCGTGGTTCGCCAACAGGGCCGCGGCAGCTTCGTCGTCTCCCCCGTCGTCGAGCAGCCCCTCCACTCCCTGTACAGCCTGGCATCGGCCGTGCGGGCAAAAGGTATCGCAGAGCGAAGTGAAGTGCTTGCCGCCGAGCGGCGTCCTGCCACCGCCGAGGCCGCCGCGCAGCTCGGCGTGGGCATGCGCAGCAAAGTCGTGTTCATCGAGCGGCTCCGCTTCGCCGGTGGCGAGCCCATCGCCTGGGACCGATCGTGGCTCCGGGCCGACGTGGCGGGCGGGCTGCTCACCGCCGACCTCTCCTCTGGTGGCCTCTACGAGACGCTTGCTGCCCACTGCTCGGTGCGTATCACCGGTGGCTGGGAACGCATCAGGCCTGTCTTGGCCGAGCCCGACGAGCGCAAGCGTCTGCGGCTGCCGCCCCGGACGGCGGCCTTTTCGATCGAGCGGCTGGCGATCGCCGGCGAGACGCCCGTCGAGTGGCGCCGCAGCCTCATCCGAGGAGACCGCTACTCGCTCATCGCCCAGTGGCCGACCGGTGTGCACCCGCACGGCGAGGGCTGAGGCCGCAAGCCGGAGCTGAGGCCGCCTGCCTCCTACGGAAAGCGGCCCACACGCGCCGGCCCACGCCGGCGGTCGCCCGCGGGGTTCAGCTCGGGGCCGCGTCGTCTGCTCCGGGAAGGCCGGCGTCGGGAAGGCCGGCAGCGACGGCGTCGATGACGTGCGCCTGGAGCCAGCCGAGGTAGTTGTAGGCGGCGTCGAGCGGCGCGTACGGGTCGTCGCTTGCCCGCCTGGTTCCCGCTCCAGGGCCGTCGGTGACGTCGAGGCGTGTCCCGAGGACGAGGCGGATGTCGTTGATGGCGGAAAGCCATGCCGCAATCTCGTCGCCGTCGACCTCCCGCTTGCCGGTGGTCGCGGCCAAGGTGGTCAGGCTGCGCCGGTGGTGCTCCTCGAGGAAGTCCCTGGTGAGATCGGCGTACTCGCGTTGGCGTTCCGGGTCGTCGGGGAAGGCGGTGGGGAACAGCCGCCGGACGGCGGGATCGTTTGCCGCGACGAGCTCGGTGACCTGGTGGCAGAGCCCGACGAGGAGCGCTTGCTCGGGGCCGCTCAGCTCGATGCGGTAGCGGTCGCCGACCCTGCGGACCGGCCGGCGCGACAAAGCGCTCCACAGAGAGCGGAAGGTCCCTCCCCGCTGGGGCTCCCGGCGTTGGGGCTCCCCGCGTTGGGGCCCTCGTCCGCGGGGAGGATCCTGCGGCGCACCACCGTCGTCGCCTGCCGGGCTCAACCGACCTGCTCCATCGTCGCCCAAAGGCCGTGCTCGTGCAGGCGCGCGACGTGCATCTCGGCCCGCTCCCGGCCCGTGGAGGCGACGACGGCACGTCCCTTGTTGTGGACGTCGAGCATGAGCTTCGTCGCCTTGTCCTTCGAATAGCCGAAGAGCTTCTGGAAGACGAATGTCACGTACGACATGAGGTTGATCGGATCGTTCCAGACGATGACCTGCCACGGCCGGTCGGGGCGCGCGTCGTCGCCGGATGTCGGCTCCTGTTGGCGGCTCGGTGCGAGCGTCGGCGCTCCCTGGTTGTCCGCTCGGGTCATCGGGCAGCCCCTGCCACCGCGGGCGCCGCGCTCAATGCGGCGGGCACGAGCCGAACCTCCTCGTCCCCGGGCAGGGCAGGGACGGGTGGCTGACCGCAGCCCTGGCGCGTGGCGGCAAGTCCGACATGGAAACGGACCACGACCGCCCACAACAGGCTCGCACCGGCGAGATGGGCGCCGACGAGGAGGGCGGGGACATGGGTGAAGTACTGCGTATAGCCGATCGTTCCTTGGGCGGCCATGACGACGAGGACCACGCGCCCGCGGTGGCGGATCGCAGCGGGGGCGCGTGTAGATCGCAAGACGACAAGCAGGGCGACGGTGAGCCCGACGAGCAGCCAGACGGCGTCGGCGTGGAGCTCGGCGGCGTCGTGAAAGGCGAAGGGGAGGCGCGGGGTGCCCGGCGCCCCGCTGTGGGGCCCGCTGCCCGTGACCGCGGTGCCGATGGCGATGACGAGGGCGAGGAGGCCGACGACGAGACGGCTCAGCCAGACGACGTCGCGACCGACGAGCGCAATGCGCTCGCCTTCAGGGTGGGCGGCGCGCCAGTGGAGCACGACGGCGAAACCGAGCATCGCGACGGTGAGGAGGAAGTGCGCCATCACGACGGGAGGGGCGAGCTTCGAGAGGACGACGAGCCCGCCGACGACGATCTGGGCGACGACACCCGCGACGAGCAGCCACGCAAGACGGACGAGATCGCGCCGGCGCGGCGCGCGCAGGAGGGAGGCGATCGCGACGGCGAAGATGACGATCGTGCCGACGACGTTGACGAGACGGTTCACGAACTCGACCATCGGGTGGAAGCTCAAGGCCGCGACGAGGTGGTGCTGGGTGCACGTCGGCCAGTCAGGGCAGCCGAGGCCGGATCCGGTGAGCCGGACGGCGCCACCGCTGACGATCAGCGCGCCGATCATCCACGCCGTGACGAGGGCGAGGCGCCGGAAAAGCGCGGGCGAGACCGCCACGCGCGACGCGAAGCCCCGTCGACTCCGTGCAACGGGCGCGCCGCCGGAGCGGTTGCGCGAAAGAGGAGGTGATGACACCGGGCGCCCATGTTACGAGGTGGGGCGCGGGTGGCGGAGCGCGCCGCGGGGCCGTACCCTGGCTGCGGTGACCTCCTTCCTCGTCCCGGTCGGGCGCGTCAAGGGCTCGCGTGCGACCCGCCTCGCCCGCCGGCTCCAGGCCTACGTCGCCTTGACCAAGCCGCGCATCATCGAGCTCCTGCTCGTGACGACGGTGCCGGCCATGGTGCTCGCCCGCCGCGGGCTGCCGTCCGGGTGGCTTGTGCTCGCCACGGTTGCCGGCGGTGCGCTGTCGGCCGGGGGGGCGAACGCCTACAACATGGTCGCGGATCGCGACATCGACCGGGTCATGGACCGGACAAAGGGCCGCCCGCTCGTCACCGGCGCCGTCCGCCCCCGTGCCGCCTTCGTGTTCGCGACCGCCCTCGAGGGCATCGCCTTTGCCGAGCTGTGGCTTGCCGTCAACCTCCTGAGCGCGGTGCTCGCCCTGGCGGCGGCAGCCTTCTACGTCTTCGTCTACACCTTGTGGCTCAAGCGCTCGACGGCACGCAACATCGTGATCGGAGGTGCAGCCGGCGCCGTCCCGGCGCTCGTGGGATGGGCTGCGGTGACCGGCACGATCGGTTGGCCCGCCGTCGTGTTGTTCGGTGTCGTCTTCTTGTGGACCCCGCCGCACTTCTGGGCCCTCGCCGTGCGCTACCGCGACGACTACAAGGCCGCACAGGTGCCGATGCTCCCTGCCATCGCATCCCTCAAGCGCACGTCGGGCCAGATCGTGCTGTACACGATCGCCCTGTGGGTCGTCAGCCTGCTGCTCGTGCCCGTCGCCCATATGGGCTTCGTCTACGGGATCGCCGCGCTGGCCCTTGGCGCCGGCTTCCTCGCAATGGCGCTCCGCCTGCGTCGCGACCAGACCGATCGCGCGGCAATGCGGTTGTTCGGCTTCTCGATCACGTACCTGACGGTCCTGTTCGCCGCCGTCGCAGCCGACGTGCTCGTCCGCTACCACTGACGGCGTGACCGCTTCGCTCCCCGTCGCGGCCGAGCCGGTTTTCCCTGGCGGCCGTTTGGCGTTGGCCCCGGTGGGGCTACTCCCAGCGGAAGAGAAACGCGGCGGCGACCGGCGCGGCTAACCCCCAGGCGACCAGGACGATCCACGCCTCGGCCGGGATGCCGCCACCGAAGCCGAACGCCCCGTGGAGGGCGTCCGACAGGGCAGCGGCGGGCAGGACCCGCGCCGCGCCCGCCAGTGCCGACGGCAGCTTCCCCAGGGGCACGATCATCCCGCCGAGCAGGAGGAGGACGAGGTAGACGGCGTTGGCGAGCGCCAGGGTCGCCTCGGCGCGCAGCGTGCCCGCCATCAGCAGACCGAGGCCGGCGAAGCCCGTCGTCCCGAGGACGATGGCAGCGACGAGCGCTCCGATCTGCGCGTGCGGAGCCCATCCGAGCACAAGGGAGACGACGACGAGGACGACGACCTGGACGACCTCGATGGCGATGACCCCGGCCATCTTGGCCACCATGAGGCGCCCCCGGCCGAGGGGCGTCGTCTTCAGGCGCTTCAGCACGCCGTAGCCGCGTTCGAAGCCCGTCGCGATCCCGAGGCTGACCATCGACGTCGACATGACCGCGAGCGCGAGGATGCCCGGCGCGAGGAAGGCGATCGGGTGGCGCGTCGTGGTCGGGAGAACATGGACCGTCGAGAAGAAGACGAGGAGCATGACGGGGATGCCGAGAGTCAGCAGCACCGACTCCCCCCGGCGAAGCGTCATGCCCAGCTCGGCGCGCAGCTGGCCGGTGAGGGCTCTCACGGCGAGCCTCCGTTGCCGCTGTGACGGCTCTGCGCGGAAGCGGCCGTGATGCGCAGGTAGGCCTCCTCGAGCCCGCCCCCTCCGGCTCCGCCGGCGTGCAGGTCCGTGAGGGCGAGCCGGCGTTCGGCAAGCCAGGCGGCGAGCGCCGCGGTCAGGGTCGCGAGGTCCCCGTCGTGGCCGTCGATCCGGTAGCGCCCGGGGCGTACCTCTTCGACGGGCGACCCGAGGGCCGCGCCGAGCGCGCCTGTGTCGATGCCCTCCGGTGCCGAAAAGCGCACGCCGCTCGCAGCGCTTTGGCCACCGGGTGCCGGGGCGGCGGCGGTGATCTCGGCGGGGGTCCCCTCGGCGACTGCTCGCCCGGCGTCGAGGATGACGAGGCGGTCGGCCAGCCGTTCGGCCTCGGCGAGCTCATGTGTCGTCACGACGACGCACACACCTGTGTCGCGCATCCGCTCGACGATGGCGCGGATCGCCAGGCGCCCGTCCGGGTCGACGCCGGCCGTCGGCTCGTCGAGGAAGGCGACTTCGGGGCGGCCGATGAGGGCGAGGGCGAGCGACAGGCGTTGCTGCTCGCCGCCGGACAGCCGGCGCCAGGGGGTCTTCGCCGCTCTCGTGAGCCCGACGGTTGCGATCAGATCGCCCGGTGGGACCGGGTTGTCGTAGTAGGTGGCGAACAGCGCCAGCACTTGCGCGGGCGTCATCGCCGGGTACACGCCTCCCCGCTGCAGCATGACACCGATGCGCGCGTTGAGCTCCTTGCCGTCCCTGGCCGGGTCGAGCCCGAGGACCCGGACGGACCCCGCCGTCGGGCGCCGGTAGCCCTCGCAGACCTCGACGGTCGTCGTCTTGCCGGCGCCGTTTGGTCCGAGGACGACGAGCACCTCGCCTTTGCGCGCTTGCAGGCACAGCCCGTCGACGGCGCGCACGGTGCCGTAGTCGACGACGAGACCGGCGACGTCGATGGCGAGCACCTTGCGAGGCTACCGTTCATGCCGAGATGCTCGACATCCGCCTCGTACGCGACGATCCCGGCGCCGTCACGGCGTGCCTCGCCCGGCGCGGCCCCGACGCGGCCGACGTCGGGCTGCTCGCCGATCTGGACACCCGCGTGCGCGACGCCATCGGCCGGCGCGACGAGATCCGTGCACGCGTCAAGGAGCTCTCCCGCCAGGTCGGCGCCGCCCGCAAGAGCGGAGACACCGCCGCAGCCGAGCAGCTGCGCGCCGAGAGCCGCGCGCTGGGCGAGGCCGAAGCGGCCTGTGACGCCGAGGCGACCGCCGCCCAGGAGCGTTTGCGTGACCTCCTCCTGCGCACGCCGAACCTCCCGTCCCCCGACTGCCCCGACGGCGCCGGCCCCGAGGACAATGTCGTCGTCCGCACCTGGCCCGCCGCCGGCTTCCCCGGCCGCGACGCCTACCCGCCGTACCAGAGGGTGCCCCACTGGGAGATCGGCGAGGAGCTCGGCCTGCTCGACATGGGGAGGGGAGCGAAGCTGTCGGGGTCGATGTTCGCGATGTACCGGGGCTTGGGGGCACGGATGCTGCGTGCCCTCACGTCCTTCGCCCTCGACGGGCACGCCGATGCCTACGAGGAGATCAGGCCCCCCACCCTCGTGCGCACCGAGACCATGGTCTCGACGGGGCACCTGCCGAAGTTCGCCGACGAGGCCTACCATGTCGAGCGCGACGGCCTCTGGGCGATCCCGACCGCCGAGGTCCCCCTCGCCTCGATGGCGCGCGACGACATCGTCGACGAGGCCGACCTGCCGCTGCGCCTCACCGCGGCGACGTCCTGCTTCCGCCGCGAGGCGGGTGCCGCGGGACGGGACACCCGCGGCCTGCTGCGCGTCCACGAGTTCGACAAGGTCGAGCTCTTCGTCTTCGCCACACCCGAGCAGGCCGCCGCCGAGCACGCCGACATGGTCCGGCGGGCCACCGGCCTCCTCGAAGCCCTCGAGCTGCCCTACCGGGTCCTCGACCTGTGTGCCGGCGACCTCGGGGATTCAGCACGGCGCACCTTCGACCTCGAGGTCTACGCCCCCGGCGCAGACCGCTGGCTCGAAGTCTCGTCGATCTCCTGGTGCGGCGACTACCAGGCGCGCCGCTCCAACGTCCGGTACCGGCCGGCGGACGGCGGGCGCCCCGTTCTCGTCGAGACGCTCAACGGCTCGGCACTCGCTTGGGCGCGCATCTGGGCTGCCCTCGTGGAGATCAACCGCCAGAGCGACGGGTCGGTGCGGATCCCCGCCGCCCTGCAGCCGTACCTGGGCGGTCTGGAGCAGATCCCCGGCCCCCCACGCTGACGCGCGGCGCGCATCGCGCGCACAAGCCCGTCAGGGCGACGTGGTGGGGGTGGACGACGAAGCCCTGCTCGCGCAGCAGCCGGGCGCTCAGCGCCGAGAACGTCCCCTTCGGTATGTCGATGACCGCCGCGCACCGTTCGCAGACGAGGTGCTGATGGTCGTCGTCGGCAAGGTGGTACACGGTGCGGCCGTGACCGAGGTGGATGTGGTCGACGATCCCCAACCTCTCGAGGGAGTCGAGGGAGCGGTAGACCGTCGACAGGTGCGCGTCGGGGTGGGTGGAGCGCACCTTGCCGGCGAGCTCGTCGGCCGTCCTGTGCGCCCCTGCGTCGACGAGGGCGTCGAGGAGGGCGCGGCGCGCCCCCGTGACGCGCCCTCCGCCGGAGCGCACCTGCGCGACGAGCTCCTCGACGCGCCGAGCGCCGGCGTTCCGCCTGGGCCCAGCTTGGGCGCGCGTTGCGCGTGCGGTGCTTGGAGCAGACGTCGGTTGTCCCGCGGCTGTCGTGCTACGAGGCACACGAGGAGGTGCCATCGGCGTTCAGCTGCCGGCGACCCGCTCGAAGCGGTAGCCGAGGCCTCGGATCGTCGTGATGAGCGACGGGTGGGCCGGGTCCTCTTCGATCCGGTTGCGCAGCCTCTTGATGTGCACGTCGAGTGTCTTCGTATCGCCGACGTAGTCGCCTCCCCAGACCCGGTCGATCAGGGTGTCGCGCGTCATGACCCTTCCCGCGTTGGCGAGGAGGCTCTCGAGGAGCTCGAACTCCTTCAAGGGCAGCCGGACCTCTTTGCCCCGCACCGTGACCTCGTGGCGGGCAGCGTCGAGGGACACGCCTGAGACCTCGATCGTCCCGGCCTGGTCGATCTCGCCGGTCGTGCGCGGTGCCCGGCGCAGCACGGCCCGCATCCGGGCGACGAGCTCACGCAGGCTGTACGGCTTGGTCACGTAGTCGTCGGCGCCGACCTCCAGGCCCACGACCGTGTCGATCTCCCCGGACTTGGCTGTGACCATGATGATCGGCACGGACGACCGGGCCCGTATGGTCCTGCAGACGTCGACCCCCGACAGCTGGGGGAGCATCAGGTCGAGCAGCACCAGGTCCGGGGTGACCTCGTCGAACATGCGCAGGGCTTCGACCCCGTCGCGGGCGGCGCGCACGACGAAGCCCTCCCGGCGCAGGCCCACGACGAGGGCGTCGACAAAGGACTCCTCGTCTTCGACGAGCAGGACGTGAGGATGCTGCTCGCTCACTCCCCGGTGTCGTCCCTCCCGCCGTGGTCGGCAGGCCGGGCCGCCGGTTCGTTGCCGTTCGGCAGCACGATCCCGTTGCGCGGGGTCGGCTCACCTGGATCGTCGAGTGGCAACTGGTCCGCAGCGTTGGGCTGTCGCGGGCCGGCCACAGGCGGAGTCTCCGCCCCCGCGGCGGGTGCCGGTGGCGGCCCGGCGGGTGCCGGTAGCGGCCCGGCAGGTGCGGCAGGTTCGGCAGGTTCGGCAGGTTCGGCAGGTTCGGCAGGCGCTGCGGGGGCTGGAGGTGGTGCGGGTGCGGGTGCCGGTGCGGCGGGCTGCTGTGCGGCGGGCGGCGGTGCTCCATAGCCGCTGCTGCGCG
>JAJZBS010000107.1 GCA_021851885.1 Actinomycetes bacterium | reverse complement strand
CCAACCATCACCTCCGTCTCCCCTCCCTCCGGCCCCCAAGCGGGTGGCACTCCGGTCACGATCGTCGGCACCAACTTCGCTCCCGGGGCGACCACTGTCGCTTTCGGCAGCAACGCGGCGACATCTGCTTCCTGCGCGTCGGCGACCATCTGCACGGCGACCTCCCCGGCGGGCACCGGCACCGTCGATGTCACCGTGACGACGAGCGCGGGTACCTCTGCGACCTCTTCTGCGGACGCGTTCAGCTACCTCCCCCCGCCCGCCCCCTACCACGCTCTGACCCCGTCCCGGATCTGTGACACACGCATCTCACAGAGCCCGAACCCGTGCACGGGCGAGACCCTCGGGAAGGGCGCAACCGACGTCGTGGGCGTCGCGGGGCAAGGAGGTGTCCCCCCAAGCGGAGGGAGCGCTGTCGTCGTCAACGTCACGGCGGCCGATCCGACGGAGACGAGCTACTTCACCGTCTACCCCGACGGGGCGACGAAGCCCCTCGCCTCCTCGCTCAACTTCCACACAGGACAGAACGTCCCGAACCTCGTCACCGTCGGCCTTCCCGCCGACGGCAAGATCGACGTGTTCAACGCCTTGGGCACTGCCGACCTCATCGTCGACGTCGAGGGCTACTACGGTCCCTCTGCGGCGGGAGCCGGCCTCTACGACGCGCTCAGCCCGGAGAGGATCTGCGATACGCGCATCGCACAGGCGCCGAACCAGTGCTTGGGCAAGGCGCCCGGGGCGGGGTCGACCCTCGACGTCCAGGTGACAGGCGAAGGCGGGGTCCCGGCATCCGGGGTCGCGGCGGTCGTCGCCAACGTCACCGCCATCGGCTCGCCTTCTCCGGGCTACCTCACGGTCTTTCCCGAGGGCACGAAGCAGCCCAGTGCGTCGAACCTCAACTACGGCGCCGGTGCGGTCGTCCCGAACCGGGTGATCGTGCCCGTCTCGGCGTCAGGGAAGATCTCCATCTACACCGGCAACGGCGCCCCTCAGATCGCCGTTGACGTCTCGGGCTACTTCACCGACGCCTCGAACCCGCGCGCCTCCGGCGCCGAGTTCACCCCGGCTCCTTCCCCGGAAAGGATCTGCGACACACGGGCGGCACAGCCGGAGAACCAGTGCACGGGAAAGACCCTGGGCCCCGCGGGCATCCTTGCCGTCGCGTCAGCCGGCCAGGCCGGGGTGCCCGCCGATGCGACGGCCGTCGTCGCCAACGTCACCGCCGCAGGCTCCACCCAAGGCGGCTACTTCACCGTGTATCCCGGCCCCTCCAAGCCCGTCGCCTCCGATCTCAACTTCAGCCCCGACGTTGCCGTCGCCAACATGGTCGTCGCCACCTTGGGACAGGGGCCACCTGCGGGCAGCTTCAGCGTCTACAACGCCAGGGGCTCGACGGACCTCATCGTGGACCTCGTCGGCTGGTATTCGTAGGGCGGATCGCCTCGCCTTGACATGAGGGGCGCGCCCTGGGCGGCACGCGGGTGCCAGCGGCGTGTCCTCCGTCTCGCGAATCAGCTGTGCGCTGCGGGCACGGTCGGGCTTGGTGCGCGCGCAAGAGGCGACGACGATATGTCGCGATGCGGCCGCCCCTCCTCGAACTCGCCGGCCCCACACGAAAACGAGGAGGCCGGCTCGGGTTCACAGGTTGGACTCGTCAGCCGGGACGTGCGGCAGAGGCGCCGCCGCCCCGCTTCCCCTGAGAGGGACTTCGGCGCAGCCGAGGGTGAAGCAGGTCATGGACAGCGACCCCATCGCAATGCCGTCGACCAGGACGCCGGCCTTCTCTTCGGCGGCGTCGGCCAGACCGGCGATGTACAGCAACGGCACGAAATGATCGGGCGTGGGCGCCGCGAGCGAGAAGTCGACGTCTTCTACAACCGAGAGGATGTCACCGGGGGCGGACGTCATGATCTGGGCAACCTTTTCGTCGAAGCGCCGAGCCCAGTCGTATGATCCCTCCGGCTGGCTCCAGTCGATCCGGCGCAGGTTGTGGACAACGTTGCCGCTTCCCAGGATCAGGATGTCTTCTTCGCGCAGAGGAGCCAGGCGGCGCCCTAGGTCGACGTGGTAGGCGAAGGGTTTGGTGGCGTTGATGGACAGCTGCACCACCGGGATGGCGGCGTCGGGGAAGACGTGCACCAGAACGGACCAGGTGCCGTGGTCGATCCCCCAACTGTCACCGTCCTCGCCGACCAAGGTCGGCTCGAGCAGATCGACGACGTGGTGGGCAAGAGCCGGGTCCCCGGGCGCCGGGTAGTCGACGGCGAAAAGCTCGTCTGGGAAGCCGTAGAAGTCGTGGATCGTGCGGGGCTGAGCCATGGAGGTCACCGCCGTAGCGTTGGTGAACCAGTGCGCCGATATGGCCAGGATCCCGGCGGGGCGGCGAACTTGCTCGCCTAGCGCCCGCCACGCGTCCGTGTAGCGGTTGTTTTCGAGGGTGTTCATAGGGTTCCCGTGACCCAAGAACACAGCCGGCATCCTGGTGGCCTTAGTCGCCATTGGTCACCCGGTGCCGGGGTCCGGCGGGTCGAACACTCGCGTGCGTCACGCTCTTCCTCCTCGGCTTGGCCCATCGTCGCGCCGGGGGTGGGCCTGGTCCAGCGGGCAGAGCAGCCGGTCATCCAGGATCGACCAGCGCGGCGAGTCACGGGTGGGCGTGACTCTCAAGCCCACCAGGATCCGGGCGCGGGGTGACCGCTCCCCGGCCGGGATTCGGTTGTGTCGGCTCCCAGGCGATCCTGGGCAACAGGCGGCCCCGCGGGAGCTCGTCGGGGCTTGGTGACCGGTCCGAGCAGGCATCGACCACTCGAGGCCACGACGGCCGGCACATGCCTCAACGGCAGCTGCCACGCCCGGCTGCTCCCGGAGGGGCCGGGCGGCCTTTATTGGTAGGGTCAGGAAGGAGCTCGCCATGGCTGACACCTGCACCCATCTGGGAACCGTCCGTGATGTGATGCCCTCGAGCGCGGGCTGTGAGGACTGCCTCCGGACCGGAGATCGCTGGGTTCATCTTCGCATGTGCATGTCCTGCGGGCATGTCGGATGCTGCGACAGCTCGCCGAACCGTCACGCCACGGCCCACTGGAACGCCCACAGCGACCACCCGTTGATCCGATCCTTCGAGCCGGGAGAGGACTGGTGGTGGTGCTACCCCGACCAACTCTTCTTTGAGTTGGACAGCGCTCCGCCGGCAGCGTCCCACCCCTAGAAGCCGGGGCCACGGTGAAGGCAGCGCGCCGCTGGCCGGCAATCCCCTATGAGGCCTGGAGCGCGACCTGTGACACGCTGCACGGCCACACCCAGGTGCTGGGAAAGCTGGCCGCCGGCCTGGCCCCGCCCGAGCCGCAGCTCCAGCACGCAGCCTTGCGCCTGACCGCCAGGGGCTGGGAGACCCTTCCGCTGCCGGTTCCCGACGGATCCGGGGCCGTGGTGGTCGCGTTGGACCTGCACGCCCACCAGGCCGCCGTCGAGCACAGCGATGGACGGCGGCGGGCCGTGGCGCTGGACCGGCCGGTCGGCCACGTCACCCGTGAGGTGCTGGCCGCCCTGACAGAGATGGTCGGGCCGGTGCCATTCGATCCCCGGCCGCAGGAGACACCCTGGTCCGTTCCGCTCGACGAGGATGACGAGCACTCCACCTACGACCATGACCAGGTCAGCGCTTACTTCACCGCGGCCACCCGGGCGGCCGCGGTGCTGGCGGAGCTGCGCGCCCCGTACCGGGGGCGGGCGACGCCGGTCAACGCGTGGTGGGGGTCGTTCGACCTGGCGGTGAGCCTGTTCTCCGGCCGGCCGGCGGATCCCGGATCGTCGGAGTTCATCCGGCGCAACGCCATGGACGCCCAGGAGGTGGCGGTCGGATGGTGGCCCGGCGACCGCCGCTACCCGAAGGCCGCGTTCTACGCCTACGCCCATCCTGCCCCGCCCGGCTACGGATCGGCGGCGCTCGAACCCTCCGGGGCCCGGTGGGAGCCGGCGCTGGGCGAGTACGTCCTCGACTGGGACGACGTCGTCGTCGCCGACGACCCCCACAGAGCCGCGCTGGCCTTTACCCGCTCCGCCGTCCGCCACTCCTGCGCTGCCTGCGACTGGGACCCGGCCCTGTTCGCCAGCCTGGAGGGACGACCTCCTCCCATCAGCCGTGACTGACTGCGCCGACAGGAATGGCCGTCCAGGCCGGAGGGCCGCCAGAGCGCTCGGTGCGCACCGGAAGCGAACCTTCGGTTCCAGCGGGCAACGGGTGCCCATGGCCGGAGATGGCTCCCGGACTCCCGACCTGTCCGACCGGGTAGGCATCGGCTGGGAGCACCCGTCTGCGGCCGGCTGGGACCGACTGCCGTGGGGGGATCCCGCCACACACAGCCGAGAGCGAGGAGGCCGCCGGTGAGTGAAGACCTTCGACGTCGTTCGCCGGCGGAAGTGTTCGACGAGCATCTGCGCCTGGCCGGCGAGCATCGCTTCGAGGAGGACATCGAGCGCAACGTCGCGCCTGACTGCGTCATCTTGGAGCGCCGAGGGGTGTTCCACGGCCGAGACGGAGCGCGTCATCTGGCCCGGCTGTTGGCCGAAGAGTTGCCCGGCGCCCCGTACGTCTACACCAATCGGATTGTCGAGGGGCGCTTTGCATTCTTGGAGTGGACTTCCGAGGCGGAGCACACCCGGGTGCAAGACGGTGCCGACTCGTTTGTCATCGAGAACGGATGGATTGTCGCCCAGACCATCCACTACACCGTCGAGGTGAGCTGAACCCCGGCGACCATGGACGAGCCGGTCGGCAACCGAACGGCCACCATCTTGACGTGTTGTCGGCCTGCACGCTGTGGACGCTGGGTCGTCATCGCGTCGAGGCTTCGTCCGCTGGCCTCAGCCTGGTCGTCCTGAGCGGGGCGCCGAGCTCGGTTGCGGTGCGTCCGCCCGGGCGCTGCTGCGGCCGGGCGGACGACCGAGGTTGTGTCAGGCGGCGTCGGCGGTGCGGATGGCGGACACGTCGAACTCGAGGGTGACGTTCTCGCTGACGAGCACGCCCCCGGCTTCGAGAGCGGCGTTCCAGTTGACGCCCCAGTCCTTGCGGTTGACCTTCGTCTTGCCCTCGAGGCCGATGCGGGTGTTGCCGAAAGGGTCGACGGCTGTGCCGGTGTAGTCGAAGTCGATCGCGACCGGCCGGGTGACGCCCTTGATGGTCAGATCCCCGGTAACCCGGTACTGCCCGGCGTCGACCGCCTCGACCGCGGTCGAGGTGAAGGTGATCTCCGGGTAGGTGTCCATGTCGAAGAAGTCGTTCGAGCGCAGGTGGCCGTCGCGGTCCGCGTTGCCAGTGTCGATGCTGGCGGCCTTGATGGTCAGCTCAACCCGGGAGCCGGCCGGGTTCTCCGTGTCGAAGTAGCCCGACCCCTCGAACTCGTTGAACGCGCCGCGTACCTTGGTGACCATGGCGTGGCGGGCGACGAAACCTATCCGGCTGTGGGTCGGGTCGATGGCGTAGGTGCCGGTCACTGCGGCGGGAGTGCTCGTGGTGGTCATGGTCTTCATCTCCTGAGGGTTGGTTGACATAGCAGGCAACATGGTGGATATATCAACTATTCCCGGTACCATGAAAGTTGTGGAAGATGTCCGGTGGCTGGATGAGAGGGAGGAGAGGGCCTGGCGGGCGCTCCAGTTCATGCACCTGCGCCTCGACGGTCAGCTGGCCCGCCAGCTGACATCCGACGCCGGGCTGTCCTACCCCGACTACCTGGTCCTGGTCGCCCTCACCGACCGGCCCGAGGCGCGGATGCGCCTCTTCGAGCTTGCCAAGACGCTCGGCTGGGAGAAGAGCCGGGTCTCCCACCAGGTCAGCCGCATGGCCGAGCGAGGCCTGGTCAACAAGGAGAAGTGCGGCGCCGACCGGCGAGGCGCCCACGTGGTGGCCACCGGCCTGGGCCGGCGTGAGCTGGCCGCCGCCGCCCCCGGGCATCTCCAGGCGGTGCGACGGCACTTCATCGGCCGGCTCACACCCGAGCAGCTCGACGTGATCGCCGCCGCCGCCGAAGCGGTGCTGGACGGTCTCGACGGGACCGGCGGAGGATGAAGGAAACCTTCCGATCTCGCGGACCAGGACGCCTGCCTGGGGCGGTCAGGCGCCCAGAGCGTCGAGGGCGCCGGCTTGCGCGACCTCCGTCGGACCAACGCCACGACGCGGATGGCCGAGGGTGTCAACGTCAAGACCGCCCGGACTCGGCTCGGCCTCGCCGAGCCCCGCACGACCCTCTCCGTCGATGCCCGGGCCGTCCCAAAAGCCGATCGGGCCGCGGCCGAGGCCCTCGACCGAGCCTTCTTCCAGAGATCGCGCACGGATCGCGCCGCGGGCCCGGGAGGCAGCACGTGACGAACCCGCTGTTCAGGACGTCCGCGACTCCACCTCACGGCCGAACCGCACGGACTTGCGGCAGCTGCAAGGCCAATCTCCGTCGTCTACCCACAACCACCCACGCTTGAGGGGCTGTTCAGGGCCGTGCGGCACGGCAATCCTTCGCATGGCGACACCTAGACCTCGATCCAACGCGTAGTCCCGGTCTTCACAGATTGGCCGTGTAGCGGAGGCGGAAGCGACCCAGCAGCGGGTTCAAGCGGCCAGCCGGTCACTCGCGCGGCGTCCAGTCCCAGTCATCGGTATGGACAGGGTCGATCCGCGACCACTGGCCCCGAGATCGCCGCAAGCGCAGGCCAGGCGGGGGCGGGCCCGGGGTAGCTCAGGACTTCTCCGCCGTGGAGGCGATGAGCCGGACGACGGTCTCGACGCGCCCGGCGGCGAAGAGATCAGTCAGGCTGCGCCCGCCCAGGTCGTCGCACGCTGCCCCCGTCAAGGCGTCGACGGCTTCGGCGTCCGGGGTGACTTCCCGCAGGGCGGCGAGAGCCGTCGCGAGTCCTGGCTGGGTCTCGCGGTGCCGGGCGCCGAACTGCCAGTCGGGGTGAAGGCTCTGAGCAGCCCAACGCCACCCGAGAAGCTGACCGCGTTGGCGCATGCGGTCGACCTCCTTGCGATCGGCGATGGAGGCGGCGAGCGCGACTACCTCCACGGCGTCGAGGACCGTGCCGGTTGCCGCACCCCGTCATTCGCGAAAGGGTCGTTCGTTGAGCACCCTGGCTGCATGGAGGGCTCCGGAGAAAGGGACGCCGAACGGGTCACTCGGTCCTTCGACCTCTTCTGCCAGGAACACGACCGTCTCGGCGAGGGCAGGGTCTTCGCCGGTCTGGCATTCCAGGACACCGTCAGCGCGCGGGCCAGGGTGGATGTCATCAACTCTCTCCTCGCCGACCGTCTACAGCGTCTACAGGCAGAAGCCTCACCTAGCGGGCCCACGGGCGCGGCCGAAAACTCTTTGACGGTTGTCGATGCTCCCGAGCGGCGGCGGAGGCGGACCATCTTCGGTGCGGGGTGACCGGGTCGCCGACATGAATATGGACGTGACGGTGCAGCCTGGTCGCCTCAAGCTCGCATCGCCTCGCTGTCTACGAGCTGCGGCTACGACCCTCGTCCTGGATCCACCGTCAGTGCGAGGCCACGAAGTGCGGAGCCGGTAGACGGACACGTCGCCAGTTGTGGCCACTGCCGTCCTTTACGTACATCTCGGCTTGGTCCAACCCAACGCAGGTGCCACCCGACCGGCAAGTCAAGGCGTCGAGCCTTGGCGCGCGCCGCGACACCCACGTGCTCCCGCCATCGTCGGTCGTGTACTCGGTTGCCGCCGCTCCCGTTACCGGAGCTGCGATCATCGCACATTGCCGCCGGCTCCAGCATGAAGAACCGAGAAGCGCGTCCCCACCTCGCAGTGACGGGCCGCGAATCTCCCTCCACGACCTACCACTATCGGTGGAAAGGATGAGCTCGACCGGCGTCAAGCGAGACCACGGCGACGTTCCGGCCACCACCCAGCATGTCGTCGCGTCAACGCAGGAGGTCGAATAGATCTCATTCGTCCCATGGGGGAGCAGCACGTCATCCCATGTACGTCCGCTGTCGACGGTAACCAGGATCATGCCCCGAGGCGAACGATCGCGCGCGGTGACGACTGCGGTCACTATGCAGTGGCTTTCATTCGGGCACGACATTCCCGTGGGGTGAGAGTTGTCGTATCCGCGCAGAGGCACGGCTGGCCCGTTCCAAGTCATCCCGCCATCATCGGTCCAGAAGAATCCGAGTCCCTTGCAGCCGCATCGAGCCGCAATCACTCCACACCAGGTGAGGCTAGAGCAAGACATTGGTCCTTCTGGCACAAACCCACGAGGAACGGCGCCAGGATATGGGCCCTTGGCCAGATGCACGGCAGGGGGACCGACGCCCATCGTCGTGGCGGTAAGGAAGGCAGATGAATCCGAACCGCCACCGACCAAGGCGCGACACGTGCGCGCGACACACGACACGACGCCGTTCGTGGGCACCAAGCCGAGGGCGGGGTACATCCAGCTCTGCCACGTCCTTCCGCCGTTCGTAGAGATGACGATCTCCGGATAGTCGCTCAAGAACCTGTGCGAGCTGCCGATGCCGAAGGCCATACAGGTTCCGTAATCGCCGCACGCCACCGACAAGAGGAGCTGGGTCGCGGGTGCTTGCCGCAACGCGAGCATCTGAAAGCCCTGGACCACTGGGATGCCGAGGATTGACCCGCGTGGTTGGCTGGTCAACAACGACGTGTAGGCGTAGCTACTATCTCCAACCGCGATGGTCTGGTCGGCGACAGCGCCGGCAACTACGATCGCCACGACCGCGGCGAGCAACGCCCATCGCGCCGGCCCGATCTTCCGGGAGGAACGCCGGGCGATACGTATGCCGAGGACCGTACAAGCCATCGCTGCTGTAGCGCCGAAAGCGAGCACCACGACGGCTTGCCAGCGATCGGGTGTTCCGATCTCACCAGCTCGATAGCTGTGCCAAGCACGAGTGGCGGGAATCAGGGAGATCCATTCAAGGAAAGCAAGGCACGCGCAGAGGACCGCTGCGATCCGGACAACATGGAGTCTGGGTCTGTTGTCAGGGTCAATGGGCCGCCGAGAGGTAATCCATACGGCCAACGCGCTGAGGAGGAGCAACGACACGATCACGGCTCCATCGCAGATGAACCCCAACAGCCTTGGCCAGTCGATGCGCGAGAGCACGGAGAACCCCGGTCTTGTCTCGAACGCGTGGCTGGCCTGGAGAGGGATGTCTGCCCTTATGCGAAGGACGATCAGCCATGCAAGCAGCAGCAGGCAGGCGATCTCGACAGCCATGGCCACAATAAAGGGCTGCGGGGAGATGCCGTGCGAACCAGATTCCCCCAGCGATTCAGGTGACTGCAGCGGCTGTGCGCAATCGTCGGCGGTGTTCCCCGGTGTCGCCATCGTCGCCATTCTGGCAGGTCAGGGGCCCGCGGGTCCGTGCCTGCACAGCGCTTCGGTCGGCGAATTCCGGCTAACTCGCGGCTCGGAACTGGTCGTACCGGACTTGTAGGCGCTGCTTGTCTGGCTGGGCGGCCTTCTCTCTCGGGATGAGCAGCGCCGCTCCGTCCATTCCTTGGAGCGCGTGAGTAAGCATCGGCCCGTCCGACTCCTGCAGCAGCCGTGGCGTCACTTCCACGACCAGATTCGGTCGCACCCCGAGAAGGTTGGCGTCATAGGCCGCGTGGTGGATCTTGCAAAGCGACAGGCCATTTGGCACAACAGGGTCACCCTTGGGCTGGCCGTCAGGGATGATGTGGGCGGCATCGAGTAGTTCGGGATGGTGCAGCCGGCACATCGCGCAGCGCGCTTGGTATGCCCTCAGCACCCGGGCACGGAACACCGGCTGGTGGAGTCGGGTGCGGGTGAGCCGCTCGACGTACTCTCGGCGTATCTCGGGAGGTGAAGAGAGGTCCACGAGGCGCTGGCCCTCGTCGACGGCGATGGCGAACTCCAGGTCCGCGGGGTTCTCGTCGACAAGCCAGACCGGGTAGCGAGGGACGTAGACGCCTCTCGCCACGCCGATGAAGTAAGCGAGCGGCAGACCGTTGAGCATCGCGGCCCGGAGCGCCCGGTTGTCGGCGTGGTCGGGATCCGTCCCCCGGTACTTGTAGCCGACCAGCCCGTCAGCACGCTCGGTGTCGGCGTAGGGCGGGAGCTGGTCCGGTGGCGTGAACGCCGTGCGAATGGTGAGAGCCGCGTCGAGCCCGGCGGGCTTCCGGATGCCCGTCGGGACGATGAGGCGGAGGGGATGGTCATCGAAGCTGAACGTGTTGATGGCGGCCGATCGGAGGGAGCCGTCCAGGCTGGAGGCGACGAGGCGGTCGAGATGGTCGAAGATGGCGGCTCGGAGCCGAGAGTCCTCCAGGCTCGACATGGGATCAGCCTACCGAGCGAACGAGTTGGCCTCACCTGTTGCACGACAACCTGGATGGTGACGAAGGGGCGGGTCGCCGGGAGGAACCACGAAATCGACCGTCCCAGAAGCAGTCTGGCAGCTGGCAACCTGAAACGCTGAATTGTCGATGACCCGGACCGGGTCACCCTTCTTGACGTTCGGCTCCCGATGGTCGGCCGGGCGAGTCTGGACCGTCTGAACGTCCAACTCCATGGCAAGCGGCCGGCGACAAAGCGACCAGAACGGCGTCCGGGAAGCCGGCCTTCCTTCCAGTAGCATCGTGCCCTGCCTCAACCGTCGTGGGTATGGGCCACGTTGACCGCGGAGAAAACAGCCCACAGAACGAGCTGCGCCAACTCGAACAGCAGCTGGGTCAGAGGCCCCTTCCTCGGGTCCGTCAGGACGAACGATCTGAGAGGGGTGTCGGAGAACTCCGAAAATCCCGTGCGTTCTCGCACCTCGTCGAGGCCGAGAAGGCATCGCTGTGATTCTGCCGTAGGCGTGCGATCACCTTCCCGAAACCGCCGCGACCAAGTCGGACTTGACGCGTGCTGGTCTGGCCGGAGCGGCACGGGAGGCGAGCGGGGAGACGAGCGGGGAAACATCGGCCGGAAGGTCTGTTGTCGGCCGCGCGATACCGCGCTCCCCGGACCGCATCTCGTTGTGGCGTCACACTGGCCGGAGGCGGT